>JACKPC010000001.1:1800000-2049248 GCA_024233835.1 Leptospiraceae bacterium
GCCCCCAATCTCGTAGGTTCTTTTTCTGAACTCGAATTGTTTCTTCTGTTTGAGGAATGAATCTATTTTAATTGTTTCACTATCAATCTGACTTTTACCCAGCGGAGAAATAAGAAGGCTGGTTAAAAAATAGTCTCCATCCTGTTGGACTTTTAGTTCCTGCACTCTCTGTAAGCTTTCTGCCAGTGCCCGAGTTCTTTCTTCAACTTTTTTTTCTAAGTTAGCATTTAATTCTTCAGTTTTTATTTGGAGTTCTATCAGTTTATTAGCTAAAATAAATATAATAAAAACTATAAATATGAAGAAAGTGTATTTAGAAATTCCAATTCCCGTGTTCCAGATTAAGGAATCTAAAATATCAAAAGTTGCCGCAAAGATTATGAATAAAAAACCGACAAGGAGTCGTTTGGCGTTTGGTAATTTCGCTTTTATTGACTTTATAAAAGCATAGATAATGATAGGAAAACCGTAGATGAGGGTGATAATTTGCCAGGCATGTAGTAAATATTCAGAGATAAACATGCTGGTAAAAAGACTAAAAAAGGAAGCAGCTATACAAAAATAAGCATAGATGAAAGACAGTCTGGAAAGTTTGGCAAAAAAGAGCTCTTCAAAAAAGAAAGCAACAGAAGCTACCATCGGGTAAAGAATTATGAGTTCAATTCTTTGTATAATTTCTGTGTCGAAATTTAACTCAAAGATAATGTTGGTTCGGGTACAAATATAGATGGCAATGGAACTTGACCAAAAACCGAAAAATAATTTACTCCTATCGCTGGTTCGTTTGTAAAATAAAAATAAATGATATAAGCCAAAGATAAGGTAGATTCCTGCCAGAACTAAAGAACTCATATCCCGGAAATAATACTTTGAATCATCATAAATACCAATAAAGTAGTTATTACTCAGATAAAATCCGGTATGGTCAAATCTTGGATCTCCACTTAACTTTATAAGCAGGCGATTTTTTTCGGGCAATAAAAACTTCTCGGGGATTTCATATGTTACTCCTCTTATAGTTCTGTGGAAGTCAACTGCATCTTTCTTTATGCGACCTTCTCCGGCAATGAGGTTTCCATTTATATAGATTTCAAAGACTTCTCCTATTTCGGCAAAACTGATCCCCAGTGATTTATGTTTTTCAAAGGTATTCGGGATATTAAAAAATGTGAAGAGACTATATGTGTGCAGAGATGTACGATGAGTATAATGCTTATTCATCCAGATAGGAAAAGATTCTACTTTTTTCCAGGAATGAAAATCTTCTGTTTTACTATAATTTAGAAACGAGTCCTGAAATTCATCTTTTATCCACCAGGTATGGGGCTGGCAGGTAGATAGTTTGCAGTCTTCAATCAGACTGATAAATTTTGAAGCATCATTTGCTTTTAAGGGAAAATTTAAAAGCAAGAGAATAAAAAAAAGCTTTAACAGTTTTAAAATAGGTTTCATGTTATTCGTATTTTTATAATTCTTAAATATTTATTCTAAATCTATTGCAGGAAGTTCTATGCTGAACTCTGCACCATCATCAACATTCTGGACATAAATTTTTCCATTCATATGATTCTCAACTATATTTTTTACAATATGTAAGCCGATTCCGGTTCCCTTTTCTCCTTTGGTACTGACATAGGCCTGGAAAAGTTTTTCAGGTAATAAGCTCGCGTCTATTCCACCGGCATTATCCCGGATAAAAATTCTGTTATAAGATGTATGGTTTTGAAAAGAACAAATTATTGTTCTATTTGTAATAGGTATCTGATTTTGTTGAAAAGCAGCTACGGAGTTTGTAAAAAGGTTTAAAATCACATGCTTAAATTCATTTTCAAAGCCGTATGTGTTAAAATGCGTATGCTCGGTGATAAGGACTTGAATGTTATTCTGTATGAATAAATCACTAAACATTTTGCTTACCTGTACAATGATTTCACAGGCAAGAAAGAATTTTTTTTCTTTAGAAGGTTTTAAGAATTCTCGAAAATCGTTGACGGTATCATTCATAAAGTCGATTTGAGTTTTTAGTTGTTTTGTGAATTCTTTGCCCTCCTCGGAAATGTAATTATCAATAAGCTGACTCAATAAATATATGGTATTTAATGGTTGTTTCCATTGATGAGCAATCACATTAATGAGTTCCCCTACAAGAGCCATCTTTTCTTGCTGTAATAATAGCTTTTCCTTAGCCGCATTTTTTTGAATTTCAATATTTACCTGTTCTTGTAAGTTGTTTGTCAGTTTAAATAGTTCTAAATGTGTATTTACTCTTGCTAAAACCTCCTCCTGTTGGAAAGGTTTTGTTATAAAATCGACTCCCCCTTCATGAAAAGCTTTGATCTTGTTCTCAACGTCATGTAAAGCACTAATAAAAATAATTGGAATATTCGAATATTCAGGTATACTTTTTATTTGACGGCAGAGTGCAAATCCATCTATTTCCGGCATTATAATATCCAGAAGAATTAAATCAGGAATCTGGTTTTTTAAAATATCCAGTACGGTAGAACTATTACGGATCGCTATTACTTCAAATTCATGTTTTTCTAATAATTCTACCAGAATATGCAAGTTGTTTGGATTATCATCCACGACTAAAATACTATTTTTCATATCTTGACTACTCCATGTTGCAAGAAGGATATCATTTTTTCATATTCAAAGTTAGAAAGGAAGGTATGTAATTGTTTATATACTTCGGAGTGACTTTTTTGGATCGCCTCCAATAACTTTTTTATCTCTGTAATTTTTCCACTCTGACAGGCCCGAATTAAATCTGATTTATAGGAATCTGAAAGAAGAGTAAGTTTATAGTTTTTTTTATTATCTTCTTCTATATTATCTTTATAAATATATTCTACCCCCAAATAAGTCTGTAATAGCCGGTATATATCTGAATTTCGATAGGGTTTTTTTAGAAAATCATCGCATCCGTGTTGAATAATTTCCTCCCTATCGCTTTCAAAAGCACTGGCCGTAAGGGCAATAATAATACTTTTCACAGGTAAGGACTTAATAATTTTTGTGGCTTCAATCCCATCCATTACCGGCATACGGATATCCATAAAGATTAAGTCCGGTTTAAATTCTTTAAATTTGTCAACTGCTTCTTTTCCATTTACAGCCATTTCTGTAGATAGTCCTATTGAAATAAGCAAACTATTTAAAAGAATTCGATTTTCGTATTTATCATCTACAATTAGAATTTTATAATTTACTGTTTTATCTTTCAGTCCTATAATTTCTCTATTTTCCTGTTTATGCGGAAGTTTATCTTCGTTGGCTATCGGGGCGGAAAATTCAAAAATAAAACGACTGCCTACTCCAAGTTTACTTTCTACTTCTAAATTTCCCTTTAAAAGTTCTGCAAATTTTTTGGTTATACTTAGTCCGAGACCGGTGCCTTCAGCTATGCCTTCACTACTTTTAGCCTGCTGAAAGGGTTGGAATAGTAAGGGAAGTTCTTCTTCTGATATGCCTCTTCCGCTGTCTTCTACTTCGAAGCGAACTCTTACTTCTGAATCATTTAGCATTTCTGAATTTATTCGAAGAGAAATTCCGCCTTCATCAGTAAATTTAACTGCATTACTTAGGAGGTTCAAGAAAATCTGGCTTAGTTTTTTGGGATCGGAATAGATGTATAGGTTTTTATCCTCTTCATATTCAAAGGAGAAATGTAGATTCTTTGTCCTGGCTCGGAATTCTATCATGTCTTTTATTTCATTTATAAGATCTATAAGATTTAATACTTCGATATTGAGTTCTATTTTTCCGGCATCTATCTTTGACATATCTAATATATCATTAATCATAGATAACAGATGTTCCGAACTTTGAAGTATGATGGTTAATTTTTGCTTTTGTTCCGGACTCAAATCGTCCTTTTTTAAAATATCCGAGAAACCTATAATCGCATTTAAAGGGGTTCTGAGTTCATGGGACATGTGGGCTAAAAATGTACTTTTGGCTCTATTGGCTTTCTCTGCTTTTTCGGTTTCCTGCTTGAGTTCTTTCGTTCGTTCATCAACTTTTTTTTCCAGGTCTTTACTATAGTCGTTTAGTTCTAGTAACTGGGTTTTAATGGAATCGCGCATTTCGGCTATGCTTTTTGCCAGGTTTCCGATTTCATCTTTGCTATTCATCTCTATTTGTGAATTTAGATTTCCGGCTGTAATGGAAAGGGCAGATTTTTGTAATTTGGAAATGGGAGCGATTAGAATATTTTCTAACAAAAAGTAAGTTCCGGAGATACCAATAATAATAAGAATAAGAGTTAAGATGGATGCTTGTAGGAAACTTGTACTGATCTGTTTGGAAATCTCTTTACTGTCAACACCTATGTCTATAGTACCCATATAGTTTTTGGATTTATCATAAACAGGTATTAAAGCGTGATAAATTGGTTTTATAAAAACTGTTTTTCGTATTCTATCTTTTAATTCAAGAAGTAAGTCTTTATCTTTTATTGGCTTATTAAAATATTCTATATTATTATGAGCTACAATAGTTCCACTTTCGTCAATCAGGGATACATACAGAATGTCCATAGACTTTCCAATTTCGTAGAGTTCTATGCACTTAATCGATTGAACTTTTTGAATCCATTTAATATTCTCACTGTTTTCTCTTAAATTTTGCATATCAAATTCTATTGCTTTAGAAAAAGAGGCTGCTTTTTCAGAAACAGAATTTAAAAAATTATGTTGTAAACTATAGATATGAAAGTATATGCTGATTCCGAAAATCAATATTATAAAAAAACTAATGGATAAAGCGATTTTACGTTTTATTGAGAATGAAAGCATTATTTATTCCTATTTTTGTAACTTGAACCGTTTATCATAATCTTATAAACTTTCTTGTTGGCTGTATTAAGAGTTGTTTGTATATCCGCACCATAAAAAATTTCACTAAAGGCCCTGGAAGTAATTTCTCCCACCTGACTGAACTCCGGTATACCCTGTTCGACCGAAGAAATAGTACCTTTTTTTAGTATCCAGCGAACGGAGCGAATTAATCCCGGTGCGTTTAAATGCTGATAGGCATTGGATTCCCAGATAGACATTCTTGCCGGTGCTCCTCCTGATTTTAAGAGCTTTGCTGTTTCTTTAGAAGTAGCCCATTGTATAAAAAGCCAGGTGGCTCCTTTATTTTTTGAAGAACTATTGATTGCAAATGACCAGGCCCAGGGGTTTGTTTCTCTCGATACCGGGCCTCCGGGAGTAATATGGGCATCCCACTTATCCCAGATGGGTGATTTCTCCGGGCTATCAATTTCTGAAAAAAAGTGAGATGCTAAAATAGTAGAAGCTAATTTACCTATTTTGAATAGTTCTCGAATTTCATAAAAATGTAATGTTCGTGCATCGGGTGGATTTCCATAGCCCGTTACCATTTCCTTATAAACTTTTAATGCTTGATTAGCTTCCTTAGAGTTAAAGATCGGCAAATACTCTTTGTTGAGTATATCTCCTCCGTAAGCCCTGATAGTGGGAATGATGGTCCAGGTGTTATCACCGAGTCCGGGTCTTGCTCTGGTTGCGAAAGCGTATACATCTTTGATTCCATCTTTTTCCATTGCAGCCTGTAATTTCTTTTTCATCAAAATCACATCTTCATAGGTATTGGGAATGGATATATTATATTTCTTGAATAAATCTTTACGATAAAAGAAGATAGGAGCCGAAAAGTCAAAGGGTATGGAGAGTAGTTTTGAGTTTTTTTTACATAGCACTAAACTTTGCTTGCTGATGTCTTTAAAATCATACCAATCGAAATCTGTGAGTTCAGGATTATGAATGTACGGATATAAATCTTCTAACCATCCATGTTGTTCGGCTTCACCTAAGAAAATAACACCTACAGGAAGGATGTCATAGATACCCGCTCTGGCGGTTAAATCTATACGGATTACTTTTCGCATTCGCATTTGTTCCATATTTTGATAGCCAATTTGCATTCCAGTTAACTCTTCAAAAATGGGTAATATAGGTTTGAGTGCGGTAAAGGCCGGCTGGGCATCGGCAAGAATGGAAAGAGTTGTTCCCTGAAACTGTTTCCAGTTAATTTTTGATTTTTGCCAGGGACTGAGATCGTGAGAACTTATTTTTTTTAAAATAGATTTGGAGTTTTTCGGGATGGATATAGTCCTGTCCGTTTCTTTTTTACAAGAAAGAAAAAAAAGGGAAAGTACGATAAAAAAGCGAAGCATTTTTTATATTTAGTGCTAACGTAAATCTAAAGTAAACAAGTTTTTTTCTTTACAGTATGAAATAATTTACTGAAATACTGTTTATGCAAGAATTTCTTAAGCCTCTTCTTATTACGGAGGGGGACCCTGCCGGAGTCGGAAGGGAAATATTTAAAGCCTCTATTTCTACTCTAAAGCTTCTTTCGGAAAAAAGACAGATCATTTATATAGGTTATAAAGAACCTGTAGAAAGAGATGTATGCCAGACCTTTTCTTTTCAATCGGGAAATGGACTTTTCTTCTATCCGCTTACGGTGAATAGAAGAAATAAAGAGATAAACCCCGGTGAGCCCTCTGAATTGAGTGGGAACTTAGCATTGGAGAGTTTGCGGGCTGCCATTCAAATACAGAAACAAATTGGTGGAAACATGATTACTCTGCCTTTAAGTAAAGAATGGGTAATTCGTTCGGGAGAGACTACTTTTTCGGGACATACGGAATTTTTACGGGATGCCTATCAGACTCAAACTTTTATGATGATGACAGGACCGCGTTTTAAAGTGATTCCGCTCAGTACGCATATTCCCTTTGTAAAGGTTCCTTCAGTCCTTCAAAAATTTCCAACAGGGAATCTTGCAAGAGTCTTGAAAGAAACTTCTCTTTATAGAGGTGGAAACATTGCTTTTTGTGGACTTAACCCACATGCTGGTGAGAATGGAAAAATCGGACAGGAAGAAGAGGAAATCTTGCAACCTATGATTAACACTTTACGTGCTGCAGGTTTGCCCGTAGAAGGACCACTTTCTGCTGATGGAGTATTTATTCCTGAAAAAATAGGAAAATACGAAATTATTCTTGCCTGCTATCACGATCAGGGGCTTATTCCATTTAAAGCCCTCGAGGGAAAGAAGGGTGTGAATATTACTCTTGGTTTAGATTTTATTCGGGTTTCACCGGATCACGGAACGGCTTTTGATATAGCCGGAAAAGGACTTGCCAGTCCTCAAAGCTTTTTAGAATGTTTACAGTATTGCTAATATGAATTTTTTAGAACAAATTATTTTTCCTCTTTTTATTCTCTGGGCCCTGGGTGCAATTCTTGCGTTTTTCAGGAGAGATTTGGACTTTATCTGGAAGGCTTTTTTTCTTTTAATATTTTTCTTTTATTTTATTCTATTTTATGAAGATATTTTTAGAGGATATTTTCGTCTTATAAATAGTTATCCGCATGAATTGATCGGGTATATTTCCGGTATAGGTAAGGTATATTTCTTTGCTTTGCTATTTCTATGGCCGATAACTCTTATTCGGATTTTTTACTCAGCATCCGGACATTTAAGCCATCTTTCTATTCGAGTCCTGGTTTACTCGACTCTTTTTTATTGGTTTTGTTATGGAATCTGGCTGGTCTTTCACAATCAGATGGATAGATTTTTTAGTTATAAGTTGATTGAGTTCTTAAAACTTTAAAGCTATTTACACATTCGAAGATATGTATGCAGCTGATAGTCTGTTTTTATGGAGATGTATTCGATGGAAGATAAAGAAACAGAAATTATTTTTTTACAGAAGCAGATTGAAGAACTGAAGAAAGAATTAGAATTACTCAAAGGAAGGGAAAACGAGAAGCGGGCCAGCTTAATGATTAATGCCATTCCTGATATGGTATTTCGACTCGACAAAAATGGGGTTTATCTCGATTACAAAGCTGATGTCACTGATTTGTATGCCCAGTCCGTTGAAAATATTATTGGAAAAAATAATCGAGATATTACTCCACCTGAATTTTCTAAAATGGTCGATGAGTATATAGAAAAAGCCTTATCCACCGGAGAATTGCAGACTTTTGAATATCAATTGGATGTACCGAATAGAGGTCTTCGAGACTATGAAGCCCGGATGATAAAGAGTGGAACAGATGAAATAATTGCTGTCGTGCGAGATCTTACAGAAAAAAAACATTATGATAAAGACTTAAAAAATGCATTTCAGCAGGTTCGGGAAAGTGAGGAAAAATTTCGAAAACTCTTTGAAGTAGTTCCCATACCTCTTTGTTACGCAAATATGACTACAGGCGAAATCCTGATGTATAATAAAATATTTGAAAACTTATTGGGGTATAAACTGAAGGATATTCCAACTTTAACAGATTGGTTTTTAAAAGCTTATCCGGAAGAAAGTTATAGAAATGAAGTTGCTGAAAAATGGAGCGAATTAGTAAGGGAAGCGAAACGGGATAATACCTCTGTTCGAGCAGAAGAATATGTGGTAACTACTAAGAACGGCAAAAAGCTCACTATGCAGATTTCGGGAATATTTATTGATGAATACTTTCTGGCAACTTTTATTGATTTAACTTCCCGAAAAGAAATGGAAAATCGACTAAAAGAGACGAATGAAAATTTGGAAGAAATGCTCTATATTGCTTCCCACGATTTGCAGGTACCCTTAATTTCTATGGAAGGATATGCTTCTGAATTATTAGAGGATTATAAAACATCTCTGGATGAGAATGGAGTATTTTGCTTAACTCGTTTAAAAACAAATGCGTCGAACATGCATAGACTGGTTATAAGTCTTTTAGATATTTCCCGTTTAAATACTCAAAAGAAAGCTTATGAGCAGTTTAACTTAAAAAATCTTATAGAAAAGATACTTATCGATTTGTCTTTGCACATTGAAAAGAAAAAGGCAACTATTCAGATGCGAGAAATGCCAGAATTATATGCGGATAAGGAGCGGATTGAGACTGTATTTAGAAACTTACTAAGTAATGCTTTGAATTACGGCGGGAAGAATATTGAAATTACCTGGTTCGATAATATGATCTATGTAAAAGATGATGGAATCGGAATACCGCAGAATCAACTGGATAATATCTTTAAAGCAGGGGAGCGCTTACAGATGAATGAAAGTGAGGGGATTGGTATGGGGCTCGCTTTTTGTAAAAAAGTAATTGAAAAACATAATTGGGAGATCCGGGCTGAATCTGAAGGCATAAATAAAGGTTCAAGCTTTATAATAAAATACTTATAATGCAGGTATTTATATGACAGAAGAAATGAATGTGCTGGTAGAGTATATATTAGTTGTAGAGGATAATCCGGATCATGCAAGATTAATTATAAAAACCTTAAAAGATAGCGGTCATCTGTTAAATGAAATTATTCATTTAAAGAATGGAGAGGAGGCTATTTCTTTTCTGAAAAAAGAAGGGAAATTTAGGGATGAAAAAAGAAGCCTGCCTATGTTGATTCTTTTGGATCTTAAGATGCCCTTAAAGAATGGATTTGATGTATTGAAGGAAATCAAAAGAGATGTGAACCTGAGATGTATACCGGTCATTATGTTGACGACCAGTTCTAGAACAGAAGATATTCAAACGGCTTTGTCTTTGGGGGCCAATGATTTTATTGTAAAACCATTTAAGTTCCCTGATTTCAGCGAAAAGTTGGCAAAAGTAGGTTGTTATTGGGTTACTGTGAGTAATGCGAAAAGTGCTTTATGATAAAGCCGGGATGGAAGACTTAGGTACGATACAATGGTGGACATAATTGAAATTCTTATAGTTGAAGATAATATCGATTTTATTCACTTTATTAAAAGAATTCTTTCCGAAGAACGTTATAAAATTCGAATTATCCAATCAGGTACTGAAGCGTATGAATATTTATTAAATCCGGAAGTAAACCCTGATGTAATACTATTAGATTATGAGTTACCGGGGATGAATGGTATTGAGATTCTGGAAAAAATAAATGAACATGAAAATTCGTATAGTGCCATATTCTTAAGTGTTCATAATTCTTTTGATACAGTTTTGAAAGCTATGAAAGCGGGGGCGATGGATTTTCTTGCCAAGTCAAGTGATTTAAAAACTGAACTTCCCGGAAAAATTGAAAAAATATATAAAATTCATTATTCAAAAGTTGAGAGAAAGAAAGCAGAAGCTATTATTTTGAAGCAAAATGAAGAACTGAAACGCTTGAATGCAGATAAAGATCGTTTTATGCAAATATTAGCACATGACTTAAGAAATCCTTTTAATATACTGATTAACCTTTCTGAGCTAATCTTAAATGATTTATATGACCTGGATATGGAAGAACTAAAAGAGTATATGAAGGTTATAAATAAGGAAGCAACAAATACTTTTAATCTTCTGGAGGAATTATTACTCTGGTCCAGGGCACAGTCAGGGAAACTACCTTATGAACCAGAAAAATTACAATTGCGTAATATTTGTGAAATACAAATTATGAATAGTGAAGATAAAGCTATGAATAAAAGAATAGATTTAAAATATCTTGAGTCTGAACCTATTTATTTGAAAGCTGATAGGAATATGTTGAATACAATTATTAGAAATCTTTTATCCAACGCACTTAAGTTTACAAATGTGAATGGTAGCGTAAAGATCTATGCTTTAAAAGAATCAGGTTTTGCCAGAGTCACTATTTCGGATAATGGAGTAGGGATGAATGAAGAGCATATAGCCAAACTCTGGAACTTTGCCGAGCCTTATACTACAAAGGGGACCGGCGATGAAACCGGAACCGGATTGGGTTTGTTATTTTGTAAGGAATTTGTGGAAAAGCATGGTGGAAAAATTTGGATAGAAAGTAAGGTAGGGAAAGGAAGTAAATTTATCTTTACCCTACCTTTATATAAGGAATAGCTATTCTTCTTTTAAAAACTGGAGAACAGCAGATGCAAATTCTTCCGGTTTATCTATATGCGGGAAATGTCCGGCTCCTTTAACTACATACTCTTTCATTCCATGAAGCGATTTTCTATAGGGCTCATATACCTCGGGTGGTGTTAGATCATTATCACCGATAAGAAGTAAGGTTTTTGCTTTTACTCTATCATGAATAAATCCTGTGTAGTCATAGCTTCTTCCTACAGATAAAAATAGAGCAAATGAATTCCAGCCTCCTATCCATTCACCGGGAATTGAATTCGGAATCTTCATGCCCTGTTTTTTGGCTGCATTAAAATAAAAGGGGCCCATTTCAGAAAGAAGTTTGTTTAATGATTTTTCATCCTGAGTCCATAAGCTTCCAAAAATATTTGTGAAACGTTTCATGTAATCGGCATAAGCTTTTTTTTGTTCATCGGTTTCTTGCATCTTACCTATTCGGGCAAAAAGATTATGTTTATCTTCCTCTGCTTGAAAGACAATCGGAGCCGGGTTTATGAGTATGAGTTTTTCTACTGAATCCGGAAATTCAGCGGCGAAAAGAGAAGCAATAAAACCTCCGTAAGAAAGACCGATAATGTGGATTTTCTTTTTACCCACTGCTCTTTTGATTCTTTCGATATCAGCAATTTGAGCAGACATACCCAGTTTCTTTTCCAGGATGGGCGGATTTTTCATCCAGGAGTCTTCCTCAAATTTATCTACAGGTTTTGTGGATTTCCCGGTGCCCCTGGAATGATATAAATACAGGGAGTATCCTTTTATTTTTAAGAGTCCCTCTTCAGCTTTAGCCGGAATGCCGGGTCCACCGTGGATAAATAGAATTTCAGGGCCTTCACCCACTTTTTCATAGTAAAGTGAAATATCTTTTGAAATTTGAATATTCTCTTTTCCCAGTGCATCTTTGGGAACCTGTAGAGGAGATTCTAACTTATCCTCTTCGGAAGCCATGCCCGGTTTATAACTTGAAAAAGAACAATTCGAGAAAGCGAAAACAAGAAGAAAAATATACGAGATTTTTAAATAATTTAGTTTCATACGTAAGAAGCCATTTTAGTTGAATGAGAGATAGGGTAAAGAGAAAAATAATAGGGTAGTTCTAAGAGACTACCCCTGAAGGAAGAGTCAAGTGTTGTACTAAGCTGCTTCTATAATTGAAGTTTTTCCCATTTCTTTTTCTAAAAGAAGTTCGTGAAGAGAAATGGTGTCGGCAGCTTTTTCATTTTCGTAGCGTAGAACTCCCAATTCTTCGTAGCGGGGACGGATTCTATCGCTTAAAAGGCCTATAGCTTTAAGATTTGGAATTAGTCTGGAGAAAAGAGTTCTTCGGAATTCACTCATTACCTCGGATTCTAAGACGTATTTATTCCACTGTTCTTTGGTCATCGCATGTCCGAAGAACTGATCATAAAACTCAGTAAATAGGAAGCGATTTCGAAGAAGAAGAGCTACTTCATAGGCCCAATCTTCTCTCTCTCTGCGTTTACTTTCTGAAATTTCTTTAGTGTAATAGTCACGAAGAGCTTCTACCCCGTAGTGAACATGTCTGGCTTCATCGGAAATGACATTTTTCAGAAGCTCACGAAGTAGTGGTTCTTTAGTATATTTGTATATTAGAGAAAAGGCACCGAGAGCAAGACCTTCGATCATGATTTGCATTCCGAGAAACTTTAAATCCCAGTCGGAAGCTTCAGTTAAAGCATGAATTACCACATAGAGGTTATCATTAATGTGATAGAGGTTATTTAGTTTTTCATCAACATAACGATAGAAAACTTCTACGTGTCTTCCTTCATCCATTACCTGTGTTGCACCGTAATATTTGGCATCGATCCAGGGGGTGGCTTCTACTGTGATCGCGGAAGCATAGAGAGCACCCTGTTCACCATGTAATCCCTGCGATAGAAGAACGGAAATAAGTTCGTAAGTGAGTTTTGCTTTTTCTTTTTTATCCAGAACATTATAGGCTTTACTTCCATAGATAGGAAAGAGTTTTTCCGGAAAGATAGGGATCTCGTTGCTAAAGGGATCTACGCTTGTATTCCAGGGAAGGTCGTCAGAATCCCACTGGCCTTTTTTGGCTTTTTTATAAAGTTCGGAAAATTTAGCACTACCTTTATTATCATATTTCCAGTCATACCAGACCTTATGACCTGAATGAATTCCTATCCTATCTTTTTGACTTTCTTTCAGGATGAAACCGGAAAAAGCAGAAGGGAAAAGGTCAGCGGCCACTTTCGCGTTACGAAATGCCATCTGTGAAAGCTGGCTTACATCATTGAGTATATTATCCATCTTGAATCCTCTCTTAATCTTTCATAATTTTAACGTTTTCAAATATTAGGATAAGAAATTTAAGAAATCCTATCCAGAATAGACCTCAGGTTAAAGACTTGATGTTTACTTTTAATTTCCTGCAAGTCCTTACCTGCTTCCATTAAACTTACAAAAGAAAGAAGCTGACTGGCTGCATCAACTTCCGGATTAATCATTCTTTGAACAATAATCCCGATAAGAAAGCTTAAGACGAGATCAGCTAACTCGCTGTCCTGAATTTCAAGAGTTTTAACGATGGTGAATTTGTAATAATTAAAAATAGGTTGAATGAAGTTTTCCGGATCTTTAGAATCATTTTTTCTGTAATAATCAAACAACAGAAACAACATATCCTGAAAAAACTTCTCCACTTCCAGAATGTTTTTACTCATCACTACAAATTTTTCTTTTAAAGGAAGTTCAGAATTTAATTCGGAAATGATTTTCAAAATTCTGTTACGACTGTGAAGTTCAATCATTTGCCTGAAGATGGAACTTTTATTCGGAAAATAGTGGTATAGAGTTCCGGTAGAAATATTGAGCTCTCTGGCAATTTCTCTCATACTTACCGAATCATACCCTTTTCTCGCGAAAAGCTCAAAGGAGTTTCTCAGGAGTTCTTCCCGGTATTCATCATGGTTCACAATTTTAGGCATTTAAATTTCCTACTTTTTTACTCACCTTAAAACCTTTTTACAGGATTTCTCTACTTCGTAAAGCTTCTTTCCTTGTAAATTTAGATGATTATTTTATATCAACTGTTCGATATAAAAACAACTCTCGCTGAGGAAGTCAATAGAAAAAAGCGTTTTTAAAACGATTGTTAGAAAAAAAGTTTAAAAATTCCTGCCGGAAAGCAGGAATTTAAATTTATAGGCTTGGTTCCTGGGTTTTTGCACAGTCGGTATTGATAGAATTCACGTAGGTACTCCTTTTATTCTCTAAAACTTCGGAGCCTTTATGTTTTTTAAAGTTTAGCTTTTGCTCTTTATAGGCCTCATTCCAATCTTTTAGGAGTTTATTCGAAACAGGGGCGTAGGACCAGTGCCAGCGTTCTTCGAAATAGCCTTTATTTCCCCGGTTTTTGAGTTCGTTATAGGGCTGGCAGAAACCGTATTTAGGAGCGTTTTGCAGGAGCCATTTGTAAAGTTCTTCCCCGGCCCCCCCTTTCCCAAAATAAGTATTGCTCAGGCTATTTAGATCCAGGTCAGTTCCCCAATGGTGTCTCGAAGTGCCCGGAGCACTGGAATACTCAAGAATCAGCTTTGCTCTTTCTTCTGCTGTTTTGCCTTTTACACTTTTTCCCATTTTTTTCTGGCCGGTAAACTTTGTTTCCCAGATATATTTTTGATCATTGAAGCTTCTGAAAGCAGAACGCAGAGAAATAGTTTTCACTTTGAGTTTTTTTTCTCTGGCATAGGTTTCATAAGCTTTTTTCATCTTTTGAAATTGGGAAAAAACATCGTTTCTCATATGAAAAACCCGTCCATTCTCTGCATCTTTGTAATACTTCAATTTAGAAGACGAGAAGTCTCCGATAAGATATTTATAAGCAGGAATGTCCAGGTAAATGGGATCCAGATCTTTGGCGGTAAGCACGGAAGCTATAAATAGGAGAAATAAGAAAATGTTGCGCATAGTTCCTCTTGTTAAAATTCTATAAAGCCTGTGCCGGTAAGCTTACAAAGTCAAATCAATTCTTTGTTTTCTTCGCTGCTTCTGCTGAAATTTACTTAACTATCAAACATCATGATAGGTCTTTTTGCTTAATACTTTTTTATAATTGTTTTTGTATGCTGTTTGGGAGAATAGATAAGTATGATAGATTTGAATAATTCTAGCTTAAGTCAGATTTGCAAGTATTTAGTAGAAACGCATCATGTATTTACTCGTTCTTCAATTGAAGAAATTATGTCTTATATGGAAAAACAGAACCTGGAAATCCCCAGTTTAAAGCAGGTTTTTTTCAATTTCGGGCAAGAAATGTTTCAACATTTACAAAAGGAGGAAAATATTTTATTCCCCTATATTCAAAAACTGGATACAGAGAAAGAACCCGAAGTTCCATTTTTCGGAACCATTCAAAATCCGATTCGAATGATGTCTATGGAGCATAATAAGGCAGAAGAGGATTTGAAAGAGTTTCGACGACTTTGTGCGGATTTCAGGGTGACTGCCGATACAGGTTCAGAAATTCAGTATCTTTATACAAAGTTGCAGGAATTGGAGAAAGATCTGGAAGTACATATGCAAATTGAAAACGAAATCCTCTTTCCAAGATCTATTGAAAGGGAAAATGAACTGTAAACCAGAATTTCTATCAGTTTTCTAAAAAGTGTGAAAAAGTTTTTAATAAAAAATTTAAATTTAATAAAAAAACAGCTTTTACAAAAAGAAAAGGATCAGATAAAGTTTAGATAGGGGGAATGTTTGAATGAGTGTAACTGAATTATCTGTCAATGAAGAAGATACTATGCAGGATTTATTTATTATTTTTAATCTGGACGATAAGGAATTTGGAATCGAAATACGTTTCCTGATTGAAATTATCGCATTTCAAGCTATTACGCAAATTCCTAATTTGCCTGAATATATCCGGGGGGTAATCAATTTGCGAGGAAAAGTGATTCCGGTTATTGATGTACGCCTGCGTTTTGGGATGCCGTCTAAAGAATATAATGATTTTACCTGCATTTTAATTGTTCATCATAATGAAATTACCTCCGGTCTTATTGTAGATGGGGTTAGAGAAGTTTTACGTATTCCTGCGGATGATATTGAACCTTCACCGGGTTTTGAAAGCAGTAGTGTCGAACGTTTCATTGACTCTATAGGTAAAGCCGAGGATAAGTTAAAAATTCTGATTAACCTGGATAAATTTATTCGCGAAAAAGATGTGGCTTCTGCTATCTAAGGATTAAATATGCTTGGTGATAATGAAATTTCAGAGCTAATTTTAGATTCAGAAGAGATTCTGGAAAAAATTGAGACAGCTCTTATTGATTTAGAAAATGGAGCGGTTCCGGAAGCTGAAAGAAAAGATGTAATTAATACTCTCTTTCGTCATTTCCATACCTTGAAAGGAAATGCGGGCTTTTTTAATTTTAATGTAATTGTAAGCTTATCACATTCAGCTGAATCTTTACTGGATATTATCAGGAATGATATTTCTATTTTGAATGCTGAAATCCTATCTCTTTTTATATCTGCAAGAGATATGTTATCCGAAATTTTCACCGGCCTTAATCTGCATAAAACAGATGAGAGTTACAGGGAAAAATCAGAAAAATTAATACAGAAGTTGAAAGAACTAAAAGAGAGTTTTTCCTCTGTTAAACAAGGTTCCGAGGAAGAAAAACCCAGGTACGGTATATTTAAAAAGAAGAAGAAAATTGTCCTGGAATCAAAAGAAGAGCTCAAAAAGGAAATTTTAGCTTCCCGCGTTGAAAAAGTTGAGCTAACGGAAAAGTCTGTCAATGGACAGGCTCAGGATTCTTCAAATAGTTTACAGAAGAAAGATATTCGAATCGAAACTCGAAAGTTGGATTATCTTCTTGATATGATAGGTGAATTAGTTATAGCCGAATCACTCGTCACACAAAATCCTGATATTAAAGGTCTTGAACTTCCGAATTTCATGCAACAATCATCTTATTTAAATAAAGTAGTTCGAAATTTGCAAGAAGTATCTTTACAACTAAGAATGGTTACTCTTGAAAGTCTGTTTCATAAAATGTCCCGTCTGGTTCGTGACCTTTCTTTGAAGACCGAAAAGAAGATCGATTTGAACATTACCGGAGGGGAAACTGAAATTGATAAAAATCTACTTGAGCTTTTAAATGATCCGATGGTTCACATCATACGAAATTCTATTGATCATGGAATTGAAACACGAGAAGAGCGTCTTAAAGCTAATAAATCAGAAATTGCGTCTATTAAGATTAAAGCCTTTCATTCAGGAAATGAAGTCTGGATTGTTATCAGTGATGATGGTAGAGGTCTGGATCGAGATAGGATCTTAAGTAAAGCTCTTTCTCTGGGTCTTATTGATGAAACCGAAATTGAGAATTTGAAAGAGGAAGAAGTCTGGAATTTCATTTTTCAGCCGGGTTTTTCAACCAGTGAAAAAGTAACGGATATCTCAGGTAGGGGAGTTGGCCTGGATATTGTTCATAGAAATATTTTAAAACTAAACGGAGATATTGAAGTAAAAACAAGATCCGGAAACGGAACTACGTTTTTCTTGAAGTTGCCCTTAACAATTGCAATTATTGAAGGTATGGTGGTTAAATACCGGGATATTTCTTATATCATTCCAACGATTGAAGTGAAAGAAACTCTTAACTTAAAAGAGTTAAAGATAGAAGAAATTCATGAAGAGAAACAGGTGATCCGTTACAGAAACCAGTTGGTTCCTGTTATTAATCTGGAAAAACTTTTAAAGAAAGATATAGTATCTGAAAATGAAAATATTATAGAAAGTTTATATTTGATTATAGTTGAATATCGAGATCATTGTCTCGGGATCATTTTTGATGAAATTGTAGGAAACCAGTCAGTCGTAATTAAGCCTTTACCTGCTTTAATTGAGGATACGACCGGGTTTTCGGGCTGTACGATTCTCGGAAGTGGTAAAATCGGGATGATTTTAGATATTAAGTTTTTAATAAATAATTATTATAAAGAAAATAAAAAAACAGAACTTGTTTATGAATGATGAAAAAATAAAAGTATTTATCATAGACGATCAAAAGATAGTTCGAAATATTATAAAAAAAATTCTTTCTTCTGATCCGGACTTTGTGGTAGTAGGAGAAGCTTCTAATCCCTATGAAGCCAGTGAACTAATACCTGATGCTGAACCGGATGTGCTGACTCTCGATGTGGAGATGCCGAGAATGGATGGAGTAGAGTTTTTGAAAAAGCTTATGCCTCAATATCCCATAGCTGTGTTGATGTTGAGTAGCACAACCGAGGAAGGTTCCGAAAAAGCGATTACTGCCATGAAATATGGTGCGGTGGATTTTATTACAAAACCGGATGGGATGATTCTAAAACTTGAAGCTATTCAGGATGAGTTAATCCATAAGCTTAAGATTGCAGCTAAAATTGACATCGAGAAATTTCTCTATCAATTAGAACTGAAAAAGAAATATTCATTACCGAACAAAACAAGTGGGAAAAAAAATGCCTATAAGTATATCGCGATGGGAGCATCTACCGGTGGGGTAACTGCTATTCGCCAGATTCTTTCTGATATACCGAAGCGATTTCCGGGTATTATTATTGTTCAACACATGCCGGCGGGTTTTACGAATAACTTCGCAAAAAGTGTTTCTAAGGAGTTTGATTTAAATGTACAGGAAGCCAAGAATGAAGACATATTAGAAGATGGTAAAATTTATATAGCACCCGGTGATTACCACGTTGTTTTAAAAAGAAAGCAAGGAAAGTGTGTGATTAACTTACTCAGTACGGATAAGGTAAACGGTCATAGACCATCGGTAGATGTTTTATTCCATTCTATTGCTGAAAATAATTTGGCCCCTGAGACCCTGGCGGTGATTTTAACCGGAATGGGAGCAGATGGAGCCAAAGGGATGTTAGCTCTTAGAAATGCGGGTTCCAAAACAATAGGTCAGGATGAAGTTTCCTCCTTAATTTATGGTATGCCCAAGGTAGCGAATGATATTGGTGGTGTTGATGAACAGATATCATTAACCCAAATTGCTTCGAAGATGAAGTATTATATTAATTATTCCGAATATGGCAGATAGTCTTCTCATTTATACTACATCGCTCGAGCTTGAAAGGAGGATCGAATCATACTTAAAAAATTCAGAATATAAGTGTGAATTCTGTCGGGACTTTGAAGGTTTAAAGTTAAAGCTGAATAATGAGGAAGAGTATTTACTGGTATATGATTTACTTACAGATGAAAAGACGGAACAACAAAACTTACAGGAAATAGCAAGTTCGTTTCCAACCCAGTTAATTGTCTTGCTATTTGATAAGAGAAATAATGTGGATGTTATGAGACTGGTTAACTCCTATAATATTTATGATATTATTCAGGAGCCAATTTCGGAATCTGGATTTTTGTTAGATATCAAAAGAGCCATGCATTTCAATAAGGTCCTTTCGAAATTTGAAAATTATAATTTAAGCGAGAAGCGCTTATTTGAGTCTATTATCCAAATTTTTGACTGGAGAAGAGAGCTTGATACAAAAAAAGTAGATTCTATTGCCAGTGAGTTGATTCACCAGATTAATATTAGTTTTTTACATGGTAGTGGTATTGGTTCTTTGATTAGTTCTTTAAGTATTTTCTTTACCAAAGCGAAGTTAGATGAGGAGAAAGGTCATTATTATATTCCTTCAAAGCTTTTTCATTTATTAAAAGATGAATATTCAGAAATTCTTAGTCTTACCGAAAGTCTTTCTGAGTCCCAGTCTATCATTGCAGAAAAAGAAATGTACGGGAATGTCGTTAAAATTCAGGAAGTATATAACCAAATTATTCAATGGGCCTATGATATGGGATCTTTTAAGCAAATAAAGAGTCAGGAAATTGTGACAGGAGTTTTCCCGGCTCACATTGAAAATAAAACGATTATTTGGAATCCTCATAGGATGAAATTGGCGATTGAGGAATTACTTATCAATGCCATGAAGTATTCCCATGAAAAAGATATTATTTATTTATTGATTGTATATGATAAACCTTTTCTCGGGATTCGAATCTTAAACCCTGCCTATAGAAATGAAGATGGTAGTATTGGAATTCATGATAAGAATGCTCATAAGGTATTTGAACCTTTTTTTCGTTTATCAAGTGTTGTAGATGATAGATATTTACAGGAGACCTTTCGGTTCGGACTCGGGCTTACGATAGTTAAAAAAATTATTGATTTACACGGTGCGGGAATTTCTATTTTTACTGTTGAAGATCATATGCGAAAAAGTGAGAATAAGAAAGATGTATGCGTCTGGTTACGTTTTCCCATATTAGAGGACAAAGAAAATTGATAAGGGGATTAGTATGAAAAAAGTTCTGATAGTAGATGATGCACCTATGGTTTTAAAGATACTGGATATGGCTTTGAGTATGGAAGGTTATGAAGTAACAAAAGCAGGGAATGGTAACGAAGCCTTAGATAGAATTAAAGAACAGAAATTTGATGTAGGAATATTTGATGTAAATATGCCGGGTATGACCGGTATTGAGTTAATCCCTAAAGCTCTCAGTTTACCGAATGGGAAAGACATGCAAATTGTTATGTTGACCACGGAATCAAGTCAGGAAATGCAAAAACAGGCCAGGGATGCGGGAGCAAGTGCCTGGATTATTAAGCCATTTAAAAACGATGACCTGATAAACCTGCTTGGAGAACTGCTGGAGGATTAAGTTCTAAGGCAGTTCTCTATTTCCATTTTTTAACTTACAGTAAGGGGATTTTCTGCTTTTAAAAAAATCTCCTCTTAAAAAAATGGAAGAACCATCCATCAAAAAACCATGAGGATTTTCAATGTCAGAAGAGAAAGCAAGTCCAGTTAATTTCATAAGAAATATCATTGAAGAAGATAAGAAGAATCCGGATACAGAAAAGCCCGTCTATACTCGTTTTCCTCCGGAACCCAATGGGTATTTACACATCGGTCATGCAAAGTCTATTGTTTTAAATTTTGGTCTTGCTCTGGATTACCAGGGTAAATGTAATTTGCGAATGGATGATACAAATCCTTCTAAAGAAGAAGATGAATTCGTGAATTCTATTATTGAAGATGTGAAGTGGCTGGGTTATGACTGGGATGATAGACTATATTTTGCTTCTGATTACTTTGAAAAGTTATACGAAATTGCAGTACGACTCATTAAAGATAATAAGGCCTTTGTTTGTGAATTAAGCCCTGAAGAGATCCGAGAATATCGAGGAACTCTTACACAACCCGGAAAAGAAAGTCCCTATCGTAATCGAAGCATTGAAGAAAATTTAAAACTTTTTGAGGAAATGAAACAGGGAAAATATGCAGAAGGAACCAAAACTCTGCGTGCTAAAATAGATATGGCCTCCGGAAATTTGAATATGCGGGATCCTGTAATATATCGAATTATGCACACAGAGCACCATCGAACCGGAGAAGTCTGGAAGATTTATCCTATGTATGATTACGCTCATGTGATTTCTGATGCTCTTGAAGGTATAACCTATTCACTTTGTACTCTGGAATTTGAAGATCACAGACCTCTATATAACTGGTTTTTGGAAAATGTAAGTGGCTTACCCGGTAACCCGAGACAAATTGAATTTGCCAGGTTGAATTTAACTTATACAGTTCTCAGTAAGCGAAAGCTCCTCGAACTGGTAAACACTAAATTGGTGAATTCCTGGGATGATCCCAGAATGCCAACTATTGCAGGTTTTCGTAGGAGAGGATATACTCCGAGAGCTATTCGAAATTTCTGTAACATGATTGGAGTGGCAAAAGCAGACAATCTTGTAGACATTGCTATGTTAGAGTTTGCTCTCAGAGAAGATTTAAATAAAACGGCTATGCGGGCTATGGTGGTTACCGAGCCTTTAAAAGTTGTAATTGAAAATTTCTCTGAAGATGATGTTGTATGGTTGGATGTGGAGAATAATCCGGAAGATCCTGAGGCCGGAACTCGGAAAGTTCCTTTTACAAAAGAGCTTTATATAGAAAAAGGTGACTTTATGGAAAATCCACCTAAAAACTATTTTCGTTTATCGCCCGGAAAAGAGGTTCGTCTTATGAAAGCGTTTTATGTAACCTGTGTGGGTTTTACAAAAGATCCGATTACGGGTGAAGTAACGGAAGTTCGCTGTACTTATGACCCGGCGACAAAAGGAGGCTGGTCTGAAGATGGCAGAAAAGTTAAAGGAACTTCTCACTGGGTATCAGCCAGATATGCTCTCAACGGAGAAATTCGTTTATATGATACTCTTTTTACCAGGGAAAATCCGGATAATGTGGAAGAAGGAAAGGACTATAAAGACTACATCAACCCTGCTTCTCTTGTTGTAATTGACAATGCAAAGATGGAACCTTCTCTAAAGGAAGCAAAAGTTGGGGATAATTTTCAATTTTTACGTATTGGTTATTTTTGTAAAGACAAAGACTCCAGCGAAACTAAACCTGTGTTTAACAAGGCTGTAGGCTTACAGGATACCTGGGCCAAGCTTCAGAAGAAAGGTAATTAGTAAGAGCCAAATATTTTTTTTCCGCTATAGAAAAAGAGGAAGAAAGAAAGAATTCCGGCAGGAATGATAAAGCTGAGATCCGGCTGGAAAACAAAGTTTAAAAGAATTGCAGAGCTTAAAGAAAGAAAGACGGAACTGAGCAAAATGCGGGGAGAAATATTTACCAGATTTTTCTCCTCGATTCGTATTAACATAAATACGGCTATCATAGGCCCGAAGGTAAAAGAAGCAATTTTAAGTCCGAGCTGAACTAATTCGTTTCTGGCGTTTTCTATAAGGAGATAAGGAATCAGGGAACTTGCAAACAGAACCAATCCCCA
This sequence comes from Leptospiraceae bacterium, assembly GCA_024233835.1. Classification (NCBI taxonomy): domain Bacteria; kingdom Pseudomonadati; phylum Spirochaetota; class Leptospiria; order Leptospirales; family Leptospiraceae; species Leptospiraceae bacterium. Next base: position 1,822,750 of record JACKPC010000001.1, read on the forward strand.
AAAAATACTTGCATAACGAAGAACACGGCTTTCTTCAAATTTTTGGACAAATGTGGGTTTCCAGTCTACTATAGCTGCCAGGGATAGAGAATTAATAGAGCTCGATAAGGTAGACATGGCACTGGCCAGGATAGCAGCAAGAATGATTCCGGCAAATGGACTCGGGATTCTTTCTACAATATATTTTGAAAACACATCTCCCGCGATAATTCCTTTTTCTCCTTTATAATACAAAAAAAGCAGAAGACCGATTCCCAAAAAAAGTACAAATTGTAAAAACACCAGGTATCCTGAAAGAATTAGTGCTCTCTTACTTTCTTTTTCGGTTTTGCAGGCAAGGCTTCTCTGTGCTATCAGTTGATCTACACCGTGTGAACCGAGCGAAATTAAGATTCCTCCAAAAATTGCATTAATTCCGTAATAAGGAGTTTTGAAAAAATCCCCGCCCATTCCCCTATAAAACTGAAACTTACCCGATAGTTTTAATGTTTCGAATATTTGAGCTATCGTATATTGTGAAGATAGCTCGGATAAAATATAAATAAAAGAGAAAAGTCCGCCTCCTATATAGATAAAAAATTGAATAGAATCAGTGATTACAACAGATCGAAACCCTCCGTAGACAGTATAGAGTATTGTAAAAAGGCTAATAATCAATAAACTGAATATACCAATTTGCACCGAGCTAAGAGAGTCTTTAAAAAAACTATAAAGAATGAGGGACAAAGGAATGGAAGTTACAAAAAGTCTGACTCCATCTGCTAATAGTCTCGTGATAATAAATATGGTGGATAATGATTTTTGGGTTTGGGGACCGAGTGCCTCACCTATCCATTCATAGACGGAAGAATATTCGCCTTTTCTATAACCCGGAAGTAGAAAATACGCAACCAAATAGCGTCCGATTATAAACCCAAGGGCCAATTGTAAAAAGGACAGATCGCTTCCGAAAGAAATAGCCGGAACGCTTAAAAATGTAAGACTGGATGTTTCGGTTGCGATGATAGAAAAAAGGATTATATACCAGGGAAGATTTTTTCCTCCCAAAAAAAATTCTTTTTGAGATTTATCTCCTGTTTTTACCCGTAAACCTACAACAACAACTATTATTAAATAAATAAGGATTGCTGTAAAGTCAAGCCAGCCTAAATTCATATACTGTCTACAGCTATACCGACGCGCAATTCGGCAAACCAGTTAATGAAGCGTTCCACGTCTTGACCGGAATAGATTAAACCATGCTGGGGGCAGAGCAAATCGATTTTCAATTTACTTACTCTTTCACACCATTTTATTTTTGCTTCATTTGATGTCATCCATCTTTCATGAAAAGCTTTTGCAAAACGAATATGGTTGTCAAAATTTTCTACAAATAAACTTTCTCCAAGTTCTGATTCCGGAAGTAGGGAGGCACCGATGTCTCCTGAATAAAAAATGCCTGCAATCGGGTCATATAGATTAAAGTTCCCGGAAGAGTGGAGGTAGTGAGCCGGTACGAGTTGAAGCTCAATTTCGCCAAAGTTGAAAATTTCTCCTTTATCTTCGATACTGATAAATGTTTCTTTGGTTCCTCCAAAGTGTGGAATAAAACTTGACCAAACTTTTGACGTAATACAACGTAAATTCGGGTTTAGGTCTAACCATAAACTCAAAGAAGATATGACATCCGGGTCCTGATGAGAAGAAAAAATGTAGGAAATCTTTTGTGGATCAAATTCAGTACTTAAAGAGCTAAAAACAGAAGGATATATTTCGATACCACCCGGATCACAGATAAGTAATTCTGAATGATTGCTGAGTACGTATTCATTTGTATCAATAAGATGATTTTGTCTTTCCGGGTCTTTAGCTATAACTCCCCAGCTATGTTCTTTACCGGTATATAAATAATGAAATTTTTTCATACGAATAAACTCACTATAACTTCTTTTAATATTCTTTCTGTGTCTTCAAGAGCATTGGATACATCGGAGGAAAGCTGTCTGTAAATTTCTTTATCGTTCTGGATATAAGCGGATTCGATTTTAATACACATCATGATAAAGCGTCCTTTTTTACAAATTTTAAGTGTATCTCTTAAAATTTTATTCAGGATTTCTATTTCTGCTGAAATATTTTTTTTCCAATTGAATATGAAATGTAAATTATTCTCGGTATTCCTTCCATTGGCTTCTATCTGGCTTTTTAAGGAATGGCTCTGAATCATCGCTTTATGATGAAGCATGGCTCTGCGCTTCAGTTTTCGCTCTTCCGTGGAATCCAGAAGGATTTGATTCATCGAAATATTAAGTTTTTGGGATTGCTCTTCCAATAAATTACTGAAATCAATGAGTTCGAAAGCAACTGCCGAAAAGCCCTGACTACCCATGTGAAAGCCTTTTCTGGCGGAAATGAGGCTATTTAAGGCCCTGAGCCTGATTTTAAAAGAAAGGCTCTGGATTTTTTTTATGGATTCATTGACGAAAATAATTTTCTCATAGCTGATACTAAAATCATCATTTGTTTGGTTTTCTTCGAGAACCTGCATTCTTGTTTTTACTTTTCTAAAATCCTTCTCTGAATATACTAGTCTTTAAGGAAAAGTCGGATTATTTTACAATAGAAAACTTTTCCGACAAGTCAATTCTATTAACAAAGGTTTTTAAAAAAAGGAAAATGGAAAGTAAAAAAACAAAAATTCTCCCCTGGCCTGGCCTATTCCTGATCTATAGTATTGTATTCTTGATTCTTTTATTTTCATACAGGATTTTATTTGTATACACCTATCGATATCGCTTGCCTGAGGATTATTTTTTTCCTTTACTAAAAGCTTTCGGAGCGGGTCTCAGGTTTGATCTTTCCATCACGTTTATTGTTCTTTTTCCTTTTATGCTTTTATCTTCGATAGTTTTTTTAAATCGTTTTTCTTTATATCGGTTTTTATGGTCTACCTTTCCGGCCTTTCTTCTATGGGGAGCTTTTATACACCTCCTGGCTGATATTGAATATTACGAAAATGCAAATAAGCATCTGGGCTATGAAGCTTTCATTTTTTTAGGAAAAGATATCTGGTTATTGATTCTTTCGGTAACAGAGAGTAAGCCTTTCATTTCTCTTTTGTTTATATTGTTTTCTATTATATACTTTATTAGTATATTAAAAATCTTTCAAAAACTAAGTACAGCCTTGAATTACCGGAAATCAAAAAAAGAAATCGGAATATTTTTACTCATAGTCATACCTCTGTCAGTTCTCTGCATACGGGGAGGGACACAAACGAGCTTTATTCGACCGAGTTTTTCTATTGTTTCAGATAACACCTTTATCAACCATATTGGTTTAAACGGGATCTTTACTACGTTTTATGACTTTCGTACGGAGAGTATTCCCAATTATCATAGGATGAAGCTTTTGGAGTCTTATGAATGGGTCAAAAAAGAAATCGATTACGGAGGAGCAAAGTTTATTTCTCCTGCCTATCCTATTTTAAGAAAAACTATTGTACAGAAGAAATTTGAAAAGTCACCCAATATTATTCTTGTTCTTCTGGAAAGCTGGCCTGCGAAATATATACAGGTTGAAGAAGGCTCCGGTTTTATAGATGGGAAAGAGGTTTGTCCGGAATTTAATCAAATCATAAAGAAGGGCAGGTATTTTAAAAACTTTTTTGCAACCGGAGGGAGAACCAGTAATGGACTCATGGCTACCCTTACCGGTCTTCCGGACAGTCCGGGTTTAAGTTCTCTGCACACGCAAAAAGCTATGTCCCGCTTTTTGGGACTGGGTGCCGTGATGCAATTAGCCGGTTATGAAACTATGTTCTTAACCGGAAGCAATTTAGGATTTGAGAATCTGGGTGTGCATGTAAAACGCTGGGGGTTTCAGGAGGTTCTGGATGAAAGGGATATTCAGAAATTAAACCTGTACAAAGCGGGAATCTGGGGATACCACGATGCAGATCTGTATGACCTGGTTCTAAAAAAGATTGAGAAACGAAATTCGGCAAAGCCTCTATTTAGTACGGTTTTAACCATCTCTACTCATTACCCCTTTCGTTCCCCCGATGAAAAACTGGATATATTTGGTTCTAAGGTCAGGGATCATGATTTTTTAAATGTGCTGCATTATGCAGATTGGGCTATAGGAGATTTTATACGAAAGGCAGAAAAAATGGGGAGGTTAAACGATACCATTTTTATTTTCCTCGCTGACCATACCCATCATCGGTATTTAAACTATTTTGAAGATAGAAATATTCCCTTTTTAATATATGCTCCTTCTGTATTAGAACCCGGCTTGGAAACAAAGATAGGAAATCAATTGGATGTAATTCCTACCATACTGGGCCTTGCCGGGTTGGAAGTCGTTTTTTCTGCACTCGGAAAAGATCTCCTGTATCCGAATACTGCTTCCTCAGCCTATTTTGCTTTCGGTAATTTATTCGGATGGATCGAAAAAGATTTGTTCTTTGCGCAAAATATATCGGAGAATGATAAGGGAATTAGCTTCCCCTTTACTCCCCTGTCCGGGGAGCCAAAGGATCTCTGTTCTAAAGAAATACTTCGCTGCAAAGAATATCAATATAAATCTCGAGCCTTTTTAAATTTAACAGAAGAACTTCTGAAGAAAAATATAGTAGCTCCTTGAATAGGAGCTGGTTTGGTTGGGTGATTGGATGGTTTGTTTTGCAGATGAGGGATTTTTAGGGTATATAAATTTCCGTTCCGTTTCCTATAATAATTACCTTTCCATCCGGCAACATATCTGCTGTATGATTTGCATGTTTGTTAATTGTAGGAGGTCCCGGTGTAAATGTGCCGGTTTGTGGATCATAGATTTCAGTAGTTTTTTCATTGTCATAGTAGCGGGTACCTCCTACAATCAGTACCCGTCCATCTTTTAATAAGCTAGCTGTATGATCTGAACGGACCACTTTCATATCGCTAACATGTGTAAATAAGCCGGTTTGCGGATCGTATATTTCTGCTGTATTAAGCTTAATGGCACTATAAGAACAATCATCTCCACCAGCAATTAAAACTTTTCCGTCTTTTAATAAGGTGGCAGTATGGTTACACCGTTTAGTACTCATAGAATCGGTCAGTGTAAATACATTACTAGATAGATCAAATAGCTCGGCTGTTTCTGTATTTCCGCCTGTAATCAAAACTTTTCCATCTTTTAATAAAGTGGCTGTATGGTTATATCTGGAGAAATTCATATCTCCAAGAGAATCAAATGCTTCTAATACTTGATTATAAATTTCTACACTTCTTAAAATTTCAGAATCGTTTTTACCACCAAAAACAATTAGATTACCATTATCTAATAAAATGGCTTTATGAGAGTGTCTGGCTTCATTGAGTTTACTACCTGTATAAATAGTATCGGCAATAGAATCAAAAATTTCAACACTATCTAAACCGTCATTATAACCATTTGAATCTTCACTACCGCCCGCAATGATGATCTTTCCATCGTTTAAAACTGTAGATGTATGATTGCACCTTCCTTTGGATAGTTTAGTGGATAGTTCCGAAAAAGAAGCAGTTTGAGAGTTGTAAAGAAACATTTTATTGCTACAGGTTAAACTGTTTGATGAGATCCCACCTATTACCAACAGATTACTTCCATTTACAATAGATGTAGTATGGTAGGTTCTTGAAAAATTAAGTTGATCAGTTGTATAAAAACCGTTATTCATGCTTCCCTGGATAGTGATAGAATAAGCGTTGTTGCTAGGATCGTTATTAGGAATGAGAAGATCAAATTTTCCGCTTGCAAACATTCCCGGTACAAATTGAACACCTACATTTGTCTTTTCTCCGTATTTTAGATAAACCAAATTCGGTTGTGAAATGGTAAACTGCTCCTTGTTTTCACCATTTATCATTAAAAAAGGCGGATCAGAAATGAGTTCTAAAATACCTTCTCCTTTGTTTTCCAGGGTAATCGTAGCTTGGTTTACAGAGTTGTAGGGTTTAGCATAAAAATCATAGGTATTTCCGGAATAAATAGGAACATCATTAATAGACACATACAACTTTGGCTCCGGCTTTGTTGTATCCAATATAGATACCGAAAAAGAATTCGGCTGCACTTTATCAGCGCTTAAATCGATTGTAACAGTTTCGGATGTAGTGTTTTCATCTGCAACAGCTTGTATGGTAAATTTTTGTTCTATATTATAATTATCAGATATAAAAGTTAGTTCGGTAGATGCGTTTCCGTTGATCACTAAAGATGGATGGTTACTTTCTATTTTTACAATGGTAGTTTGTTGTATCGGTTCAGTAAGGCTTATACTGACAATTTGAAACTGACCTTCCTGTAAAGAAGGTGAATTTCCGCTGAGTTTTATTTTAGGCACTATAGAGGCTATATTAGTAGTTTTAACTGTATTGATTGTGCTTATCAATTGAAATATAAAACCTCTGCTTTCATCTGCAAAATGATCCAACTTTGCTTTAGGATAGCAATGCAAATATAGGATAGATAGAACAAACAAGATAATGTATTTCATATAAGCATCACTCCGGTATAAATATTTCTGTATTACCGACACCTTGCAGTAAAACCTTACCGTTGCTTAGAAGTGTGGAAGTATGCCCGGATTTAGATTCATATAAATTCCCTACCACTGTAGATGTATCTGTAGTTGGATCGTAAATTTCTGCTGTATTCAGCACATTTGTGGTCGTGTATCCCCCTGTTATCAAATATTTTCCATTATTTAATAGTGCTACGCCGGGTTTGATTCTTCCATTATTCATATTTCCCTGTTGTTGAAATATTTCAGAAACAGGGTCATAGATTTCTATAGAAGATAGAGCAGTAGAATTCATTCCACCTATGACGACTACCTTTCCATCGGACAATAGGATTGCATTATGCCTTTCTCGGGCATGATTCATACTATCTGTTGTGCTAAAGCTATCTGTATCCGGGTCATACAATTCACAACTGGAATAAACAGTTGTTCCGTCGGTTCCTCCACAGATCAGCACCTTTCCATCTTGTAATAAGGTAGCAGTATGATTTTTTCGTTTGGTACTCATACTACCGTTAGTTAGGATAAACTCACCCGCTATCGAATCATACAGTACACCTTTTAAAGTATCATCTCCTCCCCAAATAGTTCCGGAAGAACTATTATACCCTATTAACAATACATTTCCATTGTTTAATAGAGTAAGAGTATAGCTTTCCCTAAAACAGTTATAAAAAATAGTGCATATTCCTCCTTTATCAAAGAACTGATCGATTGCGGGAACATAAATTCCATACTTCAATACTTGATTATAACTATCTTCTATAACAACTAACTTATTTCCATCTTCCAATAGTATTCCATCTGGATAATTTTCTTGGATAACAGATGTACTATCTGCCAAAATAAAACCGTTGTACATTTCCCCTTTTGCATTCAATATAAAAATCGGCTGTTTACTATCATTGGATTGAAACTTATAGACAGCACTTCCGCTTTCATAGTGACCTGTTGTAAACTGTAGGGAAAATTCTAGTTTGTTGCCGGGTAAAATCTGGTTCGATATAGCTGTTACAGAAAATTGGTTTGTTTTCTTATCATCCTGTAAACTAGGATTTGTTAGTTTTAAAGTACCTTCACCTAAATTTTCTATGGTAAAGTTCATAGTTTTAGTTGTGCCAAATGCTAGCCTGCCAAAATCAAAAGTTTGGTTAGAAAGGTATTCAACACCGTTATACGTTACCTTTAATTTAGGTTTTGGAACGGTTGTATCTACAATAGAAATGCTGTACTGTTTTCCGGTGTATCCTTCTGCTGAAATAGAAAGGTTCACAGTCTCCGAAACTGCGTTTGTATCTGTTTGTATTTGTATCGGTATGGCTTGTTGTTTCGTAGAGTTTTCGGGTGTAAAGTTTAGCTCTATTTGGTTAGTTTGTTGATTCATAGAAACTAAACTACTATCGGCAGAAATTATTACAACTGCATCTTTAGAGATAGATTTTGTAAAACCAATTTGAATGAGTTGTACCTGTCCTTCATTCATTACAGAAGGTATACCTTGTATTAATAATTCCGGTTGCGTTTCTTGAGGCTTTATACTCAAACTATCTTGTAAGGTTGATAATAATGGAAACAGTAAGCCGTTGTCTCCATCAGCATAGTGGTTTAGGTTTGCTTTAGGATAGCAACTTATAAATAGAATAGAACAGAATAAAAATCGAAACGTTAATTTTTTCATGGTTCAAATATCTCTACAGTATGCTCTTTGATAAGTAATACCTTATCATTTTTTAAAAATATCGAATGTCCAGAACAAGCAATATTTGACATATTAAAATTATTCTCTATATAGTCATATAGCATAAATTGTTCTCCACATATTAAATATTTTCCGTTTGATAACTTATCTATCCAAGAAACTAAGTTTAAATTCATAGGTGTCTGAATCCATTCCAAAGCATTTGTAATTGGATCATATATTTCAGAGACAAATTGAAGAGAGTTCCATTTTTGACCTCCTATAATAAAAACTTTTCCATCTGCTAACAATGTCACTGCAGGAGAAATTCTTTCATATAATAATTTTTTAGAAAGCAGTGTAAATGTATTATTAACCGGATTAAATAATTCTAAACTATCATCATGAATATTCCAACCTACCCAGGAGCCAGAACCCCCTAAATTAAGAACCTTTCCATCGGATAAAACTATGGTTGAGAAACCACCTCTATTTTTTTGCATATTTGCAACAGAGGAAAAAATTTGACTGACCGGATCATATATTTCTGCAAGATTATTGTAGACAGTTTCTTCGATATCCGGATCGTAAGAAGTTCCGGACATTAGTAATACTTTTCCCGATTGTAATACAACGCCTGTATAATGCCCTGTGTCTATAGTTTCTCCCACTAATGAAAAAGTTCCATTTTGTGGATTATAAAGTTCTGCTCTTTTATCATTAGTACCGGATACTATCAAAACGGTACCATCTTTCAATAAAAAAGAAAAATGAGAAAATCGGGGTAAATTCATAGAGCCTGTATAGGAAAATGTTTCTGTATTGGGATCAAAAATTTCTGCACTATTTAATATAGTGTTACCATTCTTACCACCGACAATCAAAACTTTTTCATCGTTTAAAAGAGTAGTGGTAAAATTAGTTCTCATAGTATTCATTTTGCTAATAGTTCTTTCTTTTCCAAAAATAGTTTCTTTTAATTGTATTGATATTTTAGGTGCTTTACTATCATTACTATTAATAATAACAGAGCCATTAGATAAGGTCTTACAGTCAGTTGGTGAATTTTTTATGGTAGCTGTACTACTTTGCCCACTTAAAATTTGTTGAACCGGATTGCTTGTTAAACTAAACTGATTTTTATTCTCCTCATCTTTTACTTCAATATAAGGATAGTTTATAAAATTTAAAGTACCCTCTCCTTTGTTTTCAATAGTAATTGTTACAGATTTTTCTTTACAAAAACTATATTTATCAAAATAAAAAGTATCACCGGAGAAGTATTCTTTGTCTCCAATTTTTATATGTATTTCCGGAGGAGTTTCAGATATATCTTTGACAGATACATTGAAACTTTGTTCAGTGTATCCTTCTGCACTAACTTGGATAAGGGCAGTTTCTGAAACTATGTTATTATCTAATAAAGCCTGTACTACAAATAATTGTTCCTCTAAAGAATTATCCGGTGTAAAGTTTAGATTAATTGAAGAAGCACCATTGATGGTAACAGCAGGATTGTCGCTTTGTATCAAAATAGAGGTAGGTGAAGAAATCGGTTTATTAAAAGATACTTTTACAGTCTGGCTATTTCCTTCTGTCAAAAAAGAAGGAGTATCCGATAAAACAATTTCAGGTTTTGTAGGTGTTACGGAGGAGTTAATTTGATCACCAATAGAACTGATTAGTTGTATTAAAAATCCATTAGAGCCATCTGCAAAATGATCTAACCTTGCTTTAGGAAAACAAAACAGGTTTAGGAATATAAGCAAATGGATAAACACTTTCATGGGTTTAAAATCTCTTCGTAAAAATAATGGAATTTTTGAACTCATAAATACTATTCAATTTTGAATATTTATCCATCATATACATATCGCTAGGTAAAGGGTAATTATAGGTAGAGAAAATATTTGTTTCTACTGGAGCATCTGTTAAAAAAGCAGAATCAAATATATTCCATAGCCAAAAACCAATTAGTAACATATAAGCACTCTGGGTACTTGACTCTGCTTTTTGCAAAGAACTTCTATTCTGTCTGAGAAGCATATAAGAAGGTAAGAATAAGTCTCCTGAAAATAAGACAGGTGTAGAGTTGTATTGACTTTGCGCACTTTTGAATGCTGAATTGGAACTGGCATATAAACCTGCCGAACCCAAGAAAAACAAAGAATATCCTATACCTCTATAAGTAGCACCGCTGGATATTTGTCCCCAACCCGGGAATAAAGAAGACCTCCATACATAGCCTATCTTGGATGGTGTCTTTACCCTTTTATCTGCCAGACTTTCTCCTACTTGTGGAACTTTGTCGGAAATAGTGAGTGCCAGATCTCCATTCTTTTCTCCATTGATCTTGGTATAGGGTTTTTGGAATTTATTCTTTTTTAGCGACCATTCTCTAACAGCAGTTTGAACGTACATTTCTATTTCTGTAAAAGTAACTACTCCATCCGAATTAACATCTGCTTTTCCTTCCATTCCATACACCAGATATTTAGTGAATACACCGAAGTCTGTTTCGTCGTCTTCATAGCTGTAATATCCGGATTTTGTTGAATAGAATGTTGCACCTAATTCCGCTTCAGAGTAGTATTTCTCTTTTAAGCTATCTCTACCCAAACTTTTACTGGAATATAGTCTTTCCCTGCAAGCATCTAAGATGAGTAAGGATTTTTTTATTCTGTATTTTTTTAACTCGTCAACCAACCATTCTACTTTAAGAGCTGTATCAAATTTTCTATCATATACTGTATCTACGGTTACTAAATACGCGTTTTCTTCATAATCGGAAATTCCATGACCGGAAAAGAAAAATACAATGAGATCGTTTTCATTGGAATTCCTTAAAAGACTTTCTACTTTTTGTTGTATATTCAGTTTACTTGGATATAAGTTTTCAGTGTCTGTCCGTATGTCTATGTCGTCTGTCATAATAAAGACCTGGTCAAAACTTCCTTTCTCCTGAAGAATTTTTCCAATAATCTTTGCATCATTTCTGGCTTTTTCTAATGCGCTAATTGCAATATCTTTGTATTGATTCACACCAACTAAAATTGCATAACGCTTTCCTTCATTTCCCTCTAAAGAACTAACTTTTAAACCTTTCTCTTTTATTGTATAAGTTTTTACTGATGAGATTGATTTAGTTTTATACTCTTCATCTGAAAGGACAGGTTGAACATCATTAGTTATTCTATTTTTATCATCCGTGTCTTTAGAACTTTGTCGATTTTTACGTAGCTCTGACACTTCTTTTTTTAACTCTTTTAGTTCTTTTTTCAATTCTTTAATTTCTTTAGATTCTGAATATAAAGTATTATAGAATAAGAATATTAGTAAAAATAAAAATTTCATAATTTATAACCCTGTTACATTGATACTATAAGTTCCTTCATCTAATGAGCTATATCCTTCTACTATTAAATAAACTTTCCCATTTTCAGTAGATGTAATGGTTACACCGGTGTTGTACCCGCTGTCAGCTTCTGTGAAATAGGAATTGGAACCATCAGATGTATAAGCAGAAACTTTGATATCTGCAGTTTTAGTTCCGCTACCCTCGTAGGAATCATCCCATTTTATGTTATATTGTTTTCCAGATTCTGTAGAAAAAGAAAACCACATCTGAGTTTGTGCTACTAAATTATAAGTTTGTGCTGCTGCATTTACCATCAACGAGGGTATTGTGTACGTTGGGTCCAGCTCGACCCATATTTTATAAGTTCCATTGTTACCTGCAACTTTACCCGATACAGTGATATACGTATTTTCTGTTGCCACTGCAATTACGTTTCTACCAACACTGTAACCACTATCTATAGAGTTAAAATAATAAACAGAACCATCGCTGTTAAACGCAGATACCTGTATATCTACAGTTTCGTTTTCTGTGCCTTGAAAACTATCCGCCCATTTAACTATATAACGCTTTCCGAATTGAGAATTAAAATAGAATGTTTGTATTTCATTGGATTCTAAAGTGTAGGTATCGGAACTTGCGTCTACAATTAATGGAGTAATCGTAGATTCATAAGATTGCACATAGATTTGAAAAGTGCCGGAAAAATAACTACCCCACGCTTCTGCTTTCAAGTAAATAGTTCCAGTTTCTTGGGCTGTTACTACCTGACCATTCGGAAAACCATCACTATTAAAACTAAAGTAGGAAATTGTTTTATCGGAACGATAAGCTGAAACATAAGTATAATCGTATAGTTCTGTTCCAGAACCGATTTTAGTCCATTTAATTATATATTTCTTGTTTTGCTCTGCCTGAAATGAAAACCAGGATTTTGTGTCTGCAATTAAGTTATAAGTTGAAGGAGAAGCATCTATAGTTAATTGAGTAATGACCGGTGGATAATTAGGATCCATTTCAACCCATAGTTTAAAGGTACCGGGTTCACCATACTCATCAATCCTTATGTATATGGTTTGATTTGTGGATGAAATAATACTATTACCGATAGTGCTGTCTAAAAATTCTTCTGTAAAATAAGATGTTGTATCAGGTTTATAAGCAGAACTTACAACGGATGCTGTTTCTATAGGAAACTCAACAAAGGAATCTTCCCCTTTAATATAATACTTTTTATCTGCCTGTGCAATGAAAGAAAACCATAGAGTTTCACCGGTTTGAATTGTATACTGTTGTGGACCTGCATCTACAGTAATAGAAGGAGGAACATAAGTTTCTATCCATATCTTAAAAGAACCGGTTTCTGTAGTGTTGATACCTTTTACATTTATTGAGATTTTACCGGTTATGGATGAAGGTACTATTTGACCACTATATCCACTATCAGTATAACTAAAATAGGTATCACTTGAGACCAAAATGTCTGCGGTTTCACTGCCTGTTCCTTGAATTTTATCTGCCCATTTTACTTTATAAAAACTACCTACAGTAGCATTAAAGAAAAAAAGCATCTCAGAACCTGCATTGAGTGTATAAGTAGAGGCAGGTGCATTCACAGTAAGCTGAGTTCCACTTTCTGATTCTATCCAAACTTGGAATGTGCCTGTTTCTGTTGTGCTTACACCGTCTACCCTTAAACGTATAGTTTCTGTTGCAGACGCTGTTATTAAGCTACCATTGTAGCCGTTATCAATAGAACTAAAAAAAATAGAACTTCCAGCAGAAGTATAAGCAGACACCTTTATATCTGCTGTTTGGCTACCGGTTCCATTCATTTTATCTGCCCAATACACTTTATAACTATTTCCTGATGTAGCTGCAAAAGAAAAGTATTTTGTATCACCGGCTATATTGTATGTGTTAGCCGAAGCATCTACCGTAAGTGTAGTAAATGCAGGTAGATTATAAGTTTGAATTTTTTCTACCCATATTTGGAATGAGCCTGAAGTAGTTGATGTAATCCCTTCTACCCGTAGATTTATATTTCCGCCACCACCGGAACCATGGTACTGCACAATTTGCCCCGGAAATAAACCTTTGTCTACAGAAGTAAAAGGTGTAGCAACCCCCGAACCATCTGAATATTCATAGTAAGCAGAAACTTTTACATCTGCTGACTGGCTACCTGTACCATCTGTTTTATCTGCCCATTTTACCCTATAGTTTGTATAAGAACTTGCATAGAAATAAAACTTTACCATACCGTTTTCGGAGATTGAATAACTTTGAGGCGCTGCATCTACTGTAAGTTTGGTGCTTGGTGATTCGTAAGATTCTATCCAAATCTTAAAAGAACCATAATCACCGGAAGAATATCCTTCTACCTTAAGATAAACCTTTCCTTCTTTAAAACCGGTAATAATTTTACCTGCGTTATATCCGCTGTCCACCCGGGTAAAATAATTAATAGAATTATCTGCTATATAAGCGGAAACACTTATATCTGCTGTTGCGATGCCGCTTCCTTCATAGCTATCATCCCAGCGAATTTTGTATTCTTTATTTTTTGTTGGAAAAAATGAGAATAATACATTTTCTTTTTGTTTTAGATTATATGTTTTTGCAGCTTCGTCTACGATTAGAGGTGTAGATACAATTTGCTCGGGCACCTGTTCTATCCATAGTTTAAAAGAACCAATAGAGTTAGAGTTTATGGCTTGCACTTTTAGATAAACTTTATCAGTTTCTGCTGCTAAAAAAATTACACCGGGTATATTACCGCTGTCTGCTTTCAAGAAATAACTATCCTTTTTATTTGATTTATATGCGGAGACGACAATGTCTGCTGTTTCATTACCGGAGCCGTTATAAGAATCCAACCAATGGACCGAGTATTTCTTTCCGGATACAGTATCAAATGATAGCCAGATAGTTTCATCTATAGAAATCGAATAAGTAGATGGAGATGAGGTATTTGATAATTCTATATAAGATTCAGGTAATGCAATTTGAATCATAATACTCGTAGAAGTAGTTATTCCATCTTTATCAAAAGCTGTGATTGTGTAGGAAGTCGCAGGAGATTCTATGGATGCTACACCGGATATTTTTCCATTTTCTGTTTGAAAACTTAATCCCTGGGGGAGGCTTGGATTTATTGAATAAGATAATATAGTACCCGTTACGGTAGGAAGAACTTCAATAATATTTTTTCCTTTAATAAAAACGTAGGACTGAGAATTGTATTTTATGCTGATTGGTATAGAGGTCGGATTATTTGTAGGAGGAGGATTTGAATCGCTGGAGTTAAAATGATTGTTAGCCAGGAACAATGGAAGTACCTGTTGTATTAAAGTATTATCTTTTTTTGAGCAGCCCCAAAAAATAAAAATAACAAATATAATGATTCTTCCGAGCGATAGCATGTCTTTTCTCCAAATATCATATAAGCTTTTTTAGCAAAAAAGTTTTACCGTTTTTCACTGATATGTCCGGGTGAATCCATGACGGAGCTGGAGCTGTACAACCAAACTCCACATTCCCAATTATCTCACACAATTCGTCTTTTGTCTATACCTCAAAAGTAGTATTTATTTTACGATTCAGGGTTAAAAATTTAGTTCTCGTAGTTTTTTGAGTAGTTCTGCTTGACTGTTGACTTTGAGTTTTCTATAAATAGAAGTGAATTGTTTCCTAATGGTTTGTTCCGAGGTTCCGAAAATCTGGCTAATCTCTTTCGAATTATGGCCTTTAATTAGCTCAAGGACAATTTCCATTTCTCTTTTACTGAGTTCGGGAATCGTTTTTGCTGGAATTGCTGGTTTGTTTAAGAAATTTAAAATTTGCTCGGTAAGAGAGGGAGACAGAGTTCCTCCTCCCTTAATGACGTCTATCATCATTTGTTTTAAATTGGAACTATCTGATTTTAAAATGTAGCCTACAGCCCCGGAGCGGAGAACTTTATCTATTTCAGTATCTGCTAATTTATCACCGATGAGGATGATTTTTTGTTCGGGATTTCGGATTTTGATGACTCGGGTAAGTTCATATCCCGATATATCAGAAAGATTCGAATCGATAACAAGAAGATCTAAACGCTTTGTTTTGCCGGATCTCCAGAACTCTTTAGCCGATGTCCAGAAAAAAAAATTCTTACACTCCTTCATTTCCTGAATAGTAGCAGAAATTTTTTCTAAATAACATACATCCTGGCACACTGCACCGATGTTATAGGACATAAATTCAAATGATTCCAAGTTCTTTTGCTTTTTGGAGCAAGGCGATTCGATTTCTTACCTGTAGCTTTTTATGGATATTATGAATCTGTTTTTTAACGGTAAGGGGAGAAATACGCAAGATTTCTGCAATAGCCTGGTTTTTAATACCTTCTGATATTAGCTGAATTAATTGATTTTCTCTCTGAGTCAGGTGAGAATGATTTAAAAAAGATAATTCATGCTTATGAAAATAGTGAAACAGTGAAAAAATGATTTTGGGCGAAATTGTTTTCGTATCCTGAAGCATTCGTAATAACTCTGAACTCCAATCCTTAAAATCCTGTATAAAAAGTATTCTGTGAATACCAAATTTACATAATTCTATGATATTATTTTCACTTTTATCGTTCAAAATCCAAATAATTCTGGTTTTTATTCGGGAATGAAGAGTAGAGTTATTTAATTCAAGGTTGTAAAGATTTTCCGCATAAATAAAAATGATATTTAAATTCTCCTCTTCCCTGAGCTCTTTCCAGGAGGAAAAGTGGTAAAAATTCTCTCTCTGAAAAATTGAGTATAATAATGTGCATAATTCATTGTTATTATTCGTATTGTAGCATAATAAACCTACTTTTTGGGTTATCAGACAGTTTTCCATGAAAGGTATCTATAAAAACACATTTCATTTAGATATAAAAAGTCGTCAATGAATAAGCAAAATTTGAATGGAAAAATATTTTTGATAAGCCATTTTTTTGCGGTCTTATTAAAAAAAAGGGTATTCGCTCATTTATCCAGGGCAAATGCAAGCGACCCACCGATGGGTCGCGCTCTCGGGAGAATGTCTATAAACGCAAGCGAACACTGATGGTTCGCCTGTTTCCCGGAAAAATTGAGCGGATACTTGGTATCTGCAATTCTCGAAATATTACTCTCTTATAATTTTCGTATATTTGATATCTATAATTCCTATATCGACTCCCTTATCAAGCTCGGTGACACGGGTGCCGATTTCTTTCGGAGGGTGCAGGTTATCTTTGTCTTTCTGGGTAACCCTTGAGATGGCCTTTACGTTTTTCTTGTTTGCCTTATATTCGAGGGCTTCAAGGCCGGTATCGGAAAAGACATACTGGTAAATATCTTCTTCCGGAGTTTTTACGAGGACCCTATTTTCTGTCGGGCTAAAAAAACTGGTTCCCTGTTTAAATTCATCCAGGAAGTTTAAAGAAATGGAGTAGTAGATAACCGGAAAGGGAATGGTAATCGTCTTTCCGCTGGCCGGGTCTATCATCTGAATGTCTCCCATTGTTTGTTTGTGGGGGGCCTGCCCTGCCGATTTTATGAAGATGCTATTTTTATCTGCTTCAATGGTCGAGACTATCATGCCGAAGAAAGGTTCCATAAGCTGGATCTTTACTTTGCCCGTAGCTTTTTGAAAGTTAATATTTCCTTTTAAAACATTACTTTCAGAAAGATTTTTACCGCTCCGAATTTTCATAACAAAGTTGCCTTTGAAGGAAGTGGAGGTAGTTTGAATTTTGCGAATCTTTTGAATCAGGGGTTGGGATAGTTTTTCATTAAAAGCATAGAATTTTTTTTGCTCCAGTTCAATGTAGTCCGGTTTGGATTCTACGATTTCGGGGCTTGTTTTACAGGAAATAAAGTAAATAGAAAGTAAGAATAGGCTTAAAAGTTTAAATTTTGATCTCATAGAATCAAGATTTTGAACTTCCTTTTACTGACAAGGCACTTTTTCAGGATTCAGGAATAAGATTATTCTTTTAAATTGTTTTATTCACTAAATTTGTTTGACACGTTCTATGATGGAGTGTTATAATCGTCTTAACAGGGATTGATTGAAATGAAATTTTTATTGAGATTAACGTTTATAATTTTTCTGATGTTTCATCTACATTCCTGCGTATTAGAACCTACACCTTCTGTAAATTTAAAAAATCTCTTAGTAATTGGTAATACTTCGACCCCTGATATATCCATTTCGGTAGATGGGCAGGAATATCTCAGTGGAAGTGCCTATCAAATTAGTTCCAGTCCGGGGAATTCTAGCTTTGTTACGTTTACCCTATCTAACCTGGGAAATTTAGACTTAAATATTGAGGAGACATCTCCCTCCCTGAGTGGAGAAGCATCTTCTTCTTATCAGATAATTGCAGAGCCGGTAAGAACAATTTCCGCCGGATCCAGTAGTAGTTTTGTCGTAAGTTATACGCCTTCTTCAAGTGGAACTTTTAATGCTACACTTACAATTTCCAGTAACGATCCGGATGAGGGTACTTATATTATCAATATAAAAGGGCTCACAACAGGACCGGAAATTGAAGTTAGTCAGAATTCAACATCGATTAGTTCGGGAGGAAGTTACGATTTTGGTGCACTAGATCCCGGCAATTATTCTACTCGAACATTCACGATAAATAATACGGGAGACTCCGAACTTAGCCTGAGCGGGGTAAGTCTCAGCGGAGCAAATGCAGCTTCCTTTAGTGTAGAAATTCAGCCAGCTTTTAATATTTCTGCATCGGGTTTTACAAGCTTTTCTATCAAATTCAGTTCCATTGTGGGTGGGACGTATACGGCAACCCTTACTATTTTAAGTAATGATAGCGATGAAGGAACCTTTACGATTCAACTTACAGGAACGGGGCTCGGGCCGGAAATAAATCTCGTACAGGGAAGCACAAATTTAGTTTCCGGAACCTCCTATTATGATTTTGGAAACCAGGGGAATGCTTCCTCTTCAGAAGTAATTACCTTTACCATCCAAAATACAGGAAACACAGATTTGGTTTTAAGCGGAAGTCCTGTTTTGAGTTTCAGTGGTGCTAATTCTTCCGACTTTTCTATTATTTCGCAAGCTTCAAGCCCGGTTGCAGCTTCTTCCAATACTACGTTTAGCTTGCAATTTACACCTTCCGGTCTCGGACAGAGACAGGCTACTTTAAGTATCGCGAATAATGATAGTGATGAAAGTCTGTATGTTATAAATTTGAGGGGTTACGGTTTAAATGATGGAGGCTGCGCTCTTATAAAAACCGGTACCAATCTTGATAAAATCATTTTTATGACTGCTACAAAATATAATGGAAATTTGGGAGGAGTCAGTGCTGCCGATTCAAAGTGTAATTCAGATGCCAATGCCCCGAAGGGAAAAACGTTTAAAGCATTATTGGGTGGTACCGCTAGGAGTCTTTCAAAAGACTGGCCTTTACAAGCCAATATTAGATATTTTAAAACAGATGGAACCTGTATATTTAAAACAAATTCTTCTTCAATTCATGACTTTACCGGTGGTAACTGGCAGGCCTCTATGGCGGGTTCTGCTGCTTATTATTGGACCGGTCTTACCACAACCTTTGCACTTTCCGGCATCAATTGCGATGATTGGACTAATAGTTCCTCAGGTGATGGAACTATTGGCTTTGCAAATAAGTCCGACAGCGATGCCATAGAAGCTTCTTCAGCACTGGGAGTTTGTAATTGGGTAACAAAGAGTTTGCTCTGCATTGAGCAGTAATCTTCTAATTCAAGTGAATGCTTTTATGGCTTTATTCTAATATACTCAGAAGACATCTTTAACATGCTTGCTTAACAGAAAAGCATATCCCGGCTGGAGCGGACAAAGGGACGCACAAGTAAGTAGTAATTGCAATTATCCCTTACAGTTGTAAGTTTTTTTTAAAAAATCTTTTCAGATAGACTTCCTGGATTTCAGTCATTTCTGATATGAAATCAAGAGTGAAGCCTGCACGCTTCATTTTTATTGCAGTCCTGAGTTTACTTTTATGTTCTGCTCGCTTTTCGCGAATACTCACAAGATTTTGTGTTTTCTCTATTTGTTTCCTGGCCAGAAGACGTTCCTGTTCTCTGCCTTCCTGTATACTTTTTTCCCTGATTCCAAATTCTTCGGCTAATTCCCAGACTCTTTCTTCTATGGCTGTCATATTCGTTCCCATTTCCTCTAATATAGACTGTATCTCTTCTTTGTAAAGCAGGAAAATATCTTTCAAATCCTCGTTTCTTCCTTCTTTTATTACATCTCGAATTATCTTTTTCCGGTTTTTGCGGTTCATAAATATGGAGAGAAAATCTAACTCTTTTACCGCAGTTTCTTCTAACTCGGAAACGATAATAAGATGCATTTCTATCATATTGGGAATTGTTATTTTATACAGACCCTTCTTAACTGAGATAAATTTAAATTCCTTTATGAATGTTTCAGGTTTGTACATAGATATAAGGCTCAAAGTAATGCCTTTTTTCTTTCTTAAGTATAATGCAGATATATAATATAGCAATTTATATATGTAGCTTCTTCCGAACCTGTCATTCTCCGACTTAAACTCTATAATATTGAATTCTTTAAAATAGTTCATTAAGTCAAGGTGCTTTCCTATAGGTTTATCGCTCTCAATCACGAGAACATCTAGTTTTCTAGGTAAGCGATGAAGTTCGTATTCTGTTTCTACTTTAGCAAATTTTTCAAAAAATGAAGTAGCACGTTTTTTGAAAACCTCATCAAAGGTTCTTCTGAGTTTTCGTTTATTCATGTGACCCTCTATTATAAAGGGTTTGAAAAATGCAGTTTGGACTATTATTTTAAAAAAAATGCAGGTTAGACTGGACTTTTGGGATAATTCCCGGAACTTTTTTTGGTTGCTGAGTGAGAGACCCGTATCCACACTCAGAAAGTGCAATATACCGCAGGTATATCCGTATACTGGTTTATCTTTACTTCTAATTCAAGTGAATGCTTTTATGGCTTTTTTCTAATAGTTCTACCAGACTCTCGTGTATATGTCCGTTACTGGCAATGATCCCGGTGTAAGTATCAGAGAAGGGCTTACCGTGTTCATCGGTTATCATGCCTCCGGCTTCTTCTAAGATTATTGAAACCGCAGCTAAATCTTCTTTCGTTAGATTTTTTTCCCATAGGCCTTCTACTCTTCCTTCTGCCAGCCAGCACATGTCCAAACAGAAGGAACCTGTTCTGCGTAAAGAATGCCCTGATACAATAGTAGCTGATATTTCAGCGATGAGGGACGATACGGTTTTTTTTCTATCCTGAGGATAGGCCGGTATCAGGATAGAGTTGGAAAGAACATTGACTTTGGAGGTATTTATAGGCTCGTCATTTTTTAAGGCTTCCCTATATTTGATAGCTTCGTATAAGTCATCTAATTCCGGAATGAGAACCACACCGGCTGCTCGGGATTCCCGAAAGAGGATTCCAAAGGAAATCGCATAATAAGGAATTCCCCGTAGAAAATTCAAACCTCCATCTATGGGATCCAGAATCCAAGAGAAGTCATTATTTCCTGTTATATTTTTAAGTTCTTCTCCCCGAATTGTATCATTCGGAAATTCAGAATGAATCAGTTCACTTAAATATTTTCCCGCTTCCCTTTCGCTCTGGTCGATGAATACTTTTTCCTCTTTTCCGGAAAGTCTATCCTTTTGACTGTATGTGCCATACAGGGTAGAGTAATAATCATAAATTTCATATTCTTTATCTTTAATGAACTGTACTCTTTCTTCAAGTTCCTCAAAAGGAAAATATACATCGGGTGAAAGTATGTTTGAACTCATTCTGTATACAATAGGTCTGTATATATAAAAATAAGCTACAAAAAAAGAAAAAAAATCAATTTTCTCTATAATTTATTCTGGTAAAGAATCTATATTATTTGGTATTGCATATTTTTTCAAGGTAATCTCTTATAGTATATGGAGAAAGAAATGAAAGAATTAGAAAAAGAAATTCAGGATTTGAAGAAGAAAGTTGAAGAACTGGAAGTTTTGAAACGGGATTTCTTATTTCTTTTAGAAAATACACCGGATTTTATCTATATCAAAGATAGCCAGCATCGCTTTACCAGTACCAGCAGGGCTTTTGCTGAGCTAACGGGTCATAAAGATTGGCGTGAGTTGATAGGTAAAACGGATTTTGATATATTTCCTCCGGAACATGCCGAAGAATACTTTAAATTTGAGAAACCCGTCATTGAAAACGGTCAATCTTTAATCAATCATGAAGAGCCTTATTACGATAAGAATAAAGAATTACGCTGGGTAAGTTCCAGTAAAAGGCCGGTTTTTGGAGAAGATGGACAGGTTATCGGTCTGATTGGAATCAGTAAGGATATAACAGATTTAAAAAATTCTAAACTAGCAATAGAACGTATGGCCAAATATGATTTCTTAACCGGTCTTGCAAATCGATATCTTTTTAATGAATTGGCAAATTCAGCTATGTTGTATGCACATCGTTCCAATAAAAATCTGGCTTTATTTTTTATTGATCTAGATGATTTTAAAGAAGTTAATGATACATACGGGCATGATGTTGGTGATAAATTATTGGTGAGTTTCTCTAAAACCGTAAAGGCATATCTCAGGGAATCGGACATTATTGCAAGACTGGGAGGAGATGAGTTTATCATTCTTTTACACGATGTATCAGGAAAGGTTGCTATTATAGAAGTAGCCAAACGGATCTTGACTTTTGTTTCCAAAAAGATAGAGATTAATGAAACAATTAAAATAGGGGTAAGTTGCAGTATGGGAATTGCCCTTTACCCGGAAGATGCAAACGAGTTAGAAAAACTCATCGCCTGTGCAGATATCGCTATGTATAAGTCCAAGCTAAAGGGAAAGAACCAGTTCACCTTTCATGAAAAATAAAGCTGCATATATACAAGAGTAGTATATATAAGAAGATTCTCTTACAAGTTTTAAGTTATTTGTTTTTCTCTATAGAACTGGCAGATCATAGCCTGGCTTACTTTCCTTCCATAATTTACATTGGATTCTTCTTCATACATACAGGATTCTTCTTTGCAGTATAGACAGCCAAAGCAGCCACCGTTATATTTAGTTCGTAAAAAAACAGAAGCTTCATTTTCCGGGTAGACAGGTTTTCCATCTATTCTCATATTATTTCCTCAGGGTGCCGGGTTAGGGATTTCAAGGTGAATTTTATCTATCTCTTCTAATACATCTTTATTGAGAGATATTTGGATGCTATCTATGTTTTCTTTTAGTTGTTCCATTGTTGTTGCACCAATGATGTTAGAACAAAGAAACGAGCGGGAGTTTACAAAAGCTAAGGCCATTTGGGATGGAAGTAAACCGGCTTTTTCAGCCAGTTCACAATATAAGTCAGTAGCTCGAATGGCTCTTTCATTTTTATAGCGTTGAAAACGTGTCCATAAAGTTAATCTGGAATTTTCCGGTTTTTGACCATTTCTATATTTTCCACTTAATGCACCAAAGGCAAGGGGAGAATATGCAAGTAATCCAACATTTTCTCTGTGACTAATTTCAGCAAGACCTATTTCAAAGCTTCGATTTAATAGATTATAAGGATTTTGTATACTTATCATTCTCGGAAGAGATTTAGTTTCTGAAATTTTTAAAAATTCCATAACTCCCCAGGGTGTTTCGTTGGATAAACCGAAAAAGCGAACCTTTCCCTGTTTCTTTAAATCCTGTAAAACGTGTAGGGTTTCTTCCGGTGAAGTAATTTCTTCATTTTCCTTATACTCATAACCCAACTTTCCAAAGAAGTTTGTGTGTCTATCAGGCCAATGTAATTGATAGAGATCGATATAATCTGTTTTGAGTCTTTTTAAGCTGGCTTCTATTGCCTGTGTGATATTTTCCCTATCCAGCCGGTTTATGCCGCTTCGGATGTAGTCGGTTCTCATAGGCCCGATTACTTTTGTAGCCAGGATGAACTTATCTCTTTCTTTGTGGAGTCTATCCCAGTTTCCTATAATACTTTCTGTGCGTGAATAAGTTTCTTTTTTCGGTGGAACCGGATACATTTCAGCTGTATCTATGAAGTTGATACCCTGTTCGCTGGCATAGTCCAATTGTTCATGGGCTTCTTTTTCTGTATTCTGCTCTCCCCAGGTCATGGTTCCAAGACAAATTTTACTGACTCTGAGTCCGCTTGTTCCGAGTTCTGTATAAATCATAATAAGTTCCTTTGAACAATCTGAGAGACTTTAAACTTTTGTAAAGTATAAGAAAAGAAAAATTATTGCATCTCTGTTTCTAAGATTTTTCTAAAACTTTCAGGAATCACTTTTTTGGTATTTTCTCTGTAATCAAAATAAACCTGCGTAGTTTTCGCCCTGGCATATATTTTGTTTGATTCAGGGTTTACAATTTCAGCATAAAATTCCCAGGAGCTGTGACCGATACGAGAAACGATAGTTCTAACTTCTGCTTTTTCATTGGGACCGAGAGAGTTTTGAATGTCCATTTCTACCCTTACCAGCACAAAGGGAGTATCTTCAAGGCTATCGATAGGAAAATATCGATTACAAAAGTCCATGCGAGCCAATTCAAGATAAGCCGCATAACTGGCATTATTGACTCGCCTCATAGGATCTAAATCATTGAAACGGATCTGTATTGGAGTTATTATCATAGTTCGGTTAAACTAAAAAAGAACCTCTTAAGTCAAGAAAAACTCCTGTATATAGTGCGTGCAAAACAAGGAAAAATTTGTAGTTTACTTCTGTTTATAGTAATAAAAAGTCTAAATAGAAGGAGGAGTGTATGTCAGAGATAAGACAAAACCTCATAACTCGAGATTGGGTGATAATAGCAAAGGAAAGAGCCAAACGTCCTCATGAATTTGCAAAGCAACAGGATGATATAAATACAATTCCTCCTTACAAAGACAACTGCCCTTTTTGTGCCGGAAATGAATCACTCGGAACCAGAGAAATTTTAAGGATCCCGGAAATCGGAAATTGGAAGGTTCGAATCATAGAAAATAAATACCCGGCTCTTTCTCCGGAGGGAGAAAGGAATCGCTGGAATGATGGACTTTATAATAATATAAGCGGAGTAGGAATTCATGAGGTTGTGGTTGATACACCCAAGCACAATGTTCCAACTGCTTTTTTACCGGTGTCTGATATTTACAATATATTATTATCTTATAAATTAAGATATATGCAAATACGGAATGATAGACGCTTAGAAGCTGTCGTAATTTTTAAAAATCATGGAGAAGCTGCCGGGAGTTCTTTAGAGCATCCTCACTCCCAAATTGCAGCCACTCCCGTTGTTCCCTATCAATTTCGAGCCCGGATCCAGGAAGTTATACGTTATTTTGATGATACAGGGAATTGTATATTTTGTAGAACTTTGTTAGATGAGATTGCTACCGCATCCCGAATCATTGCTGAAAATGATAGCTTTTTAGCTTTTATTCCTTATGCGGCTCTATCTCCTTTTCATACCTGGATATTTCCGCGTTATCATGCTTCCTCTTATGATATGATAAGCGAATCCGAATTGAAAGATCTATCGGCAATTTTGAAAGAAGTATTGTTACGTCTTTATTATGGACTGGGGAATCCTGATTATAATTATACCATTCGTTCAGCCCCACTTGCTGACATGAATACGAGATATTACCATTGGTATTTATCCATTATTCCACGTGTAACCAAGCAAGCCGGTTTTGAGTTAGGAAGTGGTATGTTTATTAACTCTTCAATCCCGGAGGAAAGTGCAAGCTATTTAAGAGAGGTAACAATTCCGAAGGAATTTATCTGAGAGGAACCGGGGTTTGAAATTTACAACGTGATAAATGGGGAAGTTTTTGGAGTTCTTTTTTTTCCACATTTTGAAAATATAAACCTTTGAAGAACAGTTCAGCAGGAAGAAGGCGCGTACTTTTTAAGATGCGAGCCACTATTTCGTCGAGCATGATGAGACTATCCGGATAATATAAAAGTCCTTCATCCACATCAAAGTCGATGTAGGAGATCTCTCTATTTTTCGCAAAAAAAGAAAGAGTTTCTTTTAATACATCACCCACATCTAATTTGCGAAGCGGACAACCTTTCAGATTGACTTCTAATTCTATATTGGATACCTGTTTTACAGAGCATTGAAAAGGATTTTGTTGCTTACTGAATAGTTCGTCTTCCTGTATACTTAGGGTCTGTAAGATTTTTCGCTTTAGCCTTTCGGGGATAAGAGGTTTTAAAAGAAAAGCCTGTACTTTATATTGCATGGCCCTTTCTACGTTTTCTTTTCTTTCGGAGGCTGTTATCATCATTACAGGTATGGTCGGTTCCTGCTCCCGAATCCTCTGGATAACATCAAAACCATCCAGGCCCGGAAGACGAATATCGACAATTAACAAATCATAGGTTTTGGGGTTGAAAAGCCGAAAGGCAGCATTGGCATCGAGTGCAAAGTCAATCGAGAAGTTATATTTCTCCATTGTGTGAGAAAGTATTTTGCCATTGATTTCTTCATCTTCTACCAGTAAAATTTTGTAAATCCTGCGCATAACAGACCTTTTATTTTACATAAAATTATCCTTTTTACTGGATGGTCAACTATTTCTTTATATTTTTGTATTTATATTGTATTGTGGATGGAGCAAAACCAAATTCTTTCGGTAATTGAATTTCCGGAAAATGAGTTTTTATTGCGATTTGAATAATTGCCATGTGATGGATACTGTGTTCTAATACATAAACCAATTCTCTTGAAAAATTTGTTTTTATAAATAAATCTTTGTCCCGCTTAACAACAAGTTTCAATT
Source organism: Leptospiraceae bacterium (assembly GCA_024233835.1). Lineage (NCBI taxonomy): Bacteria > Pseudomonadati > Spirochaetota > Leptospiria > Leptospirales > Leptospiraceae > Leptospiraceae bacterium. The sequence goes on from JACKPC010000001.1 coordinate 1,849,135, forward strand.
CAATATTCTGGTTTAAATCCTGTTTTTGAATTAGGGAAAAAATTTGAAACAATAATTCTAAGGCTCTCTCGGGCTCGGATTCAATACCAGTATCCCTCTTTCTTTTATCATAGCAAATTTCTCCTGTTTGTAGACCTTTAAGTAAATTTTCTATAAAATTCAGGATATGCCTTGTGTGTTCTCCGATGGAAGCATTCAGAATAAGAGGAAGATTTTTAGAATAGTCATCTCGGTTTATTTGTTTTAAAAAAAATTCTAAATGTTTACCTATTCTTTGTATTTCGGTATTCATCGATTGATTCGATTTACGTGAAAACGGAACTCTTTACGGGTGGTTTGCTCGAAATAATCCCAGGCTTCTACGGTCACTGTATTATATCCTGCCGGAAGATCCGGAGAACCGAGATAATAATTACCTCTGAAAAAAAGCTCATCAAAACTTATGCCCGAATCGTTAACCCAACGACCTTTAAATAGGCTTATATAATTAAATGTGCTTTGTTTTACAGGTTTCCCGTTTAGTGAAAACTTAATTCCATGCAGACCTCTTTTCTGGCCGGATTTTTCTCCTCTATCCATAGCTATAATGGAAATCGGATATCCCTGCGAGAGGTTAATGTTGTCCCCATCATTAATGTAAGTATAGTTTTCTCCTATGGTTAAAATCAGGGCACCTAAAATAGGGCGGTGAGAGTCGATAACCGGCGGAAGAACATCAAGGGGGTTAATGATTTTTTTTCCGTAATGAGAAGCAATTACAAAGTGAAGATGTGCCCCGCTTGAGTGTCCTGTGTTCCCTGTTACACCCAGTTTTTCTCCCTTTTTTAAATCCAAATTCTCAAAAACATTTTTTCTGGATTTCGCTTTCATGTGATAATAGGCAGACAAATACCCGCGACCGTGGCTGAGCCAGACAACATTGCCGGGACCGAGGGTTTCCTCGAAGGGAGAATCGGATTTATACCTTGAGTATAAAATTTTACCATCTTCCATGGCCAGCACAGGCTCATTAATAGAGGAAATATCAAGTCCATTATGAAAATGATCCCCTCTGGACTCGCCAAAAAGAGAGGAAAGTTTATCTGAAATATTTGTAGTTTTAACAGGCCAGATGAAGGATCTCTGGTGTGTATCTGAGAAAATAGGTTGAATTAAAAAGGAAAAAAGAATAGCCTGTAGATATAGCCATCTGCAAATTATTTTCATAGTAAGTTCATTTATTTATTGCATGAATTGAAGTCTAACCTTAAATTATATAATTATTACGAAATTTATATTCAGGGCATGAATCTAGCAAAAGAAAAAACAATCGATCTTGTTAAAGCCTGCGCAAAAGGGGAAGAAGACGCTTTGAGGGATTTCTTTGAAATCTATTCACAGGATATTTATAATTTTCCCCTGAAAGTGTTCCACATGACTGAAGATGATGCTTCGGATTTTTTCCTGTATGCCTTTGAGCGTTTGAAATCCGGAAAAAGGTTCCATTCTTTTCAGGGGAAATCAAGCTTTCGAACCTGGTTTTATACAGTATTAAGGAACATGCTTATCGACTGGAAACGAACTAAAAAAGAACTTCGTATGGTCGATAGTGTGAAGTTTAACTCCAGTGGAATGGAATACTCTACCATAGAGAATGAACCGGATGAATTGAGCAATCTGAAGGAATCGGCCCGTGCTTTTACAGAGAAGTTTTATTATGCTCTTTCTGATATAAAACTTGAAAGTCGTGTCACATTTAAGCTTGCCTATATTTATTATTTAAACCTGAATGATGATGAAATCCAGTTTATTCTGGATAAAACGGGAATGGAAGTTGAAGAACTGAAAGAAAAAATTTTAGAAATTCGTTCGGACCTAAGTGACAAAGAGGAAGAGAGAATTAAATCTGAGGATAAAATTACCTCTTTATACATGAACATCCTCGATTTAAAAGAGGCTCACAAAAAGGAAAAAGTTTATCATTTTCAGGATAACCTTCCGGTTGAAGATAAGATAGAATTGTCATTAAAGAAAAAATATGAGCAGAGAAGAAAGCTGCTTGAAAAGCGGGATAAAGGTCATTTTTTAACCAGGACTCCGTATAAAATTATTTCGAATCTCTTGCAAATTCCCGAAGGTAGCGTAAGTATTGCCTTGCAACGGGTGATTGAGAAGGTGAAAAAAAAATTAAGTTAGATTCCCTTTTTTTCTAAAAGAAGGAATTTTTTAGCATTATTGGGTCGTCGATTAATACAAAAAGAGGATGCCATGGAAAAGCCAGATAATAAAACACCCGGAAAACACATGGAAGATAGAGCCCTGGAAATTATCAGTTTAGAAAACCATGTACTATCTGAAGATATGGAAGAAGATATGGAAGAAGATATTATGAAACATTATTTTCAGGCAGAAGAAGCTATTCATTTTATTTTGAGAAGAGAAAATGAATTTAATCTAGAAAATTATAATCCAAACAGTATTTATTCATCTTTCCGAGAAGAGCTGGATTTACAAAAAGCTGAAAAAGCACTTTCAGACAAAAGCCAATTACGTTCGGTTCCTCAAAATTTATTAAATTTTGTGAGTATGCAGTTAAAAGAAAAAGAAGAAAAAAAAGAATCCCTCGTTGTGAAGCTCCACAAATTCGGTATGAAATTACTGGAGTCAAATTTCTTTCATTCTGAAGTTTCTTTTGCTTATGAACTTGCACCGGCAGTTCGTTCTAACAGTAGTACAATGGAAAGAGGTAGTTCTTTAAAAATTTCTGAGAAATTGGAAAAAGAAAGTGCCCTGACATACCAGTTGTTTAAAGAGAATTCAGAAGAAGCTTATCTTTGTATTCAATTTCATTCAGATAAGAAGCCGGTTTATGATCATGTAAGTTTAAAAAAGAACCAGCGCTTAATTCTTTCCAAATCTTTTAATGAAGATGGGGTTCTTACCTTTCCGGGTTTAAAAGAAGGTTTGTACAACATTGAATTTATAGGAAACGGAAACACAAAATCATTTGACCTGAGAATTATAGTAGAATAAAGTCTATCTTACTATGATAGACTTGCTCATAGATAGGGTAGGAAATGTAAACGTATTCAATATACTTTTCGATGGGGAGACCTATGCAGAATCCCATCTTCAGTCCGTAATGGATGAAGATCTGATATTCGAATATATCAAGGAAATAGAAAATTTATCCAAGGTCTCACAGGCCCTTCACTCTAATATAGGCGATACAACTCGCTTTCGACCTGATATCCTGAAAGAATTAAAAATTCTCGGAGAAACATTTTTTTTGCAATTTTTTCCTGCCCAGGTAGCTGAAAAGCTACGAATGACCAATCAGAAATACCTCCACTTCAATATTGATCAGGGTTTGAGTGATATTCCCTGGGAATTATTGCATAATGGAGAATGTTTTCTTTCAGATAAGTTTTATATAGGAAAGACTGTAAAAGGGGCTTACAGAAGTAATTCTCCTATAGAGAAAGATAAGTTGCGTATGCTTATTATTATCGATCCAACTGAGGATCTGGAATGGGCAGAAAAAGAAGGTGAAGAACTCTTTAAAACATTAAAATCCAAAATTTCTCCTTCTAAGCTGGATATTTCCTTCATTGGAGGAAAACAGATTACCAAACTTAAGCTTTTATCCCTTATAAAAGATAAGCATATTATTCACTATTCCGGTCACCTGTATTTTTCTGATGAACCTCTGGAAAACGGTTGGCTTTTATCGAATGGAAAGGTTTTAAAGGCCCGTGAAATAAAGAACTGTGGTTTTTCTACTGACCTGGTTTTTAGTAATTCCTGTGATTCCAGTAAGAATGTGCGTTATAATAATAGTCACGGAATTATGAATTATTTCGCCGGTTCTTTTCTTATGTCCGGAATCAAATGTTTTATAGGGACTAATTGGGAAATCATAGATAATCAAAAAACACTGGATTTTACCATTCGTTTTTATCTTTCCCTACTTAACGATAGAAGTATCGGGGAATCACTATTTACAGCAAAGGAATATGCCAGACGGAATTATGAATCCTGGGATTTAACCTGGGCCAATTATTCTCTTCACGGTCCTCCAAGTTATATTATCATTAATAAACCGGAAAAGAATATTCAAAAAATTATAAATCCAAATTCTATTATTAATTTTTATCCCACACCGGTAGCCCGTTCTTATAAAGAATTTTTAGATCTGGAGATGGAAGAAAGCGGCCATCAAAAAGCGATGGAGGCTGTCATTAATTGTTTTGAAGACTACTCAAGGTTAATCGGGATTATTGTCTTTAGCAATCATCGCTTTCAATCTCTGGGGAACAATAACCCTTTTGAATTCAAACTTAAAACCTGGTGGGAGCAAATATATCAGTGCATCTGGGATTTCAAGAAATTAGAAATTTCCATGTTCATGGACTCTTTTATGAAAATCTTATATTCGAATCGGGATGTGATTAATAAGATGGTCGATTGGATTAATAAATATCGTATTGGAGGAATTCGGGAAGAAGATATAGAAGGGTATATGATTACCTATCAATACTATTTTGAAAACCTCTTGATCGAGTCTGATGAATTTGAAGCTAACAAAATTGTTCTTCTTTCGAGAGATTCCAATAGTCACTTGTTTTTCAGTGGGATTTGGCCGGATTATTCTACGGTTCATCAACCCGGTGATACTTATCTCGAGGAGCAGGTGGAAAAATATCGCGGTCGAATAGTACTGTATAGCAAGGAAAAAAAAGCTTTACTACCTTTAAGTGGAATTAAGGTGACTTCTATAGATAAATCAAAAGAACTTCGTTTTGATGTTCAAAATGCCTTACCGGATCTAACTGAAAGTAAAGAAGCTGTATGAGTCTTTGCCAGCCTTCCGGTGATGAAAATAAGTTTTCCTGCGGGGCTTGTTGCGGGTTTTTCAATCTTCTCTTGAATAGAATCCAACAGGAAGAGCTTTTAAAGGAAAGATACAAAAGCTTCAAAAATCTGGTGGACTTTTCTGTTCGGCACTCGGTAGTGCAGTATAGACAGGAAAGGCAGAAACTGGAAGCGGAATTACCAAAGCAGGATCCTACTACTTATAATTGTCCTTACTTATCTTATATAGATGAGGAAAAAAAACGTATTGGATGTATGATTCATCCTTTTGCGAGTAAAGATCCTCTCAGTCAGAATTTCTCTTTTTATGGAGCTTCGATTTGTCAGGCTTATAGGTGTAAGAATTATGAAAGAGAAGAATACGAAGCCTGGAAGAAAATGTTTTGTGAGATCGCAGAAAATTCGGTTGAGTATTCATTATTGGCTTCAGACCATATTAGCATTGAACTTTTGATGAAGATTCTGTTTACAAACTCAAAAAGTTTTGATGAAAACTTTGAGCAGAAAAAAGAATTTATCAAGGAACTTCTACGATATAAAATGAACTCTTCTAATTTACAAAACCTGAGTTCTTTTGAGGTTTATTATGAAGACACATTAGGAAACCCTGTTGAAACTTTGATAAAACGATTCGAAATAAAAGAAGAGGACACTATTAAAAAATTATACGCTTATTACAATTATAAGGAAAGCTTAAAAGATTAAAAAGAAAGATACGCAAAGAGCTTCTTTTCGATCCACTCTTTGCGTTATGTAAATAAGGCGGATAATTAAGCTTCTTTGCTTTCCCCTTCAGCAGCCTTACCTTCTGCCGGAAGAAGTTGCTTTATTTTGGACATAGCATCCTCAAACTTAACTTTCATGTCGGAGGAAACTTTCTCAAATTCTTGAATCGTTTCTTCTGCATATTTACGGACGTTCATGGCTGTTTCACTGGTGTCTTGAGAACCTTTATCTGCAAGGCCTTTAAACTCAGTTTCAATTTTTTCTTTTAAATTGTCGATTTCTGTTTTGAAAGTGGTTGCCGCACCAATAAAAAAGTTTAACGCATCTTTTACTTCTTTTTCCATATTGAAAAACCCCTAATTTCTTAGTTTATGTAAATCTTTTTTTAGCACCCTTATTTGTCAACTCAAATTAGATTTATAAGCTATTTTGGGTTTAAAAAGAAATATCGTTTTTTAAAGCATTGAGTAGTTGCTTTAAAATATGGCTGCTTTCTTGTTTTACCTTTGATTTTTGGTTTATGAAGTGATTTAGGATTTCGTGCAGACCATTTTCTTCCCGAACAAATCGGTTTTCAATGTTTTCTTTCAGGATAAGACAGGATGTCTGACTGAGTTTTAAAGATTTTTCTATTAATGCAATTTTTTCCATTAGTTCGGATGGTAGTTTACTTCTGAAGCCCTTCTTTTGAGGTTTTATTAAAACTTTATAATTTTCGATAAATTGAATATTTGAGGAAATGAGTTTTTGAACAAAATCTGCTTCCATTTTTTCCTGCTTGAGATAATCAGAAACTATTTTTAAAAGGCTGAGTTGATGCGGAGAAAACCAGTTTCGACTTGCTTCCATAAAACCGCTTCCTTCCATGTCAATAAGTCCAAATACACCTTCTACCCGGGAATATACAGGGGTATCGAATGTGAAGAGGGAAGCTTCAGAGAATGTGTGAGAATAAAGAATATCCGGAAAATATTCTTTTTTATTTCCGAAATCTTGAACCCGGTTAATAAGGTAAGCTGTGGAGATGGAATACTTCTCTGAAGTTGCTCCGCATATCCCAAAATTTAAGCAAAAATCATTTTCAGAAGGAGGGGACTGAGTAAAAATGTGACTCATTGCAAGAGCCATTTTTAGCTTCCCCGGACCTGAAACAATTAGGGAAATGTCTTCTCCCTCATACAGAGAACATAAACGAATAGCTGTGTTCTTTTTTAATTTATAGGCATCGATAAGAGGCCTTGCCTCAGCAGGCAAAGCCATAGTAATAAATAGCATAAATTAATGGATAACACCTTCACGTTTCAAATCTCTGCTCATAAGGTTACTAACTGCTTTTACAGCAGGTTTATCTTCATACAAGGTTTTATAAACTTCTTCCATAATCGGTAATTCAATTTCGAGTTTTAGAGCGAGATCGTGCACACTCCTGGAGGTTTTTACACCTTCTGCCACTTCATTCATTCCATCTAATACTTCGCTTAACTTCATCCCCTGACCGAGTTTGTAACCCACCGTTCTATTGCGGGATGCAGCTCCCGTACAGGTCAATACCAAATCACCCATCCCGGCAAGACCTAAGAAGGTCAAAGGATCTGCACCCAATTTCACACCTACACGGGTAATTTCGGTTAGACCGCGGGTTATGATAGCGGAACGTGTATTTTGCCCAAATCCCAAACCGTCGGCTGCTCCGGCAGCAATGGCAATCACATTTTTCAAGGCACCACTGACCTCAACTCCAGTTACATCATGGGTCCAATAGGAACGAAAATAAGAATGGCTGAATACTTCTTGAACCTTTTTGGCAATAGACTCTTCTTTAGAGGCAATGCTAACAACAGTAGGTAATTTTTGTAAAATTTCAATAGCAAAACTTGGTCCTGAAAGATAAGATAGGTATTTATGCAGTCGTTTCGGAAGCTCCTCTTCGAATATTTCCGAAACAAGGCGCAGGGAGCCATTCTCAATCCCTTTAGAAGCTGACACAATAGGTGCATCGGGAAGTTTATCCCGGATGTCTTTTAAAACAGAAGAAAGAGCCTGGGAAGGGCAAGCACTGATAATCAGGTCTTTTCCGGTAATTACTTTTTCCAGATCTATGCAAGCACTTAAGGTTTTAGGAAGTTTTATCTCCGGAAAATGTTTAATATTTTTATTTTCTACATTGATGATAGTTGCCTGTTCCCGGCTTCGTGCCCAGAGTTCAACTTCATATCCTTTATCTGCTAAAATAGCTCCGAGAGCAGTTCCAAAACTTCCGGCTCCGATTACTCCAACTTTCATAGTCTCTCCTTTATACTTCGATTTTTTTTAGCTCTTCACCCACGGTCATAAAAATTGCATTTTTTCCCAGCATAGAACCGAGTTCTGTAAATAGTTCCTTATTGGGTTCTACGGAATAATGTGGATGTGCCCGAATTACCCTTTTTTCTCTGGCACTGCTGCATAGATGAAAAAACACAGCCGAATCTCCTCTGTAAGCTGTCAGGGCAGAATATAAGCGGGTAATCAGAGATTGATCGGAAAAATCATCCATATTAATCTTTAAATGCAAAGCTTTCTCTAAGCGCTTTTCAAGATTTGTATCATCTAATATTTCAATACTATTGACAATTAACTGTCCTCGTAGCTCGGCTTCTCCAATTTCAATCTTATCTAATACACCTTTAATGAAAACAGCCTGATCTTCTTTGATGATTTCTTTATATGTCTGGTAACTTTTGGGGAATACCGTACAATCGATTTCTCCTGTATAGTCTTCAAGCTTAAAGTTTATAAACTCATCATTCTTCCGGGTATATTTTACCTGGGGAGTGGTTATAATCCCGCAGAGTTCAACTTTGGTTCCGGATGAAACATCATCGAGCATTTCAATCGTTGAATAGGATAAGGTTTTAAGACGACCGCGGTATTTATCGAGAGGATGGCCGGATAGGTAGAGCCCTGTAACCAGCTTTTCTCTGCGAAGTTTATCATCAATTTCCCACTCTTCTGCATCTTTAGGAAGCACAAGAGAATAATCATCACTGCTATTGGAGGAAGTGGCAAATAAGGAAACCTGTCCCTGTTTTTTACTCTGTTGCTCTTTTTGTGCGTAGTGTACCAGTGTATCAATATATTCTAATAAGCATTTTCTCGTAAAACCAAAGCTGTCCAGAGCTCCGGATTGGATGAGAGCTTCCAAAACTTTTTTATTAATACTTTTATAGTCTATTTCTCTTAAAAACTCACCCAGAGAGGTGAAAGGTTCACTTCTTTTCTTTCGAGATTCGAAGATTTTTTCTGCGGGGGCTATACCCACTCCTTTTAAAGCGCCTATTCCAAATCGTATTTGTTTATTTACGGGAATGGAGAAGGATGCTTCTGATTCATTTACATCCGGATTTAGTATCTGAATTCCCATTTCTCTCGCATTATTGACGTATTTCACGATACGGCTGGTGTCGTCTTCATCGGAAATTAATAATGCTGTCATATACTCAGTTGGATAATTTGCTTTTAAGTAGGCGGTCTGATAGGTAACCATGGCGTAAGCAACCGAGTGTGATTTATTGAAACCATAACCACCAAATTTTTCAAGGAGGTCAAACAGATCTTCCGCAAATTTTTCACCATGGCCTTTTTTTAGAGCCCCTTCTACAAATTTTTGCCGGAGTTCTGTCATGAGATCTAATTTTTTCTTGGCCATAGCTTTTCTGAGCATATCTGATTCACCCATGGTAAAACCACCAATGACTCTGGAAATACTCATCACCTGCTCCTGGTATACAGCGACCCCGTAGGTCTCTTTTAGGATTGGCTCACAATCGGCATGTGGATATACAATTTTTTGTTTTCCACTTTTTCTGTCCAAATAGTCCTGTAACATTCCGGACTCCATAGGGCCGGGGCGATACAGGGCAATCAGGGCCACGATTTCCTCAAAGGTATTAACCTGGGAACGAGCTACAAGGTCTGTAATCCCGGTGGATTCTAACTGGAACACTCCGAGAGTATTTGCTTTTCTTAATAAGCTATATGTGGTCTTGTCTTCAAGAGAAATTGCGTCAATATCAATATCAATTCCTCGATGTTTTTTTATCAGGTGTAGGGCACAGTCGATAGTGGTTAAGTTTTTTAAACCGAGAATATCCATTTTGATAAGTCCAACGCTTTCCAGTTGGTTTTTATCATACTGAGTAACAATAGCTCTCTGACCTTTTGCTTTATCGGCAACTGTTGATAGCGGTACGATATTCTCCAGAGCTTCCGGTGCAATTACCACACCAGCGGCGTGTCTTCCGGGTTGTCGATAGTTTCCTTCGAGACGGTTTGCAATGTGGAAAAGTTTTTTATTCAGATCACTTCTTTCTTTATATTCCCTCAGGTCACTTGAGGTATCTAAGGCTTCTTCTATACTCATTCCGAGTTTATTCGGAAAGGCTTTACTAATTTCGTTGGATTCTGCAAAACTAATGTTTAATACTCTGGCCACGTCTTTAAGGGCAGCCTTGGCAGCAAGACTACCGAAGGTAACAATTTGACCAACTCTTTCTTCACCGTATTTGTTCCGGATATAGTTGATAACTTCTTCCCTTCTTTCTACACAGAAATCTGTATCCACATCGGGCATGTCTTTCCTGTCGGGGTTTAGAAATCTTTCAAAAAGTAGGCGGTAGCGGAGAGGGTCTATATTTGTAATTCCTAAAGCATAGGCAACAATAGAGCCGGCAGCCGAACCCCGCCCCGGTCCGACAGGAATACCGGCAGTTCGAGCGAAGTTGATATAATCCTGAACGATTAAAAAGTATCCGGCAAAGTGCATATTTCGAATGGTATCCATTTCAAAATCAACGCGGTTTCGAATTTCTTTTGTAACAGCTCCGTATCTTTTTAAAATTCCTTCTTCTACCAATTTGGCCAAGAAAGAATCTGCATTTTCTCCTTCCGGGACTTTAAAATCAGGAAGGAGAGGAATGCCGAAAGAAAGTTCCAAATTACATTTATCTCGCACTTCGAGGGTATTAGTGAATGCAGAGGGAAGTTCAGGAAAAAGTTGGGACATTTCAAAGGGATTCTTTACATAAAACTCCTCATTGAAACCAAATTGTAGTTCATCGTCTATCTTTTTCTGCATCCCGATGCGGAGCAGAATATCCTGAGCGGCCTGATCTTCCTTTTTTAAAAAGTGTGAGTCGTTTGTCAGGATGAGAGGAATTCCGGTTTTTTGGGAAATTTCAAAGTTTACTTTCGCGGCAATGTTCTGTTCTTTGATACCGTGGTTCTGGATTTCAAGATAGAAGTCTTCCTTTCGGAATATTTCATTTAGCTTGCCGGCCAGGGCTGTTGCTTCTGTAACTTTTCCTTCAAGGGCTTTTCTCTGAACTTCACCGGCAAGACAGGCTGTCAAACAGATGATTCCTTCTGCATTTTGTGAAAGGATATCATAGTCAATTCTGGGTTTTTTATAAAAGCCTTCTGTGTAGGAACGGCTGGCCAGCTTGATTAAATTTTTATATCCAGTTTCGTTTTTGGCCAGTAGAACGAGATGGTAAGCGTTTCCATCGGGAATGGTATCGAGTTCTTTTTCTGTATTTCGATTGGGAGCTACGTAAAACTCACAGCCGATGATAGGACGCACCCCCTGGTTTTTTGCTTCTTTGTAAAACTCGATGGCTCCGAACATGTTTCCATGATCAGTTATGGCTACCGAAGTCATACCCTGTTCTTTCACGTATTTCATCAATTCTGAAATGCGAATGGCTCCATCCAGCATGGAATAAGTAGTATGGAGATGCAAATGGGCAAAATCGTTAACCTTCATGTGACATAAGATCCTTTTTTTTCCAGAATTCTACCCTGAAATTATGCTAACGTGGGGGTGGTTTTCCATTTTTAGTCCCTTTCTTTAAATTTCAAACAATAAATTTTTAAGTACAAGAATTTCTTGTACTCTCCTTTTGTTTTATTTTTCTTTCAGGATGCTGCTACGTCGATACTCATCATCCGGATAAACCCTTCCACTTTCCAAAACCGAAAAAATATGTTCAAATACCAGACCCGGCTCTCCCTTTACTCTTCCGGAGCGAAAATAGGAGTGCCCGATGGGAGGGTCATAGGTCTGGTTGATGTCGTCACAATCTACTGAATAGACATTTTTGGGGGTTAAATCTAAATTTTCGGGACCGGTATGGCCGAGTCTTCTGGATGCAACTTTGTTTTTTAGGTTGGCTGCCTTGCTGGCACGTAAGGCAAGGTCATCGGAAGCAAAGTACACTACCACATTTCTGGCGGCATCGCAGATGGGGTTTCCATAAGGTTTTTTTTCTTCCAGTGTCTCGTTTACCACATCAGCTGCGACCATGAAAATATTTCGAAATAGCATAGGTACACCCTTGGGTAAAAATTCATGACTCCAGTGACTCATGGTTTCTCGCAGTACCCGGTTTCCCATAGAATGAGCCAGAATATTGATTCGCTTCATGCAGGGGTCTGAATCGGGATTATGAGAATCGGATGATCTCCATTCCCTGAATTTTTCAAGAAGTCGAACGAAAGAAAATTTACTCTGGTCAGCGGCCTGTTGATCATCCCAATAGTCCTTGACTATACCGAAGTCATTGTCGCAGGGCCAGATAATGGGAATAACGAGAATTTCATTTTGCTTTTTCTTATTACATAGATCTTGAAATTCTCGGGCTGCCATTAGAATTTCATCGGGAAGATTGGCAAAACCGTGGATGTAAAATAGAACCTGGCGGTATTTGGATTCCTTCAAATTGTTCATGAACGCTATCCCACCGATTTCAGTATTATAGTCTCCATGGCTTTCGCAGAAAAAAATCGAGTTACTGGCCCCATTCATTTCCAGATCAAAATCAAATTTTCTTCCTATTTCTGTTTTGATTCCCTGCCTGGGAAAACGATTTGTTATAAACAGCATTTAAACTCCTTTTATATCCTTAGTTGCTTGGTGGACTCTAAAAGATTCTTCATATTAGAATCCAGCTCCCTGGATGATTCATATAGATTATGTATGTTTACCATAAAGATTTTTAAACTATCTAATACTTCAATTGTATGTTTTGATACATTTTCACTGTTGCTATGCTGTTCGTAACTTTCTTTGTCCAGTTTTGAAATTTTTTGAGATAGCTTATTTGAGATACCTAAAATTTCCTCATTAACAGTGCGAATTTCCCCTGCATACTCTTTTCCTTCTCTGGCTAATTTTAAAGTGATTGAGAAGTTATCATTCGCCTGTGCCATACCGGTTTTTATTTCTTTTATTTTTTCTGTGATTTTTTTAGTTGCCTGTGTCGTGTTGGAAGTCAGGTTTCCGATTTCTTTGGCTACAACAGAAAATCCTTTTCCCTCATTACCGGCCCTTGCTGCTTCGATAGATGCATTCAGGGCCAATAAGTTAGTACTATCTGCAATATCATTAATGGATAGAATAATATCATCTATAGCTTTTGTGCTCTTGTGAAGATTTTTTATAAGTTTTGTTGTTGTTTGGATGGAGGAGTTTAAATTTTCCATTTTATCAGCTGTATTTTTCAAGACTTCTCCTCCATCGGAAGAAAGAGTTTTGTTTTTGTTGGATAATTTATAACTTTCTCTTATTTCTTCATGGATTATATGAATACTATCTTGAATTTTATTGAAGTATTTTTCTATATCACTGGCAGCTTTACTGTGCTTTTTTACTTCCTGTTCTATAGCTTCTAAGGTTTCAGAAATTTTCTGTATAGAAATAGAAACATTCTCAGCATTAGTAGTAATTTCTAAAATAATATTACGCAAAAGTTCTATTGAGTTATTATATCCATTGAATAAGCGCTGTATAATCGGATCGGTTGGAATTTTATTTATTTGCCTTGTTAGGTTTCCTCTGGCAAGTTCTTCTATATTTTCTAATATTATATCTACATTGCTATTCAGTTCGTTAAGATAGTTGTCTCGTTTTTCTTTTTCTAAGGATAGGGTATAGTTGTAATAGTATATAGCGATGAAGGTAACTATCGATACCGCAATAATATTCATTCCGTAGAAAAACCGGATTATGGCTCCGGAAGGAATAATCTCTACCCATGAGATGAATGTTGTATCAAAATATAGCGACAGAAATATGGCCATAAGATAGAATACTATCCAGAAAACAGAGTGCTTTGCGGGTTGAAAAATCAAAGAACCGAAAGGAGCCATGATTCCCCATAAGATAACAATTCCTGCGTAATGAAACCCTCCGAGAGTCCATTGTAAGATGGTTGGAATTATAAGGATCATAAAAAGCTGGGTGTACAGTAGAAGCTTTAATTTATTGAAGTAACGGTAAAGTATTAAGGCTGAGCCGACAAAAAAGGTAAATCCAAAAGGTAAAATAGTTGCCAGTTTGAAGCCTAAGAAATAATACATGAGACCCCAGAAAAAACCAGCAACAGTACAACCGGAACTGATAATTAGCAAGGCTTTAATTTTTGATTTATCCATTATGAAATCTTGATTTGTGTACATAATGTAGTCCTTGTTAAACAATAAATTTTTCTATTAGATTTTTTAAGTTATTAGAAGAATTTAATATTTCATGTAGGGTTTTAGTGATTTCTTCACTATCTTTTTTCTGCATAGCGGTTTCAAAGGATGCCTCTTTCGTTTCATCTGAATAATTCTTGGAAAGTGCGTATAAGTGTTGAATCGAAAGATTGATAATTCCGGCTAATTCTTTTTGTTGCTTGATATAATTATGAATGGAGCCTGTATAGACTTCCATTTCTCTGGCACTCTGTTCTACAGTCATAAAATTTTCAGATAATTGCTGGATATTGTCTCTGTGCAGTTTGCTATCTTTTGAGATAAGGCTGATGGCGGAAAGAACCTCCTGAATGGAGGATTGTATATCTCTAATAAATGTGTTGATATTTTGTGTTGAGCTGGAAGAAGTATCGGCTAACTTACTAATTTCGGAAGATACTACACCAAATCCTTTTCCTGATTCTCCTGCTCTTTCTGCTTCAATAGCAGCGTTAAGAGCTAATAAATTAATTTGCTTGGCAATTTTCGAAATAATGTCTACTACTTTTCCGATTTCATTGGATTGTTTTTCCAGGTTTTGCATTTTTGCGTTGATTGAATTTAGGTTTTTCTCTAATTTCTCTGAAATTAGTAAAGAGTTTTGCCCCTGTTTTTGGGCAATAGCGATAGTCTGTAATGTTTTTTTTGCGTGTTCTCCCGAATCATCTGCGATCTCATAAAGACTTGAAATTTCATTTTCCATATTTTTTATAGATTGTTGGATCGAGCCTAATTCTTTATTTTGTGATTCTGCATCCCCTGTAATTTTTTTAGTAGATTCTAATACTTTCTCGGAACCTTCATGGATTTTATTTGTTAGTTTATGCAGAGACTGAATTCTCTCTTTTAATTCCCTGTATGTTTCAATAGCATGAACAATGAAGCTATGAACTTTTTCTATATATAGATTAAAAAAATTTGTAATTTCTCCCAGTTCATCCTTACTGTGATTCTGAATTTTGGTTGTTAAATCAATATGTCCCTGATCGAGGGAATGGGCAATTTGTTGTTTGATTGAGATAATAGGTTTTAGAATAATAAGATAGAGTATAAAACTCATAATGAGCGTTACGAAAGCAATTATGATACCAACAAGAGCGACAATATTTAAAGCGTACTTTTTTGTTTCTTTTATAAATTGAGCATTTGGAAAATCATATATTAGAGAAAGTGAATTATTTTGTTTAAGATTTATTTTGTAGCGGATGAGATCTTCGTCTTTTGAAATCATAATATTATCTGAAAATCCGGAGGGGTAAAACTTTGTATCTACTGTAGGGCAGGTGCTCAGTAGGGTTTTCTGTGTATCTGAATAGAGTTGGATACAGGTAAGTCCAAGATTTTGTGATAAATGCTGAAGCCGGATCAGAATTTTTTCCTGTTCTTTCGGGTAAAAATCCAGTATATCATCCTCAAGGGCTTCTGTTGTTAGTTGAAAAGATTCAGTTTTACTCAGAATAAGTTGTTTTTTTCGACTGCTTACGCTAAATAAACCAATGATAAGTTCTATGATAAAAATAGATATCGCGACCGAAAAAATCACCTTGAAAAGTAGGGATTTAAACATGGGTGAAAAGCCTATTCTGTAATCCTAAAAAGTCAATGATTATTGTAGGTATCACAGGAAATACTTCCTTTTTTGAATGATTCTAAAATGTAAGTATTATTTTTTTGCCACATAACCCGGTATTTACCTGAAGAGACGAGCCGATTTTTTAATTCCTTTAATTTTTTTATACTGAGATAGGGAGAAAAGCTTTTCTTTGAAAAATCAAGGAGGATAAATTCTTTTAGGTTTCTTTCCCGGATCGGATAAATGGATAGAGAACGGGGAGCAAAACCGGAAAGATCAAATTGTACACTCAGGCAGGAATATTTTGGAATTTCTTGAAAGGCATTCCTAACAGTATCCAAACGTGTTCTATCCGGCTCAGAAAGTTTATGAGGAAAGAGAGAGTCAGTGCTATTTCGATATAGACAGAGACTTATAGCCAGGAGTAGTATAGTCTGTCCTGTTTTTTTTCGTAGAGATAAGTAACCTTTCAGGCTGAAGAACAGATAAAAAGGTAGAAGGCTGTATATGTAGTAGTTATAAAAGGTATTATACCAGTATCTATCCGAAAGAAAGTGAATGAGCATAATTCCTATAAATAAGGGAAGGGAGGGGATGTAGAACCAGAAAAGAAAACCGGCTCCAAGGCTGAGTTCTAAAATTGTTTTCTTATGGTTCAGGAAAGAATTAAGGATAATCCCGGGTTGAGAAATAAAATGTAAAAGAATTTCCGGGTAAGTTTTGCCCCATTTTGACCAGGATGAAAGCCAATTAACCGAGGCGGAAGGATCCAGTCTTTTCTGAAAAAAGGCAGGGACGAAGAAAAAATAGAAAAAGGAAATGGATAAAACAAGAAGAGCTGTATATTTTTTTTTCTCGAATAAAAGATATAGAGAGAAAAGAGCGAGATAAAGGGAAATGTCTTCCTTTAGAAGTAGAGAAAAAAGGAAGAAAAAGCTGAATAAGAAGTTATTATTTTTTAAATGAGAAAGGATAAGCCCCAGGGCTGAGAATAAAAATAGGGATTCGTAGTGATAGGAAGTGAATAATCTGTAAACATAGAGATTCAAAAGGAAAAAAAAGAGCCACAGAGCCTTTTCTCCGGGGTTCAGGGGAAAAAAATCGAGAATTTTACGAAAAAGAACAAAACTAAAAAGGTGAAAGAAAAGTAGTCCATATCCGAAACCAAGTCGAAATTCGGATAAATAGAGAAAAGGAGCCAGAACCAGCATAGCCGGAGAAAAATGGTGGGCTAAAAAATTCGCTTTGTCTATATTTCCGAGATAGTGATTTCGGAAGAAATAGCCTTTTAAACTCGATTGAAGGGTTTCTGAAAGAGAGACATAATCAAAATCACCTAAAAAGAAAGTTTCAAAATGATTTTTTTGCAGGAAAAAAAAATGGATACTCAAAAAAAGAAAACCGGAAAAGTAAAAAAAATTGAGTTCAGAAGAACGGATGGAGTCGGAATTTTTTTTAAATCCAAAGACCGTACACAAAAGACTAATTATGAAAAAAATCATAAAAATAGGCCTGAAATGAATACCATAAACAAAAAAGGGAAGTAGATAAATTAGGTTTGATAAAAACCAGAGGGCATATAAAAAGAATTTATTAGGATTCACCTGTTTGTATTTTCGGAACCCTCAGAATTATTGGAAGAAAAAAGAAGGAAGATAAATCTCACAGGCAAAAGGAAAATAGCTGTAAGTATTTGAAATTAATATTGTCTTTAAATGACGGTATATTTATAAGGTTGTAAAAGTTTAATAGATAATGACCCTCAGGGAAAGAGAAAAATTACTCCTCAAGCGCATTAAAGCCGGAGATAAAGCTGCTTATGTGGAATTGGTAACACCTTTTCGAGAAAGGTTATTCCGTAAGGCTAAATCTATGGTTAAAGATGACGACGACGCTGAAGACATTGTTCAGGACTCCTTAATTTCGGGATATAAATCGATTAATAAATTCAGGGCAGAATCCGGTGTCTATACCTGGCTCTACAGGATTGTTGTGAATAAGTCAAAGGATCTTTTGACGAAGAAGAAGAAAGAGTCGGAAAAGCCTATTGAAGAAAATGAGAACCAATTTGTTGATGAAAGGATTAGTTACGAAAAAAAATTAGAACTAACAGAAGAGTCAAATTATCTAATCAATAAGATAAATGAGTTGGATTCTATTTATAAGCAGGTGATCGAACTCAGATATTTCGAAGAAATGTCTTATTCTGACATAGCAGAAGTGCTTAATTGCAATGTTGGGACTGTGAAAAGCAGACTTTTCAAAGCGAAAGAGCTATTAAAGCATTTAATTCTACAAGATAAGAAAGGAGAGTTCCATTTTGGCTCATGAATCAAGTCTAAAAATCTGGTTTAGCAGGAAGAAAGCTAGTTTTAATGAAGATTTACAGTATGATCACAGGTTGATCGAGTGTAGTCTTATTCGAGCTTTATCTGATTATCGCAAAAAGGAAATTTCAGATGTGAGGCTATCTGAAAACTTTAATGATAGGCTAATGGCCAGGTTAGAAAAAGAAAACATTGAAAATCAGAAAAATCAAGTAGAGAATGTGTGGCGACCGGGTTATGCGATTCTTGCAACCGCAGCTATACTCACAATTTCACTTACCCTGATTTTTAGTGATAAGCCTGAAAACGATAAACTTCTAAATCCTTCTTTTACAAAAGCTATGACTCCTATTAGTGCTGCAAATTTTGGAAGTAGTTCTGACAGTGATAGTGAAAAAATACTACTGAATAGTTTACGGCAGAACCCCGGAGCTATGGAGGTTTTGAAGAAATTGGAAGGATACTATAGAGGGTCCGGAAATATACATATGGCCCGTGAAATCCATTACAAAATAGAGCAAATCTCTAGGTAGATGAAAAATTGAGCTGAATGATGAATTCGCTCATTTTTTTGTTTTATTTTTTATAATTATTCTAATTCTAAAAAATACTATTCTTGAAAAAGATCAAAATAAAAATTGTTATTTACGTAAAACAACCAGCATTATATTGTTTTTTAATTTTGGGTAGTCTATAATTTATTGAACCCGGGAACGTAATATCCATGTCTAATGCTTCTAATAAAAAGAACCGCTCTGAAATTGAAGAACTCGAACTCGAAAAGCCCTATAGAGGTGCAGGGACCCCTATAAAACTAAAAAGCCCGCAGAGCATGACGAACTTAAGTGCAACTGCCAAGTGCATCATGGATGAACTGCGAGAACGTCACAAGGGAGTTAAATCGAGAGGTGGGAATAATATTCATCCGGGAGAATTATTAACTCTTGATAAGCTCCAGGAAAGCCTTCAAAAGTATAGTAACCTGAGTACGCAATCCAAGTCAACAGAATCCATTGATCTGGCTCTCAAGCAAATTTGCGATTGGGAAGGTGATGGGATGAACCGGATTGTTTATCTATATCCTTTTCTTGTGAATAACAATAATAAGGTGGCAGCGAAGATTGCCCTTATTGCTCCTCAGACTTCTATAGAAGTGGATGTCAGTCATTTTCGAGAGATTTGTTTTAATTATTCCAAGGGAATGATTGATATTATTCTGGGTAATCGTTCTAAAAAAGTAAAAGAAATTGAAGAAGAAGAACCGGGAAAGATTCTTATGTACAAAACGAAAAGTGGGGAACCCTGGTTGTATCCACATCTTTGTTCTATGGAATCTGAAATAACGATGCTCCTAAAAAGGGCCTTTAAACCTTATTCCTATATTTCAGTTAGAGATTTTGTGGATGACTTTATCGCATACGGACGGGAAAAAAATCAGTTGAAACGAGTTCTTGATAATTACCACATGATCATTGATAAACTTGAAATGAACCCGGATGGAACCTATAAAAGACAGCCGGAAACAGTAGTCCATTACAGGGCTCAGGCAGATGGTTTGGAGAAATTTTGCCTGCATTACTTCCCTAAATTTTTAGAGAATTCGGATCCTACAAATTATCGTTCTAAGCTTACCCATTATCGAAAAGATATTTTAGAAAATGCCGAAGAAGGTCGTAAGCAGAGTAGGGGGAAGGTTAAAGAGTTGATTAATCTTGTAAATGAGTTTCCCTTTAGTCGCATAAGCTCGGAGCTATCTAAAAAAGTGGAATATACCTGTTCGCAGTCAGTAAAAATTTTGGATGTTATGATAAAAGATATGGATAGTCTCATTGAAAGAAAATTTGATGCTATTCAGAGTTCCTTGTATGAAGGTATTGTGAATTATGTTTCCGAGCATACCAGGAAGGAATTGACTCTTCTCAGTTTAGATGTGAAGCAGGAAATATTTCGTGCCGGGATAAAAGATGAAGGAGACATTAATGCTGCTGTAGATGGTCTTAAAACACATTTAAAAGCTGAGCTGGGAACTTATGAAATGAGTAATGAGCAGGGAAGGCTGATGATGTATTGCGTGGATCAGGGGTATATGGCGAGTGTTTTGCATAAGTTAAGTTCCCTCTCTAATACCGATCCCGAAATGGCGGAACAATTAAATATAGCTAAAAAAATATTTGAAGATTTGAAATTGCGAAATGATCCACGAATTAATGGAAAGATAAGGGAAGACCATGTAAACCGTTTAGTAGAAGATATTAATCGATTTGAAAGAGATGCCTTAGAAAGACAAAAGAGAGAAAATTTTAGAAGAAAGTATAACCTTCCGGCCGGATTATCAGCGACAATTTTTTGCTTAATTGGTTCCTTCTTTTTAGCTTCTGTTGAATCTAATGTATTCTTTATAGTAACCGGCATACCTCTAAGTTTTATCATAGGATTCATTTCGGCCAGGTTTTTTAGAGTTAGAAAGAATATTATAGATATAGAGAAACTTAAGAAAAACTTAATTTCTTCAAATTCATCTTCTGAGCAAATGGACGATAAATCTACCATATTTGCCTCGGAAGAAAATAAATCGAGCAAAGAAGAAAAGACTTTAGAAATATCTAAAATAGCAGAGATGTACGTTTTTCCCTCTACCTATAATAAGATAGAAGATAAGATTTATGATTCATCCAGTCTGCGTTCCAAAATTAATTCGAATCTTGAAGAAATTCAAAGGAAGATTCCTATTTTAATGAAAGAAGAAGACATGAACAAGGTAGCTTCTTCGATTGAGTTTGCGCTTTTAAGTCACTCGGTTGTAATTAATATTCCCAGAGATCTTGTGCCGAGAAAAATGCCCGGAACAATTATTATAAACAAATCTGATTTTAAAACTCCCTTATTACGTAACCAGATGGCAGAGTTTTTTCGAGCAGAATTGGAGAAAAATAAAGTAGATAAGCAATTAGTAAAATACTATACTTTTCTGGTTAATACTTTCGAAATGGAATACCATAAATATCTTCCTAAGAAAAGATTTTAAGCTGCTTTAAACTTTCATTATATAACTTTTGCAGCGGTTCGTAGAATCCTCCTTGACATGAGAGTATTCCATTTCTAAATGGAAATCAGATGCCGGGGCTATTTTATCTGGATACTACAACTCTCAGGAATCCTTACTACAACCTTGCCCTTGAAGAAGCCATAGCTTTAAAATTAACTTCTTCTATTTATTCAGCCGGTCTTCGTTTTTGGAAAAATGAAAATACAATTGTACTCGGACGTTCCGATTCTGTTTCTAAAAACATCAAATCGGAACTTATTCATAAATATAAAAAACAGATTTTAGAAAAAACTCAGTTCCCCAAACTTATGAAGGAAAATGGGGTTCCTTTTATTCTCAGGAGAGCTTCCGGGGGAGGAACTGTTTTTCATAGTTCGGATTCTAATTTGAATTTTTCATTTTTTGTTTCCTTAAAAGAAAAAGAAGAATTATATCCCGTAAAAGATTCTTATGAGATTTTACTTTCTCTACTTATTAAAGCCCTTTCCCGTCAGGGAATTGTTGCCTTTTCAGGTGGTAAATCCGACCTGGTTTTTAAAGAAGAGAGTGGCTTAAAGAAAATATCCGGAAATGCACAATTTCGAAAAAAGAACTGTATTGTACATCATGGAACTTTGATTCTAAACAGGGACTTTTTACCCCGGATAGAAGAAAATCTTTCTCATCCACCGGAAGAACCCGAATACAGACAAAAAAGGAAGCATTCCGAGTTTATTTCGGCCTTACCTTCTAATTTCCGGATAGAAAGATTTAAGCAGGATTTGAAGGAATTATTTTTTACGTATATAGGAATCAAAGGAGAGGAAATACTCCCATTTTCCAGGTCTTTCTGGAGAGAGGTAATTGTTCAGGCTGAAGAGTTACTTATTCAGAAATATGGAAATGCGGATTTTATTTTCAGTATAGAGTGAATGTTATGAGTATATTACAGGAATTAGATAAAGAAGTTTTTCAGGCCTTAGAGGAAGAGGACAAAAGACAGGAAAATAGCCTGGAATTGATAGCCTCAGAGAATTTTGTATCCAGAGCGGTTTTAGAAGCTTATCATTCTACCCTAACCAATAAGTATGCAGAAGGGTATCCGGGAAAGCGTTACTATAATGGATGTGAAAATGCGGATACAGTCGAAGCACTGGCGATAGAAAGAGCAAAGAGACTTTTCGGTGCAGAATACGCCAATGTGCAACCGCATAGTGGTGCTCAGGCAAATATGGCTGTGTTTCTGGCCTGTCTTCAACCGGGTGATACTTTTATGGGGATGAATTTAGCCCATGGAGGACACCTGACTCATGGTTCTCCGGTGAATTTTAGCGGCAGAAATTACAAGGTAGTTCCTTATGGCGTCAGACAGGATAATCACCGTATCGATTACGATGAACTTCGTAAGCTGGCTCTTGAGCATAAACCTAAATTGATTGTAGCCGGTGCTTCGGCCTATCCTCGAACCATTGATTTTGTCGCTTTTGCGGAGATTGCAAAAGAGGTAGGGGCAAAACTCATGACTGACATTGCCCATATTGCAGGACTCGTAGCTACCGGGCTTCATCCGAGTCCGGTAGGCCTCGCTGACTATGTTACCACTACTACCCATAAGACATTACGGGGGCCGAGGGGAGGTTTGATTCTTTCTTCAGAGGAAAATGGTAAGGTTTTAAATTCAAGGGTATTTCCCGGGGTTCAGGGAGGACCTTTAATGCATGTAATTGCCGCCAAGGCAGTTGCTTTTGGAGAGGCCTTGAAACCTGAATTTAAACAATATGCCACTCAGGTGATAGAAAATGCGAAGGTTTTGGCTGAGGTCTTTGTAATGAGGGGATTCAGGCTTATCAGCGGAGGAACAGATAATCATCTTATGCTTGTCGATGTTTCTGTCAAGGGTGTCACCGGTGCTGTAGCGGCTGATAGACTGGAAGAAGCCAATATTACAGTCAATAAGAACGGGATTCCGTTTGATGAAAAGCCTCCGGCCATTACTTCCGGAATCCGAATTGGAACACCGGCCTTGACTACAAGAGGGCTGAAAGCGGAAGAAATGAAAAAAGTAGGAAGCCTCATCTGTGATGTTCTCGAAAATATTGAAGAGGAAAAGGTTTTACAAAAAGCAAAAGGGGAAGTTGCTGAAATCTGTAAGCAATTCCCTATGGATAAGTTTCGATTATAAAAAAGCTGCCCTTCGGTCATCCGAGACTTCGATACGCTTCGCTATTAAGTCTCTGATGACTGTAGGATCTATCCCAACGAATATAAAAACAGTTTCAGGAAAATTTCTCTGAACTCTTCTTCCTTGCCGGGGTTTTGGTTTAGACTTTGGATGGAAACAATGTCACTTGCTTTTCCTCCGCAGGGATTTATACAGGAAAATGTCTCGAGAGAATTGGAAATATTGATAGCAGCTCCGAAACTCGTAAAGAATTGTTTAAACTGAACTCCTATAGAGACCAATTTTTTTTCCGGATTTTTTTTCAGGTAGAGGCCCGGACTCTCCGGTTTTAAACATAATTCTATCTTCCAGACCTCTAAGACGGATTTCCGAATCGCCTCTAAAAAAGTATCTAAAAAGCCGGCGATTCCTATATTTCTTTTTTTTAGATCCACATGGGGATAAATGACTAATTGACCGGGTTCATGGGCGGTTACATCACCTCCTCTTTTTATTTGATAGAATCCGATTTTCTTTCTGGTCAGTAGACTTTCGGAAAATAAGAGATTATTTTTTTGAAAGGTGGTTCCGGCGGTAATACAGGCGGGGTGCTCTACAAAAAGAAGTAGTTCTTTCCTTTTTTTTCTTAGTTTCTCCTGAAAGCGTAGATAACGCGAATAATCTAGATTTTGAAGTTTTCCGGGTACAATCATTTCTTAGAGGTCGATAAGTTTTATAAAGATTTATGCAAAATAAAAAACAAGAAACTTATAAGTTGATAAGGAAAAATGTCAGAAAATTGTGAAGAAAAATGGTCTAATGAGCAAAGGGTGGAAGATATGGATAAGCTATCCAAGGTTATCTATTATATAGTGAATTGCTCCGGTGGAATTGATAGACTCAATCTTGGAAAAGCAATTTACTATACCGATGGAGTATATTTTCAGAGAAATGGAAAGACGATAACCGGAGAGAGATATATACACCTTGAAAATTGCCCCCAACCTGTTAGAATGAACCAGTGCATCCTCGAGCTGGTTTCGGGACAGGTTTTAAAAGCTGAACCTTATTTCTGCTTCGAGACTTCTTTAAGCGGTTTTCGATTAATTGCCAATAAAGACCTTGAATTAGACCTGGAGAAAGCTGAGGTTCGAAAAATTCGAAAAGTTGTACAGGCATTTTTGAAATCTAAAGACGATGAAAGCATGGTTTACCCGAACCTGTATGAAAATTATGTGATCACGCCTTTATATAACGAAATCTTTTTTAGCCCGGAAACCATCAATACAAAGATTCATTTCTTTAAGCAAAGAAGACTTCTGAATCTATATGGAAAAATATTCAAGATAAATTACCAGTAAATTGGAAAAAAGTGATAGGCATATAGAGGTTTTTTTAAAACTAGGATAAAGTAATTTGAGTCTATTTGATAAAACCTCCACCGGGCAACATTTCCGGTATTCCCGAAAATTTCCAAAAGAGAGTAGTGATGTTTATAACCATATGTCAGAGCAAAATTCACAGAGCAACGGTAACTGAAGCAGATCTGAATTATGTCGGTAGTCTCACTGTCGACAAAGATTTGTTAGATGCAGCAGGAATGATACCTTATCAACAGGTAGCTGTAGTAAACATAAACAACGGAAGTCGTTTTGAAACCTATCTAATTGAAGGAGAGAGGGGTTCGGGTAAGATTTGTCTGAATGGAGCGGCTGCCAGATTAGGGGCTGTAGGCGATAAAATAATTATTATTACTTACGGTCAGGTCGATAAGGAAGAAATTCCTTTATCTTATGAGCCCTGTGTGGTTCATGTGGATGAGAACAATCGGATCGTAAACGATCTTTTAGTTGAAAACTCTTTTATAAGATAGTTTTTAAAGGGTTTTTTAAGATTGTACTTGCATAAAAAGATGACTATATCCTAATTTGTACAGTCGGTTTTTACGATAATAAAAAAAATAAACAATACGAGTGAATGGATCTATGAATAAGCTTGCAACCTATTTACTTTTTATCTGTGCAGTATTCTTTACCCTGAATATAAGTGCTCAGGATGATACAAGTACCGGAGCAACAGCTGATACAAGCGCTGCTTCAGCTGGAGACGCTTCCGGTTCTTCTTTAAACAAGTTCAGCCCTCTTGCTGTGTATGATTACAGAATGGAGGTAAAGAACGTTTCTTTCTCTAAAAGGTATGCTGATAACGGAAGAGGAGAAGTGCTGGATGTACAACTCGATCTTCAAAGCCATGATGCAAAGAATAACAAATATTCTATCTATGTTTTGGCTTTAAATGAGTCAAATGCGATAGAACCTGTATCCAGGGCGCTCGTTCCTCATCCTGCCTGGAGGCCGAATGATCCGAAGAAATCTGAAAAAAGAATCAATTTTTCTGAATTAATCGGTTCAAAACCTTTTAAACAAGAAGAGTTGGGAAAATCTATATGGGATAGTTTACAACCCAGAGGAACCGGACTTTTTGGAAAGAAAACTTATGACGAGAGAAAGCAGGAAGTCGAAAAAAGACAGAATCAGGGTCAAAGAGTAAAACTTGGAGAACCTTCTCTGGAAGAATATATTCTTTATTTGAGCTCTAATCCCAAAGATGCCTTAGAATTTACCCTTTATGGAACAAAAGGACCTTCTCATGAAGAAAGATTAGTTTCGAACTTCAAGGGAATTACGGATGATGAGAACAAAAAGGATATTTATGAGTCTTTTCCTGAACACAAATATACAATTTTACAGGCAAGACAAAAGACTACGATTATGACCCACCATTATACTGAATACAGACCTGATTATTATAATTTCAATAAAGTATTGATTTTAATCTTTGATCCGGCTAGAACCGAGAATAAACTCGTTTATAGAAGTATTCATGACCTTGGTGATTTGAAAATAAGAAGATAAGATTTATAGGGGAAAACGGCAGGGCTAGAAAGTGAATCTAGTCTGCCACTCTCCTGAATCATAAAATTTCTTTATCCATCCACAGGCAAAGTCCAGCCTTCCATCATAGTAAATCGAACGGCTTAAATAGCCATTTTCACCCTGTCCCAGAATTGACAGCAACTCTTCTTCGTTTAAGATATGTTCAGTAAAACTTGGATATAGTTCTAATTTTTTCTGCATAAGGTATTTATTCTTAGTTTTAGAAAAGCGTCTATCATAAAATCAATCCGATTTGAAAATAAAAAACTATTTTTATTGACTTATACCTTGGGGGGTATTGTACGTTTACTATGGAAAACCTTCCACTGATACATAGATTGAATCGGATACAGGGTCAGATTGAGGCAATTAAAAAAACTCTTCAAAATGAAGAAGAGAGAGATTGCATAAAAATCATGCGCCTTGTCAAAGCAGCGAACAACGCATTAAAAAAATTTAGTGAAGTTTACGTAACGGAGCACATGGAGGAGTGCATGAGAAACGGCTCCTCCTCCGGGAAAATTGAGCAGGAAATGAAAGAAGTGATTAGTTCCGTTTTTAATCTTTAAGAAAAAAAGTCGGAAGGAACTCCCAATTCTTTAGATAGGGTTTTACAGAAGATTTTTAAAATTTCAACCCTTGCGAAGTATTTATCGTTAGCAGCGATAATGTTCCATTTGGCTTTTTTTCTATCGGTTTTTTCAAACATTTCTTCGGCTGCATTTTCATATAAGCTCCATTTTTCCCTATTTCTCCAATCTTCATCGGTTAATTTCCAGCGTTTCAGGGGGTCTTCCTGTCTGGCATTAAAGCGATTTAGTTGCTCTTCACTCGTAATGTGAAGCCAGTATTTGATTACTATCCTGCCTGAATCGAGGAGATCCTTCTCAAAATTTACAATTTCGTTATAGGAACGTCTCCATTCTTCCTCCCCGGCAAAGCCTTCTACTCTTTCTACCAGTACCCGTCCATACCAGGATCTATCAAAGATACATATGTGACCGTCCGATGGGAGTTGAACCCAGAATCTCCAGAGATAATGATGTTTCTTTTCTACGGAGTTGGGTGCTGCTATAGGTTTTACATGGTATAATTTGGGATCAATAGAAGTTGTGAGGCGGCGAATGGCTCCTCCTTTTCCGGCTGCATCCCAACCTTCAAAAACGAGAATGGCTCCTCTTTGCCTTTCATAGGCGAGATAGCTTAAGTCCCTCGCTTTTTTTTGCAGTTCGTTAATTTTCTTTTTATAATCATGATAATCTAAGGCATGGTGTTGAACGTCGGATAATTTCATTTTTCATTACTCCAGCATATCTAATATTTTTTTGGAATCTACTTCAAAGTTTTTTTCGAGGCGGTGAATAATTGTTTCCATAACGAACTTTTTGGTATAAGAACTTTTACCCGCCGGAACAATGGTCCAGGGGATTCCGGGCAGATCAGTCTCTTCTATATAGGTCTCAAAAAGTTTTTTATAGGTTTTATAATGTTTGCTTTGTTTCCAATCGTTCTCGGTAATAGCCCAGGTTTTTCCTTTCTTATGAGCCCTTAGTAGAGTTTTTCTCTGCTCTTCATAGGGAATATTCAAAAAAAACTTAAAAATCAGGTAGTTATCATCTTTCAACATGGTTTCAAAATTAGTAATCGTACGGATGGAATTTTTATATTCCTTTTTATCTATTAGTTTCTCTTTTCTTCTAAACGTGATGCCGGAATACCAGGAACCATCAAAAACGGTAAGCTCGCCTTTAGGAGGAAGTTTTCGCCAGTATTTCCACATGAAAGGGAAATTGCCCGGTGTGTAGATTTCCTGTAGAAAAGAAAAAATGTGAGTTTTCCTGGGATCGAGGCGTTTCACTACAGTTTTTAATAGGTCGCCTTTTCCGGAACCTGCCCAGCCCTCGAGGATAATAATGATGGGTACAGAACGTTTGTTGGCCTCATTACTTAAGATATATAGCCTTTCCTGTAACTCTTCTTCCTCTTTCTCATACTCGGATTTCCCGTAGTCCGGAGTAAATAAATAGTCTTCTAATTTAACCATAGGATAAATCTGTTCTCTGTTAGAATTTTGAAAAGGCTTTATTCTATTTTGTATTTTTTTTTGACATTCCGGATAAGTTCCAAAAATTTCTCAGCTAAGATTTTCTATAACTCTTTACAAAGAAACAAATCTTATGGGTAGAGAAGTGAATTCAGATTGGCTTTTTATATCTGCTAATAGAGTTTTAGAATCTTTATTTTTATTGTTAATAACTATTAGGTCCGGAGATATTTTTTCTAAAAAGGATAAGATTGATTTTGTATCTTGAAAGCATAAAATCCTATAGTTATAAAATTCCGAATCCTTTAATTCTTTTTTGTCTCCGAGAAATACCAGTATTTTTTCCTCAAAAGGTAGACTCAAGGTGACAACAGTTCCTTTTTGGTCTCGAGAATTAATCTCAATATTACCATCCAATAAGCTTATGATTTCTGCCGTTAGGGGAAGTCCGAGGCCAGTCCCCTCAACATCTTTTCGCTTTTGATATTGAAAATTGAAAAGCTTATCCTGAATATCCTGTGGAATTCCATTACCTTCATCTAATATTTTTAATAAAACTGTTTGGTTTTGGATTTCATATAAGATTTTTATTTCAGTATTTGGAGGAGAGTATTGAATTGCATTGGAAACCACATTTACAATCGCTTCTTGTAATAGGACTCTATCTGTAACCACAACCAACTCTTCCGTAAGAGAGTGGGAAATTTTTATATTTTTACTTTTTAGAAAAGGTATTAAATTATCTAAAACTGTATTAGTTACTTCGAGTAAAGAAATGCTATCATAATTTATAGAGATAGTTCCCATACGAAATCGATTATATTCTAATATTTCTTTAGTCATCTTTAAAATGTTATTGATGATCTGGTTTTGCTCTGAAAAAATTTCTTTTACTTTTTGGGTGTCCTGTAAGTTCTTCTCCTTACTGGAAAAACTTTTAACAAGGTATAGTAAACCTGCCAGAGGCGAACGTATATCGTGAACTAATAGAGAAATAAATTTATCTTTGAGTTGATTGATATTTTCTGCGATTTCTTTTTCTTTGCTTAATT
This sequence comes from Leptospiraceae bacterium, assembly GCA_024233835.1. NCBI lineage: Bacteria > Pseudomonadati > Spirochaetota > Leptospiria > Leptospirales > Leptospiraceae > Leptospiraceae bacterium. The sequence continues at coordinate 1,878,386 of JACKPC010000001.1, forward strand.
CTTTTGTTCTTTGTTCAACCTTTATTTCAAGATTTTTGTTTAGTTCCTGTAGTTCTATTGATAGTTTTTCTACATTTTTAAATGCTTCAGAGAATCTCAAAATAAGTAAATAAGATTGGAAAAAAAGAAGTATTAGTGCACCGTAATGTACTAAAAACACCGATTTAATAATTTTATAGGTTAATAATATATCATTCAAAATAAAAGCAAAAAAGATAATAAAACCTAATAAAGTTGTCTTCGAATCCTGCTTTTTATTTTTAATCGCTTTTAAAACCACAATAAGGGATTGAATAATTGCCACATATACTATGATAAAAAAGATATTCAGTGTATTTGTAAAAATATAGGACGGAGTGAAGAGAACCAGAAGTCCTAAAAAAAATGCAGAGTAGAGGACAGAGTAATAAATATATTTTGAAAACTCCTTTTCAAACAAGGAATGGAAAAATAGAAAGAAAACTCCTATAACAGTGTATTGCGAAAAATATTCTACTCTTATTACAAGTTCATATTCCGTGCTTGGAAAAATTTTATGCCAGAAAGTTTCATTTCTACAGAGGACATAAGCTATTGTTTGAAAGCAGAAAATGATAAGGTATAGTATAGAAATCTTTTTTAATAAAAAGAGCATAGCAATATGATAAAGTGTAATAAAAAGTAGGCATCCTATAATGAATGATGTAGCTACCATGTATTCATGGTATTCGTTTTTTAAAATCTCATAATCACCCAGGATAAGTTCCTGATTAAAGCCTCCGCGGCTATTTTGGAAATTAGCTATATGGATGGTTAGGAAAGTATCTTTTTTCTTATAAAAGCTGGCAGGTAGGGGAATAATCGCAAGATGATTTCGGTTTCCCGGTCGTGTAGTTTCACTTCTTGTGCCCGGTTTCCCTGAGCAGTGAATCTGTTCCTTATCCAAATAGGCGCAAAAGGAAGAATTAATCGGAGGAAATTTAATCGCTAAATTTTTTTTATTCTGAGGTAGGATGAGTTTAAGCTGATAGCTCGCATATCCCAATCCTTCGATTTCAACACCATCGATTATAGAACCATTCCAAAATTGAGAGCTTATATAAGCAAAATCCTTATTTTTATTACATTTTATAAAGTTAGTATTTCCTGAACTATCAGTTGAAACATTATCCGGTAAGCAAAATGTTTTCCAATGAAATTCCCACTTGCTATCAAGTGTAATTTGGTAATTTTGGGAAAAATCTACTTTTCGCAGGTCAAAAACTCCATTTGCTTCTTCTATGGGTGCTGATTTTACCCGGAAAGAAAAAAGAATGAATAATAAAAAAATGATTCTTTTAAACATAGTTATATGGAATCATTAAATTTTCCTGATATATACTGACTTACAGGTTTTCAATCTCTTCTGTAGACAGGCCCGTTTTTTGGGATATTTCCGGAATGGTCAAACCACTGTTTTTGAGCATTCTGGCAAAATCTTTTATTATCTTATCTTTCTCTTCTATTATTTTATCTTTAGCTGCTAATTGGTTGTCCTTTCCTTCTAAAACTTTTAAATACTCATCTTCCAAATACATTTCTTCTTCCATGTCGGGATTCTCAGTCAGGACTGATTTTAAGCGGTTGATGACTCTATCCCATTCATCGGGAAAAAGTGTTTTTAAGTGTTTCAGGCGGTGTTTATTGTCTCCTAATATGGAACCCTGATCGAAAAGTTTTAGCAGGGTATAGAGTTTTGTTTTATAGCTGTCAGCTTCATAGTCTTCTTTTGTTACTTTTTTCAAATAGGGCAGTTGGACTATCCATAGTTCATAGGTCAAATTTTCTATAAAATCGCTTTTTTGCTCTATGATTTTGTTTTTGAAGATACCCTGTTTAACCTGTCTGGTTTTGATAAAGAGTTCTTTTACTTCTGTCTCGATGGTAAAATTTAAGATAAAAATGGGAATCAGTCGCATGGGTTCATAGATTCTGACCGGTTCTTCTTTCTCGTTTTGGATTTCAGAGACCAGTTTTTTCTTTTGAAAATTATTACAGATATAGCGTTTGAAGCGAAAATAATCTCCGGGTTCGGAGGCTTTCTGGACTTCAATCATGACAACTTCTTCCTTGCCATCCGGAAATTCAATAGTAGCAACAAAATCAAGTCGAAATAAATCGAGCAGGTCTTTTGCTTTTGAATTCCTATTCTGTGTATCTTCTCCTTTTTTCTTCACTTTTTCTGTAGGCTCAGGTTGGATATGCTTAATTTTTTGGTTGATGAATGTAGAGAGAATGAGTCTTGCACTCTCTATGTCTTCCATTAAATAACGGAACACTACATCATAAAGCGGATTGGGAATGATAAAATATTCATCATCAGAAGCCATAGCAGGACAATGATTCAAAATAAAACAGAAAAAGTCAAGAAATTCAGCGAAAAGTTGTTTGGACTCTATTTCCGTAGTGTTCGCGGGCCTGTATTCGCTTAAACTCTTGTTGACTACCGCTTGCTTGTGCTGAATGAAGACCGACCCTTTCATTTTAGAGGGTAATTGAATCTATCTTAGAAAATAACTTAATCCAAATTTTCCTGATATATACTGACTTATAGATTTTCAATCTCTTCTATAGACAGACCCGTTTTTTGGGATATTTCCGAAATGGGCAAACCAGTGTTTTTGAGCATTCTGGCAAAATCTTTTATTACTTTCTCTTTCTCTTCTATTACTTTATCTTTCTCTTCTATTACTTTATCTTTCTCTTCTAATACTTTCTTATTCTCTTCTATTACTTTATCTTTGGCTGCTAATTGGTTGTCCTTACCTTCTAAAACTTTTAAATACTCATCTTCCAAATACATTTCTTCTTCCATGTCGGGATTCTCAGTCAGGACTGATTTTAAGCGGTTGATGACTCTATCCCATTCATCGGGAAAAAGTGTTTTTAAATGTTTCAGGCGGTGTTTATTGTCTCCCAATATGGAACCCTGATCGAAAAGTTTTAGCAGGGTATAGAGTTTTGTTTTATAGCTGTCAGCTTCATAGTCTTCTTTTGTTACTTTTTTCAAATAGGGCAGTTGGACTATCCATAGTTCATAGGTCAAATTTTCTATAAAATCGCTTTTTTGCTCTATGATTTTGTTTTTGAAGATACCCTGTTTAACCTGTCTGGTTTTGATAAAGAGTTCTTTTACTTCTGTCTCGATGGTAAAATTTAAGATAAAAATGGGAATTAGGCGCATGGGTTCATAGATTTTGACCGGTTCTTCTTTCTCGTTTTGGATTTCGGAGACCAGTTTTTTCTTTTGAAAATTATTACAGATATAGCGTTTGAAGCGAAAATAATCTCCGGGTTCGGAGGCTTTCTGGACTTCAATCATGACAACTTCTTCCTTGCCATCCGGAAATTCTATTGTAGCCACAAAATCAAGTCGAAACAAATCGAGCAGGTCTTTTGCTTTTGCATTTCTATCCTGTGTATCTTCTCCTTTTTTCTTCACTTTTTCTGTAGGCTCAGGTTGGATATGCTTAATCTTTTGATTAATGAATGTCGAGAGAATGAGTCTTGCACTCTCTATGTCTTCCATTAAATAACGGAAAACTACATCATAAAGCGGATTGGGAATAATAAAATATTCATTATCAGAAGCCATAGCAGGACAATTATCTAAAATAAAACAGAAAAAGTCAAGAATTTCAGCGAAAAGTTGTTTGGACTCTATTTCCGTAGTGTTCGCGGGCCTGTATAGACTAAACTTAAAAATACGATTTTTTTTCAAAAATAGCCAAAAAAATTCTCAACACTAGTAGTTTTTACTAGTGTCTACTAGTAGTTTTACTAGTAAGCTTTCCAAAAATCTCCCGTCAATATACAGAATCAAATAGGAAGTGGTGATAAGTGATGTATATAAATCGAGAATGGAGATTATTTTTTCAAAAAGCAATGAGGTTATTTTTATCAAGAAACCTTTTATTATTCGTTCTACTCTCTACAATGACTCATTGTTCGAAGCTCGGCTTTTCAACGGGTTCTAATACTTCTGAGAAAGATAACTTTATCCGGCTTTTTCAACTTGGTTCTGGCACTTCATCAACAAAGCTTTATCTTTCCCTTAAAGGCCAGCTTAAAGACGCCAAAGGAAAACCCATAGCTTATGTTGTTATGAGCCAGAATTCAACCGGTATTAGTACCAGTGCTGCTATTCGAGCCGGCTCTGACACTGAAAAAATTCGCTGTGCGGATTACAGTCTGGCTTTAGGTTCGATTCAGTGTATGAAGATTATTAAACCGGACAATTTTTCCAAACAATCTTCTGATGGATGTTATATGATGTATCTGGGTACGGCTACTAATCCGAAGGCAACACAGGTTGCAAAAGTTAAGAATATTCAGTCCGGTCAGAATATTCAATATTATTATAATAAAAAACTGGAAAGCGGCATGAGTCGTTATACGGTCTATTCCTGTAATGGTGAATTTCTAACGGAAGACAGTATTGATGACACTGCTTCGGGAACTATCACAGATGCGAATGGGAATTATACCCTAAAAGCCGAGGCAGGCAGAATGAATAGTATCAAAGTTAAAACACCAGCAGAAGATCAGGGTGAAATTAAAATCGACCTGAGTGATTATACAACAGAAGAAGAACTAAATGCGGTGAACGAGGATTCGACTAACCTTCCTATTACGGTATCGACTACTTTACAGACGAGTCCGGCACCTGCGGGAGTGTTAACAGAAAATAATTCGTCTACAGATGGTAGCTCTTCGGAAAGCACAGCTACAGCTTCTGAACCAGTTATAAATATAGATCCGACAACACTTGTTCAGACAGCCGAAGCCGAGACTCAAACTACAACAACAGTGACTCTTCCTTCTGTTGCTTACTCTAAGAGCTTTTTTGTTTTTACAAAAGACTCTGCTATTGCAACCATCACTCCTACTGTAAACGGAACCGTGACTTCCTGCTCTTCTTCACCGACTCTACCAACAGGTCTTTCTCTGGACACAGGCACCTGTGCCATCAGCGGCACACCAACTGCGACTCAAGTATCGACAAACTACACCATCACGGCAAGCAATACCTATGGAAGCACAATTGCGACGATTAACGTCACGGTGAATTTAGCTCCACCTAGTGCTCTGACCTATAGTGGAGGCCCATATATTTTTGCAAAAGGCATTACGATTGCTACTATCGTACCTACTGTAAACGGAACCGTGATTTCCTGCATGGTTTCTCCAAGTCTACCTACAGGACTTGCTCTGAATACAACAACCTGTGCTATCAGCGGAACACCAACTGCCACACAGAGTGCGACCAGCTATACAATAACAGCGAGTAACGCTTATGGAAATACTTCAGCGACTATTAATACTACAATAGTACAGGCCTATCCTATTGTAGATACAGGTTTGAATACCTGTTACGATGATTCAGTTAGCATTACTTGCGGTTCCAGTCACCTGGGTCAGGATGGAGATTATTCTAATATTCCACATACCCGGAGTTATACCGGTCCAACCCAGCATGGAACCTATACAAACGACTATATAACAACAGACAACACAACAGGACTTGTCTGGAAAAGCTGTGAAGAGGGGAAAAGCGATCCAGTCTGTGCTACAGGAACAGCTACGAGTTATAATTATGCAAATGCCATCACAGCCTGTGCAAATTTAAACATAGCCAATAGCAATGCGGGTTATGCCGGAAGAACCGACTGGCATTTACCCACTATGCAGGAGTTAGCAACCCTGGTGGATTATTCTATTTTAGATCCTTCCATTGATTCAGGTGGCTTTCCGAATACAACTACTGCTATTAAAAACTGGTCTTCTACATCCCATGTCGGTACGCCAACAAATGCCTGGTTTCAAAATTTCAGTGGTGGCTTTTCCAATAATGCCGCTCAAACAACCGCTACTCATAAAGTTCGTTGTGTATCGGGAAGTCTACCTGTTAGCCAATCTTTTACGGATAACGGAGATGGAACCATTAAGCATAATAATACCGGTCTAACCTGGCAGAAATGCAGTAGGGGACAAACAAACCTTGATTGCAGCGGTGGAACGGCGTCTACTGACACCTGGGTAAATGCTTTGGGCTATTGCGAGAGCTTAACTTTAGGAGGTTATTCAGACTGGAGATTACCGAATTTAAATGAACTAAAGTCCATTATAGATTATTCGGTCAGTGCTGCTCCCTATATAAATAGTAGTTTTTTTCCAGGTACGGTTGCTGGCAATTATTGGTCATCATCCACTGCCATTAACGTTATAAACAGAACATGGCATGTCCAATTCAGTGATGCTCTTGTGACCTATACCACTAAGACTGTTTCTATAAACATTCGCTGTGTTCGAGGATTGTGATTGGTCTAATAATTGGTCAGTAATTCAGAGAAAGAAAATATTACTTTTCTTCAGAGACGATAATGAGTCTATATATTTTTACAGTATTGAGTCAAAGATCCATTTCTTTAGAGAAGTAAAAAATGAATAAAAAGAATCAAAAATTTTATAAAATCATCATTATCGAAGATCAATCGATTACTCGATTAGGGCTTATTAATTTACTCAAAAATACGATGTTTCCGATTGATAAAATTTCAGAAATCGACAATGGAAATTTATTAATACCAATGCTTGAAAAAGAAATTTATGACCTACTCATATTGGATTTAGATATTCCCGGTAAGAATGGAATGATTTTATTAAAACAGGTTAAAAGTAAATTTCCAAATATAAAAATTATCATTTTTACCATGTTTGATGCTGAGGGATTTTTTAAGGAAGCCATTAGCCTTGGTGCTGATGCTTATGTATTAAAAACGGATGAAATATCCATTTTCCCGGAGGTAATGAGACGAGTTTTATTAGAGGATGAGTTTTATTGTTCTTTAAGTCTTATAAAATATATGCGAAAAAATACTATCGAATTTACAGATAAAGAATATGAAATCATGCAATGCTTAAAACTGGACTTTTCGGTACCTGAGATAGCTACTAAAATGCAGTTATCCAAAAGAACGATAGAGTATTATATTAATAAATTGAAGAATAAATTAAACTGTGAAAGCTTATCGAATTTGAAAAAGGAAATAAAAACCAAATACTACAAAGAAGTAAATATAATGAGTCGAGAAGATAGTTTAGATTAACTAGGCTCCTGCCGATTCATAAGCCTTTTCTCCATATTTCCAGAAAATTAGCGATGATATAAGAACGATTATCCCAACCGGAAAAGTTGCGTATCGAAAATAAGGATGATATAGTTCTACTGAATTTTTTACTAAAAAATATTGGGCCGGATAAAAATTTACAAATGCAAGAGGGAATATAAAAGTTAAAAGAAAGCGGACTCCATAGCTATAGATATTTACCGGATAAAGTAAAAACTCCCTGGAAGAAAAGACAAAAAGGTGAATGAGGGATTGATTGTTTATTGCGTAAAATGCAATGGCGCTGATAAAAATGCGAATGCCACCCAGTATAAAAGAACCTCCTAATATACTAAGTATGAAAAAAAATATATTATTAGTATTCCATTGAATACTAACCATTGAGTTAGCCAATACAAATGTAAGGATTCCCATTAAAAGGTTAGCAAATCCTCCGATTTCAAAACTACCCATGATAACCTGTCCCAGAGAAGATAAGGGGCGTAAAAGGTAGCGGTCATAGACTCCTTCTCTAACAAGATTAGAAAATTCCAATAAACCGGAAAAAATAAACGAAACAATAGATTGAGATAAAATTAAAAGGCTGTAAAGAAAAGCAATTTCGCCCGCATTCCATCCACCGATAGCCCGAAAACGATATACAATAATGCCGATAGTAGCAATTTGAGCTGAATAGAAAAGAGTGGCAGAAATAAGAAAAGCAATAAAACTTGCTCTATATTCCATGCGGGATTTTATAGAGGCAATAGCCAGTTTAAAATAGGGCTTTAGAGCTTCTTTCATAGAAGATTTATGCTTATTCCCTCTTTTAAATTCAAGCTTTTTTATAAACTCAGATAATTTCCCTATAAAAGCTTAATAAAAGTATAGATTTTTAGAAAAAAATCATTTGCCCTGTGAGAATCCTTCCTCTTTAATGCCCATTATGAATGGTGAGCGCGAACAGATACCCGATTTTATTCCTGCTGTGCATATACGGAATCCTTTCATTCAATCTTTTTTATCCAGTCGCAGACCCTTTCGGGAGTCGAGTAAGGAATTTGATAGGGGTCGCTTCATTCTTATGAATACTAAAGAAGAAAGTATTCTGAGCGGATTTTACAGTGAAAATGTAAAGAGAGAAGGGCTTATCATTTTGATTCATGGTTGGGAAGGAAGTTGTGAATCTGCTTATGTTTTACGTTCGGCATCCTATTTTTACAAAGCGGGTTATTCAATTTTTCGTCTAAACCTACGAGATCATGGGAACACCCAGGGTCTAAACCAAAAACCATTTAATGGAACTTTGTTATCCGAGACTTATGAGGCTGTAAGTTATGCCTGTAATTTGAATCCCGATATCCCTGCCTATATACTGGGTTTTTCCCTGGGTGGGAATTTTAGTTTGCGAATAGCCAAACGTTTCTCGACTTCTCTGGATTGGATTCCGAATCTAAAAGCAGTATTTACAGTGAGTCCATCTGTAAATCCTAAAAAAGCCACTGCTAAAATTGATTCCCATGTTTTACTCAGGAAATATTTTTTAAAACATTGGTTATTTTCTCTCCAAAGAAAATCTTTGTTTTTTCCGGATTACTTTAAATTAGAAAGTTTAGTCAAAGCCAAATCGGTAATGGATTTAACGGAGAGACTTGTTCTCGAATATACATCTTATAAGAGTCTCGATGAATATTTTGGACAGTATACAATAGAAGGAGAATATTTTAAAAATCTTGCTCTTCCGGTTTATATCATTGCATCTCTCGATGATCCGGTTATACCGGCGGAAGATTTTTATCATATAAAACCAAATGCCCATCTTCATCTGATTATGAGAGAATTTGGTGGACATAATGGGTTCTTTGAAACGATAAGAAAAATACCCTGGTATCTTCCTGTTTTTCGTTCTATTATAGAAAATCTAAAACGAAAAGAAGCTTTTGTTTGACAAAGCCACTCAGAAGAAGTTGTTTGTAAGAATGAATCGTGTAGCTTTAATTACAGGTGCCTCCGTTGGGATTGGTTATGAACTGGCTCTACTTTTTGCTAGGGACAAGCACGACCTTATTCTTGTGGCCAGAAGGGAAGATAAACTGAAAGAACTTGCAGAAAAACTTATAAAGCAGTATGGAATACAGGTTTTTACTATTGCTTCAGATCTTTCAAGACCCTCCTCTCCTTCTGAAATTTATGCAGAAGTTAAAAAACAGGGAATCTTTGTGGAATATCTTATCAATAATGCAGGTTTTGGAACCAATGGAGAGTTTCATCAAATTGATATACGAAAAGAATTATCACTAATTCAGGTGAATATAAGTTCCTTAATTGAGTTATCCCACCTTTTTCTTCAGGATATGATTGCACAAAATAAAGGTGCTATTCTTAATGTGGCGTCTACGGCTGCTTTCCAACCGGGTCCTTATATGGCAAATTATTATGCTAGCAAAGCCTATGTTCTTCATTTCACAGAAGCTATAGCGGAAGAATTAAAAAAGTATAATATTTCTATTTCTGCACTTTGTCCGGGGCCAACAAAAACAGAGTTTTTTGATGCAGCAGGAATGCAGGCTTTAAAACTTCCATTAATGAGTGCCGAAGTTGTAGCTTTAAAAGGTTATAAAGCTCTCAAGGGTAATTCTGTAATTAGCATACCTGGACTTATAAACAAGCTGGGAGTACTATCAGTTAGATTTTCTCCCAGGTTTTTAGTTCGAAAAATTGCAGGACTTTTAAATAAAAGTAAATAAGAATTTTCTGTAAAAGCTCGAAATTCTAATCCGAGCTTTTATATTCTAAACACTTCTATAAAATGATTTTGTTTTTTCCGCTATGTGAATTTGATTCAAAATCTCTATCGTAGTCGGTAATTTTAAATTTCTTCACCATATCCCGGAATGATTCCGCCTGGCTTGCCAGTTCTATACTGGCAGCAGAACTTTCTTCGGCAGTGGCTGCTGCGTTCATGGCAACCTGAGAAATTTGGTTTATTCCTTCAGCAGTTTCAGCTACACTTCTGGATTGTTCTAAAGAAGCAGTGCTGATGTTGTTTATTAACTCAGTAACCAGGACAACTCCTCTGGTAACATTATCAAGAACATTTGCCGTACGATTGGCAATATCTGTTCCTACATTTACCTTTCTGATAGAACCTTCGATCAAGTTAGCTGTTTCTTTTGCTGCATTGGCACTCCTTGAGGCAAGGTTACGAACTTCTTCTGCTACTACGTTAAAGCCTTTTCCGTGTTGACCTGCCCTTGCAGCTTCTACCGCTGCATTGAGTGCGAGTATATTGGTTTGGAAGGCAATGGCATCAATTTCTTTTATGATACGGGCAATGCTTTCAGAAGTTTCAGAAATCTCTTTCATGGCTTCTAACATTGACTTCATTTCATTGTTTCCTATAAGAGCTTCTTCTTTTACTTTTACTGCATTTTCACTGGCATCTTTTGCACTCAGGGCATTATTTTTAGCCTGTTCTTCGATAAGACCTAAAGTCGAGGTGATTTCATCCACGCTCGATGCTTGCTCGGTAGAACCCTGAGATAAAGACTGACTGGAATCAGCAACCTGTTTTGAACTTATTAGAATCTGCTCAGCAGCATTAGTGATTTCCCCGATAAGGCTATTAAATGAACTTATGGTTTCATTGAGAGCATTTTTTATGATAGCATGATCCCCGCTGTAGTCGCCGAGAACCTGCACTCTCAGATTTCCCTGCGAAAGTTCTTGCAGGACTATAGAGGCTTCCTGTATAGGTTGTACAACCGCATCGAGTGTGTTATTGACACCTTCAATTATTTTACGAAAATCTCCTTCATGTCGATTTAGATCTGCACGTGTGCTGAGTATGCCCTTTATTGCTGCTTCCGAGAGTCTATTGGCGTCGGTGACAAGTGCCATTAAATTATTCCTGACCTGTTCGATGGTATGATTGATAAATATTTTTTTCCCGGGAAAGGTTTCTAAAGGTGCATGAAAATGTCCGTCTCCAAATTCTTTTACACAGGCCATGGCTTTTTTGTTCATTTCAATATGAGAATGAATCATATTGTTGATTCCTTCGGCTACTGTGTGATAGGCTCCTTGAAATTGAGCTGCATTTATATATACATCAATGTCTCCTGCATCGTGCTCTTTGGACATGTAATTCATTTCAGAGATAAGGGAACGTAAGGTTGAAATTACATCTTTCATACTATTAGCTAAATTACCGATTTCTGATTTAGATTGAATCTCGACTTTTACATCTATATTTCCATTTGCAAACTTCCGGGCAGCCTTATCTAATTGAAGAATAGGTTTTACAAGTTTTTGAGAAATAAATATAGCAATAACGATTAGAAGAATCGTAAAGCCAAAAATGAGAATCAATATATTCGTCAAATTTTCTTCTTTCGCTTTTTGTAGAGCTTTGTTTACGGGAATATAGGAATTAATAGAACCCATCAATTTATTTTCTCCCACTTTTATCCCGTGACAATTCGCACAACCCGGATGGGTGCTACTATAAAGAGGAATTGCAATTTTTACAAATTCATCATTAATCTCTTCAAAATGATTTATCTTATTATCCACAAAAGCCTGCAAAGCTTTTCTCTCAAATTCATTTTCAATCCGGGTTAAGTCTTTTCCCATTGGATCAAGACCGGTAATATTCAGATCTCCGATTAAGCGGATCCTGTCTTTATCTGCACCAAAATCATGCACAACAGCATTATCAAAAGCGCGAACTACTTTTTCCCATTCTTTACGAACCAGGTTTCTTTCTTTTTCGGTTTTCACATTTTCAAAACTTGTTTGAAAACGCTTCGTGGAATACATGATCATTTCAACCGTTCTGGAAATGTGTCCTTTCGCTCTTTCTTTTAGATCGACAAATAGTTTTTCTTTGGATTTTGCTGTATTATATATAGCAAAGATAATTATGCCTAATATATTAATAATACCAAGCAGGAGAATCACCTGCTTATTAATACCTATAAACTTTTTCATACAAATTTAGCTCCTTCTCTGGCTCCATAAAAAAAAGCGAGGATAAAACCCCGCTATATTTGCGTAAAATTGAAAACTATGTCAAAGACTTTAATGTTCGGATACGATTTATTGTAAAATGTAAGTAAATTTATTCAAGTTCAATTTTTATTTTTTGTTCTCTTTGTGGAGTTTTCATTTTTAGATTTGCCAGTTCGCGAATTTTAAATTTCTTCACCATATCTCGAAAGGATTCTGCCTGACTTGCTAATTCGACACTGGCCGCTGAACTCTCTTCGGCTGTGGCAGCAGCATTCATGGCAACCTGGGAAATCTGGTTGATAGCGAGGGTGGTTTCGGCAACACTTTTAGACTGTTCATTGGAAGCGGTGGAAATTTGTTCAATCACAGTAGTTACCAGTAATACTCCATCAGTTACATTTTTTAAAGCATCGGCTGTGCGATTGGCAATATCAGTTCCCACATTTACTTTTCTAATGGAACCTTCAATCAAGTTAGCTGTTTCTTTTGCTGCATTGGCACTTCTTGAGGCAAGGTTGCGAACTTCTTCGGCTACTACGTTAAAACCTTTTCCGTGTTGACCTGCCCTCGCAGCTTCAACGGCTGCATTGAGTGCGAGTATATTGGTCTGGAAAGCAATAGCATCAATTTCTTTGATAATCTTGGCTATGTTTTCAGATGTTTCTGTGATTTCTTTCATGGCTTCGAGCATAGAGTGCATTTCCTTGTCTCCGTGAATAGCCTGATTTTTAACATTCAAGGCATTCTCGCTGGCACTTTTAGCTCTATCTGCATTTTGTCTGGCCTGTTCTTCTATCTGACTCAGAGTCGATGTAACTTCATCCACACTCGATGCCTGCTCGGTAGAACCCTGTGATAAAGACTGGCTGGAATCCGCAACCTGCTTGGAGCTAAGAAGAATTTGTTCAGCAGCATTAATAATTTCCCCAATCAGATTATTAAAAGAATCTATAATTAAATCCAGAGAATCTTTGATTCCACTGAAGTCACCTTTAAATTTTTGTTCCACCCGTATATCCAGATTTCCTTCTGACATAGAAATCAATACTCTCGAAATCTCATTTATATACTCTTCAATCGTATCAAGACTTTGATTTAAGGAATCCTTAATGGTTGCATGTTCTCCCTTATAATTTCCATTCACACGTATATTCAGTTTTCCTTTTGAAAGCTGTTGCAGAACTTCGGAAGCTTCGTTCATTGGATCAATCACAGCATCTAATAGTCGGTTTACTCCATTCACAATTTTTCCAAAATCTCCCTGGTGTTTACTGGCATCAGCCCTTGCAGAAAGTTTACCGTCTATAGCTTCTGAAATTAAATAATTCACATCGTTATTGAGTTCTTTTAAATTTACTCTGACCTGTTCAATGGTATCATTGATAAAGGCTTTTTTGCCGGGAAATTGTTCAATTTTTGCATCAAAATTACCCTTTCCGAATTCCAAAAAGCAGGCCATGGCTTTCTTCTTAACAGCAATATGGCCAAGAACCATGTTATTTACACCCTCTGCCATTTCTTTATAGGAGCCCTTAAATTTTGCAGAATCTATTTTTGCATCAATATCACCCTTATCATGTTCTGAAGAAACCCGGTTAACCTCACTGATGAAGCCATTTAGATTTGTATGGATACGACTTAGAGAGTTTTGAATACTGATAAAATCTCCCTCAAAATTTTGTTTCAGTTCAATAGAAAGTTCACCATTAGAAAGGTTTGTTAAATTTTGTGAAATATCTCTTACATAAGAATCTATTTTCTGAAGACTCTGGTTTAAGGCATTTTTTATAATTGCATGATCTCCCTTATAGTCTCCCTGTACCCTTGCCTGGAGATTCCCCTTTTCCAGCTCCTGTAATACTTTACTGGCTTCCCTTATGGGTCCTGTAATGGACTCAATTGTATCATTGATGCCGGAAACAATACTTTTAAAGCCACCTACATATTTAGAGGCCTCAGCTTTTGAATCCAAATCCCCTCTGGTTGCTGCTCCGGTCAGATTTTCCACATCTTTCAACATGGTCTGAAAAGTATTTAATAAATTATTCAAAGCAGAAGCCAGTTTTCCAATTTCACTTTTGGAATCAGAATCAGATCTGATATTAAACGTTCCTTCCTTATCTACTCTTGTTATAATGTTTAAAACTTCATTTAATGGAAGTAAAATAGATTTGGTTGTAAAAAAACTAATTCCAAATGCAAGAATAATGAAGGTAGCAAAAAGAATAAATAAAATATTCTGTGAGTTTTGAACAATATTAGAAGATTCTGTAGCACTGATATCTACTAATTTAGTTTGATAATCTTTCAAAACTTTTAAAGCTTCCATGTATTCTAGCTGCTTAGGTCTTAAGCTGGAAAAGAGAAGGTTTTTTGCTTTTTTAATATCTTTTTTTTCAAGAATTAGTTGGATAAAAAGGTCCAGATCGGCTACGAAAAGTTCTCGTTTTTTAAGCATATCCTGAAAATAAGCAATGCCCTGGCTGGTTTTTATTCTTTCACTCAAAAACTTTGTATCTTCCGAGATATTTTTCCTTATTTCTAATATAAGTTTTTTATTTTCTTCTAAATCCTTTCCTTCTTCCATGATGAGTAAATTTCGAAGAGAAATGGCGACTTGATTATTATTATCTGTAATATCACCTACTTTATTCAGTTTCGGAATTCGATCTGTTGCTGTAAGTTCAATTACAGCATTCAGACTATTAAATCTTACTAAAGCAAAAAGACCGAGGAAAATTGCCAGAATACTTAAAAAGAAGTAACCTATATAAAGTCTGGTTCCGATGGAAATGTCCTGTATTTTCATAAAGACCTCGTAATATTTAATTTTTCATGACTCATTGATTTATAATAACTCTATAACTTATAGAAGGTTATCCTGCATTTCAAAAAAAAGTTTTAAAGCTTTCGTATGTAAAGGAAAAGCTAAGTCTTCCGGGCGTTGTACGATTAGACGAGCTTGTATTTCTTCTTTACTATCAAAAGGGGGAATTTGCCCGATTGTAATCGGTTCCGAAACTCCAAAAATCAGAATATGTCTTTTTTCCGGAGTACTTTCTACATGCAATAGACGAATTTTTTCCGGATCGACAGTGATTCCTGTTTCTTCTTTCACTTCTCTTGCACCGGCTTCCTGCCAGCTTTCTCCCATATCCACAAATCCGCCCGGTAAAGCCAGCTTGCCTATGTGCGGTTCTATACCCCTTCGAATGAGAACCACTCCCTTATCCACCGGAACAAACATGACCGTTACCGGTAGAGGGTTAATATAGGTTGTTTCTGAACAATTTAAGCAGGTTTTTGGGAAACTTCCTTCCCTGAACCTGGTTCCACAATAGCTACAGAATGAATTTCGACTCATATATTCCTTCCCGAATGAAATCCATCCTGCTACTAATTATAAGACTTTCCAAGCAGTTTTTTTCTCCATTCGAAAAAGAAGATTAATTTGATGTGTGCTTCCCGAAAATAATGAGAATCTATGCAGCACAGACCTTTTAAGTTTAGCTTAAAAATCGATCTCGAATCCCCGGTTCCGGCATACGACAGACCTCCCTTTTTCCGAACAGAACGTATCGATATTTGGCTACAAGGGAATATATAGGATCTCTAATAAATTGAGGAAGGATGACAAACGCATATAAAAGCTTGTAGGGAAAGCTGAGTTCTTTTGCAATATGAAGAGCAGCTGTAGATTTTGTCAAACAGACATTATTTTTAATCAGGATAAGGGTATCAAAACCTTCTGTTGGGAACTCAAATTTTTTTAAAAACTCCTGTCCTATCTGGGATTGCAGGGAGGCAAATTGAAACGTTTTCTTCGGGTCCTTATCAATGATAAAATTAACCGAAGCGTTACATAGGTTACAGACTCCATCAAATAAAATTAGCATAAACACCAAAACTCTCTTCTTTGATTAATACCAAATCTGTCTTTCTCCGATTTGGCTTTCTTTGGCTTGGATAGAAACCGACAGTATTCATTGAAATACTTATACTGGTTGTTTTCCTAATTCCAGAGCAGCTCTTTTACTAACCAGATAAGGTTCCAGGCCGGGAAATTTTTTATTTTTAAAATGTTGTCGAAACCACTTGAATAGTTCATCTGCGGCTCTAATAAATTGTTCATCTTTTTGTATTTCTTCACCGGCTTCTTCATTATAGTAATCTTTTATATAATAAATCCTTCCCTTCATTATAAGTCCATTTTTTGACTTCGGTAACCAGAGTTCAATGGCTGGAGAGATACTGTTATTTATAAGATAATGTTTTTGTTCTTGGATATACTTGAATTTTAGCTTACTATTATCTTCTTTTTTGATAATATATTTAACTCTCTGTATCTCCCTATCCTGATACTTTTCATCCAGTATAGAGTTTAAATATTCGGGCTTGCTATTCAGAAGGGGTTGAGCAATCAATAGATAATCATTTGCTTCTAAAAATGAATCAATTTCCTTACAATCCTCTGTAGTTAAATAGAAATTTATTTGCTTACTTTTCATCTTGTTTACCGGGATAATTATTATATGGATGGAATTGTGGTTCTACTCCTTTTTCTTGTTTAATTTCTTGTAATACTATTCGTTCTCTTTTTACAGGTAAGCCACTTTTTGTTATTTTTCCTACCTGATGGTATTCCACAGGTTCAGTCTCATCGTCCTTCATTGCTACTACATCAATATACCTACATTTATTCCCAAATAACCGTAATAAATATTCTTTTATTGCCATAAAGCCTCTATTCTGTATGGATGTCTCCACCTCTTCTACTTTTAAACGATGCTTGGGGCTTCCAAGCTTACCATAAGGATTCGGGACCTTTTTCATCTTGTTTACCGAGTCAGTCAAATAAAGAACTATTCTCTGTCTCTCCTTTGCAAAATCCACCCTAAAAAGATTCACCTGACTGAAGTGGAGCCATACCAGAAATGTAGGGTGTAAAAGACTATTTAATTCACAAATTGCGATAAATATCAAGTGAAAAATCTGTTTTTTATGAAGAAAGGAAATTTTATAGAAGTGGGCCTATACGCCTTTATTTATCCTCTTCTTTAATTGTTCACCCGCAATAGAGCTTTGTTTTTTATGTCACTACTTTTTTGCCTGTCGTTCCTGCTGACATGCTCCCGTTCTAGTCGGACGTTCTTTCTCTTAGGCTTCGGGAAAGTCCGAAGGAAAGAGTAGGCGGTTGGCCTGAAAACAAGCCTATTCCGGCTTGGGGGAATTGATAGTTTTCCTTAATGGAAGCATGGGAGGCTATATTCGTCCTGACAGGAAATTTTAGAAAATCATCAGATACTTTCTGATTAAAAGAATAACAACTTAGATATTGGGAATCACTTCGCTGATTGCCCAGCCTGGAAAAAAGATATGAGCCTGTAAGGTCGAAGGAAAGGGTAGGTGGGGAGAGTCAAGTGGAAAAAGGGCTTAATTTGAATTATTTTCGAGTAATTTTATAGACATAAGTCAATAGATAAAAATTCATATACATATACTTATGACAAATCATGATTTAGAGAACTTTATCTGGCAAATAGCAGATCTTTTAAGGGGGCCTTACAGACCTCCTCAATATGAAAGGGTAATGCTTCCTATGGTAGTGTTGAGGCGTTTGGACTGTGTTTTAGGTCCAACGAAAGGAAAAGTTCTAAAAGCGTATGAAAAGCATCAGAATAAATCTGGTAAAATTTTGGATTCCCTTCTAAATAAAGCTGCCGGAGAAAAATTCCATAACCACTCGGAGTTTGATTTTGAAACTTTGAAAGGAGATCCGGACAAAATTGCTGAACATTTAGGAGCTTATATTACTGGCTTTTCAGCCAATATTAGAAAAATTTTTGAGTATTTTGATTTTGCGAAAGAAATTGAAACCATGAGTGATAGCAATATTCTCTACCTTGTAGTTTCCAAGTTTTCAGAAATCGATCTACATCCGAATAAAGTTGATAATTCAAAAATGGGTTCCATTTTTGAAAACCTGATTCGCAGATTTAATGAACAGGCAAACGAAACAGCCGGAGACCATTTTACACCCAGAGAAGTGATTCGTTTAATGGTGGCTCTTCTTTTTTCACCTGATGATAAAAGCTTTAAACCGAATGCTGTTTCTACAATTCTTGACCCGGCATGTGGAACGGGAGGAATGTTAGCTGAAGCACAAAATTATATGCAAGAGCATAATCCTGATGCAGAGCTTTTTGTCTATGGACAGGATTATAACAAACGCTCTTATGCGGTTGCTGCCTCAGACTTACTGATTAAAGATTTCGGTAATAGTGAAATAAAATTTGGAGATTCTTTAATTGATGATCAGTTTTTTGAACAAACATTTGATTATTTAATTGCCAATCCTCCTTTTGGTGTAGATTGGAAAAAACAAAAACCCCAGATTGAAAAATTGAATAAAAAACTTGGTTCAAAAAGTCCTTATAGGGCAGGACTTCCTCGTGTAAATGATGGAGCTCTTTTATTTATTCAGCACATGATTTCTAAATTCCAACCCGTAGAGCCGGAAAAACTAAAATATGGTTCACGTTTAGCTATTGTTTTTAATGGTTCTCCTCTTTTTACAGGAGGCGCTGGACAGGGAGAAAGTGAAATTCGCAAATGGATTATTGAAAATGATTGGCTCGAAGTAATCATCGCTCTTCCCGAACAGATGTTTTATAATACCGGAATTGGAACTTATATCTGGATTGTTACAAATAGAAAAGGAAAGCATAGAAAGAAAAAAATCCAATTAATTGATGCTAGGGAAAAATATGAACCTCTACGCCGAAGTCTGGGTGCAAAGAGAAGAGAATTATCCGAAGAACAGATAAAAGAAATCATATTAGAACACGGAAAATTTGAAGAATCTAAAATCTCCAAAATTTTTGATAATTCTGATTTTGGTTATACAAGAGTAACGGTAGAGCGTCCTCTTCGTTTGCGTTTCCATAGTACTATAGATAGAAAGGATTATTTTTTAGAAGTGCTACCGCATCTTCTTCACGATGTTCAGGAGATTGAAAAGAAAGTTGGCAAAGAACCTGTACTTGATTGGAATTATGTAAAAGAAGAAGCGGAAAAGGTTTTAAAAGAAAGAGAGTCCAGATGGAGTTCCAAAGAATGGAAATTTTATCAGGATGTATTTACGGAGACTGATGAAAATGCTAAACCTGTAATCTTAAAAAAAAGAAAACATACAGGAAAAAATGAAGAACTCTATGGTTGGTATGCGATTGATAAAAAAACAGAAGTTCAATACGAAGTAGATACAAAACTTCGGGATAATGAAAACATACCACTGAAAGAAGACATCGCTCATTATATGCAAACAGAAGTTTTACCCCATGTTCCCGATGCGTGGATAGATTCGGAAAAAACTAAAATAGGATATGAAATTAACTTCAACCGATATTTCTACGAATACATTCCACCACGCCCGGTAAAAGAGATTGATAAAGACTTGCAAAAGGTTGAGAAAGAGATATATGCTTTATTGAATGAGGTTGTGGAGTAATAATAATGGGAAATTTTACAACAAATTCAAGAATTGTTTTAGAGCTATTTGCTCAATATTCCAATACGTTTACTGCATTTTGTGAACTTATAAATAACTCTTTGCAAGCAAATGCCACTGAAATAAAGATAACTATAACCGAAAACCAAGAAAATGAAATATTTAATGAACACATAAAGGAAATTATTATTTTCGATAATGGAGAAGGAGTCTCAAAATCCGATTTCAAGAAGAAAATCCTCGAAATTGGTACGGATTCAAAACCTGAAGGTAAAGGAATTGGTCGATTTGCTTCTCTTCAAATAGGAAAAAATATTAAAATAGAAACTGTAGCCTACGATAGTAATATAAAAAAATCCACAAGGTCTACACTTCCACTAAAAGGGAATGATATAGAGAAGAATCGAATAAATCTAGATAAACTAAAACTTCAAGATAGTTATGAAGATCTCCTGAAAGATGAAAAAACATATTTCCAAGTTTTTATTACTGATTTTTACTCTAAAGAAGAGTGCGAACTGGATAAAAAAAGAAAATTACATAAAAATTTATTACCAGAAAATCTTCCAATAGCTTTATTTCAACAATATCCACTTGAACTTATCAATGGAAAAGCTAAAATATATATTAATAATAAATTGATAGATCCTAAAAATTATATTATTGGTAATCCCATAAAAATTGAAAGGGAGTATATAGATTTAGAAAATAAAAAACATGTAGTTACTTTAAATTTTATTCATTTTCAGGCGAAGAAAAAAGAAAATAAAGTTTTACTAAGAGTTAAAAATAATCAAATTTATACAGTAGCTGCTAAATTTACTTATGACTCGGACATACCGGAGGAAAATAGCTGGCTTATAAATATTGACTCCAAGCTTTTTGATAAATCTCATTTGGATATTAATCGGAATTTAATTTTATCAGATATGCAACCAGAGTTAAAAAAAATATTAGATTCGATTAAAATTTACATTGATGAGTTTTTTACAGACTGGTATAAAGATTTTTATGATTTCAAGAAAAACTTGAATGAGGATAGTTTTTATCCTTATTTAAAAACACCAACAAGCTCACAAACAAAACAAATAGTATTTAATCAATTTGCATACTACATAGAAAAAGACTACCAGTTGTTGAAAAAAAATGAACCCAGTCGAAAAATTATTTATCCTTTGATAGATAAAGCAATTTCTAACGGAGATATTGAAGATATTTTGAAAAGCATTCAATTACTAGATGATGAAAAAATATCAAAGTTTAAGGATTTATTAAAAAAATCTGATCTTGATGAGGTTGTAGAGTTTTCAGAAAAAATTGCAAAAAAGAATCAATTTTTAGATTTTTTATATGAAATAGTTTATAATGAACCAGCAAAGTATATTAAAGAAAGAAGTCAACTCCATAAAATTATAGAAAAAGAATTATGGTTATTTGGCGAAGAATACGAACAAACACCAAAGCTATTCTCTGATAAAAAATTAAAAAATAATTTAGAAGAGTTGCGAAATCAATATTTAAAATTTACTCTTTCTGAAGAAGATAAAAACACAGTAGAAATTCAGGATAAGTATTTAGAGGGTATTACCGATTTGTTCTTTTTTAATGAAAAAAGAATCGGAGAGCAGGAAAGTGAAATACTGATTGTCGAACTAAAATCGCCCCGATGCAGAATAACACAAAAAGAAATTAACCAAGTTGAAAAATATGCTTATCAAATTGAAAACCTAAGTAAGTTTTCTCAATCCTTAAAATACAAAATTATTTTAATATCAAGTGATATAGATGGTTTTACAAAATCAAAGGTAGGAAAAGAAAATCCTTTTTTATTAGAAAAAAATAAAGCCGGAAATATTTTTACTTATATATACACATGGTCAGATTTAATTGATTCTCTAAGAAAAAAACTTTCGTATATGAGTAACGTTTTAAAAGTAAAAGATAGAGAAATCACTAAGATTTTAGAAGAAGATTATAGTGATATTGATTTTTTAAATGTTACATCTAAATTGAATAAGGATGAAAGTTGAGAATGAATAAAGAGTGGAAAAGCTCAAAAGTTAAGTATATCTTCTCAATTATTAATGGTTCAACTCCATCAAGTTTTATAGAAAATTACTGGGATGGGAATATTGTTTGGGTGACACCAGAAGATATAAATCTTAAAGAAAAATATATATTTAATTCAAAGAAAAAAATTACAGAAGAAGGTTATAAAAATTGTGGAACAACAATTATTCCGAAGGATAGTTTAGTATTAACAACCAGAGCTCCGGTGGGAAACATAGCAATTTCAGGTTTACCATTATGTACAAATCAAGGTTGTAAATCTTTAGTTTTAAAAGATAAAGCTGTTATAAACTATTTTTATTATAAACTTCTATCTATGAACAAAGAATTAAACTCAATTTCTTCAGGAAGTACTTTTATAGAACTTAGTACTGATAAACTATCTTCACTCACAATCCCTCTCCCACCCCTACAAACTCAAAAAACTATTGCTAACTTTTTAGACAAAGAAACAGCCCGGATTGATAAATTAATTCAAAGCAAAGAGAAGCTTATCAGCTTATTGGAAGAAAAAAAGCAGTCGATGATTTCTCAAGTTGTTACAAGAGGTTTGGATCCTAAAGTGAAACTGAAAGATTCCGGCATTCCCTGGATTGGTAAAATTCCTAAACATTGGGAGGTAGAGAAAGCAAGATGGTTATTTACTCAATCTCATATACAAGTTAGTGATAACGATGAAATTGTTACATGCTTTCGTAACGGTAGAGTTACTCTCAGAAAAAATGTAAGAGAAGAAGGATTCACAAATGCAATTAAAGAATTAGGTTATCAGGGTATTCAAAAAGGCCAATTAGTCCTTCATTCAATGGACGCATTCGCAGGTGCTATAGGAGTATCTGATTCAAATGGAAAATGTTCTCCAGAATATATAATATGTGATCCTATAAAGAAAAGTATTTTAAATGATTATTATGCTTTTATAATTAGAAAAATGGCATTGAATGGTTTTATCCAAGCTTCCTGTCCTGCAGTTAGAGAACGTGCTCCTAGAATAAGGTTTTCAAATTTTAAAGATATGCTGTTACCTTTACCACCCAGAAAGGAGCAAAAAGAAATTGTTGAATATCTAAAAAAATTTATAACCCAAACCAATAATATCATCTCTAAAACTCAAGAATCTATCGAGTTGTTAAAAGAAAGAAGAACAGCGATAATATCTGAAGCCGTTACAGGAAAATTAAAGTTATGATAATAAGAAAGCTTTCTTTAGTTAATTTTCGTGGAATAAAAAAAGGTGAATTTAACTTTGATAATAATTTTAATGTTTTAGTGGGAATTAATGGTTCCGGAAAAACAACGATTATAGACGCGTTGGGTATTATCTTATCGCGAATCATTCCTCAAGTTTCTAACTTCAAAATATCAAAACGAATGTTGGAGGATTCTGATTTATTTTTTGGAGAACAATTCTTAGAAATCAAGCTTCTGGCTGAAGTTGAGCATATTGGAAAAACTTATGAATTAGAAGTGAGTTTATCAAAGTCATTAAAAATCGGATTAGAAATTATAAAAAATCCAATAGACCCGCAAGAAGAAATACGAAATTTTCAACAAAAGTTCTCTCCAAAAGAGAAAACTCAACATAAGCAATACCAAAAAAGTATATTAGCAATCAAGACATCTAAAGAATGGTTGATTCTTTTTTACGATGGAAAAATAATAAGAGAACAAGAAAGTTTGGCTTTTGAAAATACTATTGCCGGGGAAATCGATAAAGACAATTTTGATCGGGTAAAGATTATCCACAGAATAGTAAAATTATTCAATCATGAAATTACTATTTCCCAAGATTATCCTGAAAAATTTACATTAGCAATCAAGGATGATAATAAAAAGAAAAATGACTTTTTAAAACAGTTAAAAAACAGCAAAAATCAAATTTCTGCGATCTATTATTCGATTTATCGTGGAAGTCATTTAGCAAAATTTATTTCCATCAGAAATGATGACTCTCTAATATTAAGAAACTTTAACATTTTAAAAACTGCTGAGTATTGGGAAAAAGAAGAAGTAATTTCTAAAGAAAAAAGTATTCCATCAAAAACAAACCTTGTAGTCAAGAATGCAATCCAATCATTTTTAGATAATATAGATGATGTTTTTTTGGAAGATTTAGATCCTAAACAAAAATCCGGTTCCAGATTATTATTAAATAAAAATAGTGTTATTATAAGCATTGAGCAGTTGTCTGATGGAGAAAAGAACATACTTTCCTTGATTACCGATTTAGCCCGAAGGCTTGCCATAAATAATCCAGAACTTCATGATCCTATCGAAGAGGGTAAATCCATTGTGCTACTTGATGAGTTGGACTTGCACCTTCATCCACAATGGCAAAGACGGATTGTGGAAAAACTAAAAGAAATTTTTAAAAATTGTCAGTTTATAGTAACATCACATTCTCCTTTTATTATTCAATCAATTGAACCGGGCGAACTAATCCTGCTGGATAAGGAGATCGAAACCGAATATGCAAATCAAGGTTTAGAAGAGATCGCTCGTTTCATTATGGGCATAGATTCACCTGAAATGAGTCAAAGATATAAAGAAATGAAAGATGTTGCAGAAGAGTATTATAGATTATTAGAAAATGCTCAAAGTGTGAGTTCAGAAAGAAAGGAAGAATTAAAGCAGAAATTGATAAAGCTTACAAACCCTTATATGAATAATCCCGCATATTCTGCGTATATAGATTATTTAGAACAAAAAAAGATGGCCAAAGGATTATAAAATGAGACCGGTTAATAAGGGGAATTTACCTATAACTTATACTAAATATGAAAATTATAAAAAACATTTAGTTGAGAATATTGGAGACTATTGTAGTTACTGTGAACGAAGAATTCCTACATTATTGGCTGTAGAACATAAAAAACCAAAAGATTCAAATCCACATTTAGAATGCGAGTGGGACAATTTATTATTGTCATGTGTAAATTGCAATAGTGCGAAAGGCGATGAAGATATAAATTTGAATGATTATTTTTTTCCAGATAGAGATAACACATTTCCAATATTTACATATTACTCTGATGGTGAGGTAATTGCTAATAATCATATAGAAAATGAAATAAAAAGAAAAGTTGAAAATACTATAGAGCTATTTGGATTAAATAAAAATTATATACCTCATAGAAATTGGATCAAAGATTCTTTAATACAATCAGCTTTAGAAAGATGGGGACAACGATTAAATACATTTGAAGTAGCCCACGATAGTTTGAATAATTATAGAGAAAATCAAACATTACAGATGGCTAATCAAATTGGAAAGACAGCTAAAGGTTTTGGCTTCTTTAGTATTTGGATGAAAGTCTTTCAAGATTATCCAGATGTAAAAAATGAAATCATCAGTGCATTCAAAGGAACAGCAACAGATTGTTTTGATAGCAAAGGAGATTCTATTTCACCAAGACCGGGAGGTTTAATTTAGTGAGTTCCCATTTTTCCGAAAAAGACTTTGAATCTACTATAGAAAACTATTTTCTACAGAATGGCTATTCTTCCCTTGCATCAAACCAATACGATAAAGAAACTGCTCTTTTCCCTGAAGCTATCTTAGAATTTATTAAATCAACACAGGAAGGAGAATACTCGAAACTCAAAAAACTTTTAGGAGAAAAAACCGATAAGCAATTAATCACTGATTTAAATGTTTGGATGAATGCGTATGGTTCATTAATAACGCTCAGACATGGTTTTAAATGTTATGGTAGGAACTTTCGCTTGGTCTATTTTAAAGCAGCACATACCTTAAATCCAGAATACGAAGAAAACTATAAACAAAATCAAGCTAGTATTACAAGACAATTATATTATAGTAAACAAAATCAAAATTCAATTGATATTGTATTGAGCATAAATGGGGTTCCACTAATTACCATCGAACTGAAAAATCCTTTGACCGGGCAAACCTTTGAAGATGCTATTATACAGTATAAAAAAGATAGGAACCCTAATGAATCGCTATTAGAATTCAAAAGAAGAACATTGGTTCACTTCGCTGTAGACACAGAAATAGTCTATATGACAACAAAGTTGGATAAGGAAAATACATATTTTTTGCCATTCAATAAGGGATTGAATAACGGTGCTGGAAATCCAATCAATGAAAATGGCTATAAGACTTCTTATCTCTGGGAAGAAGTCTTAAATAAAGAATCACTTTTAGATCTACTGGCAAAATATATTCATTTGCAGGTAGAGGAAAAAATCAATGATAATGGAAAAAAGTATAAAAAAGAAACCCTTATATTTCCCAGGTATCATCAGTTAGATGTTGTTCGTAAACTTCTAAAAGTTACCGAAGAAGAAGGAACCGGAAATAGTTATCTAATAGAGCACTCGGCAGGGAGCGGGAAAAGCAATACTATTGGCTGGTTAGCACATAGATTGGCATCCCTGCACAATAAGAATAATGAAAGAATTTATGATAGTGTTGTTGTTATTACCGATAGATTAGTTTTAGATCAGCAACTTCAGGATACCATATATCAATTCGAACACAAGTTTGGTGTAGTTCAAAAAATTGACGAAGACTCAAAGCAGTTAACAGAAGCTCTATTGGATAAAGTTCCTATCATCATTACGACACTTCAAAAGTTTCCCTTTGTTCTAAAACAACTATCTAAAATGGTTGAGGAAAATCTAATCAATGAAGATGCATTACCCACCAGAAATTGTGCTATTATCATTGATGAAGCCCACAGTTCTCAATCAGGAGAATCTGCTACAGAAGTAAAAAAGGTTTTGGGAGGTAAAAATCTTGTATTAAAAGCAAGATCCATTGCAAAAGAAGAAGGTGAAGAGGAATATCAGAAACTTTATTTAAACATGGTAAAGCGAGGAAAAATTGAAAATTTAAGTTTCTTTGCTTTTACGGCAACACCAAAACATAAAACCCTTAAAAATTTTGGAAGAAATGGTGAGTCTTTTCACCAATATACAATGAAACAGGCAATTGAAGAAGGATTCATCATTGATGTGCTCAAGAATTATATTACCTATAAAGTTTATTATAAGTTACTTCAGAGTGCAAAAAATGATAAGAATGTTAAAAGAAAAGATGCAGCAAAGGCTCTTGCCAGATTTTTTCAACTCCACCCTTATAATATCTCCCAAAAAACAGAAATAATTATAGAACATTTTAACCAGGTAACAAAGCATAAAATTGGTGGAAAAGCAAAAGCCATGGTAGTGACAGGCTCACGTCTGGAAGCTGTTCGTTATAAATTGGCTTTTGATATGTATATAAAAGAAAAAAATTATAATATTAAAACTCTGGTAGCATTTTCCGGAAAAGTAAAAGATGAAGATTTTTCTGATAAAGAATATACCGAAGTGAATATGAATCATGGTATTAAAGAAACTGAATTACCGGAAAAATTTGCATCTCAGGATTATAGGGTTCTACTTGTCGCGGAAAAATACCAAACAGGTTTTGATCAACCTTTGCTGCACACAATGTACGTAGATAAGAAGCTTGGAGGAATTCAAGCTGTTCAAACATTATCCAGACTGAATAGAACGCACCCACTGAAAGAAGATACCTTTATACTTGATTTTCGAAATGAAAGAGAAGATATACAAATCGCATTTCTTCAATTTTATGAAGGAGCTGAAATAGGTGAAGAGGCTGAACCAGAGAGATTGTATCAACTAAAATTCGAAATCATAGCCTATGGAATTTTCTCTGAACAGGATATAAATAATTTTTCTAAAATTTTTTTTAAACCCACAAAGGAGCATACTGAGAAAGCACATAAAGAAATGAATCTATGTTTTGAAAATTCTGTACTAAAATTTACTAACCTTGTAAAAAACGATCCTGAAGAAGCAGAAACCTTTCGCAAAAAAATATCTTCATTCTCAAAATTATATGCTTTTTTAAGCCAGGTAATCCCATACCAGGATTCCGATTTAGAAAAGTTATATACTTTTTTGAAATTTTTAAAAAATAAACTACCCCGTACAAATAAAAATTCTGTTTATAATTTTGATTCTGAAGTTCAGTTACAATACTATCGCATCCAGAAAATTAGCGAAGGTTCTATTCAACTTTCTAATGGAAAAAGAATCAAACAGGACGGTCCAAAAGATTCAGGAAAAAATATCTCAGATGATGAGTCTATAGAATTATCGAGATTAATAGATATACTTAACGAAAGATTTGGAACCGATTTTATAGATGCAGACCAATTATTTTTTGATCAAATCGTTTCAACTGCTATGAAAAATACAAGATTACAAGAAGCAGCTAAAATAAATCCATTAGAAAAGTTTTCTTTAATCTTCTCTGAAATATTAGAAGAATTATTTATTGAGCGTATGGAATTGAATGAAGAAATCTTTGATAAATATATGAATGAAGAGAAATTTCAAAAGGTAATAGAAGATTTTATTACGAGAGAGGTTCATGAGAAATTATCTAAAAATTAATAATCCCTCTATAACTTCGCCAAGCACATTAGCGATATTAAACCCAGGCTTCGCTTGCTTGAAAACGCTACCACTATCTCGCCCTGTCTCTCTTCCTATGGGTCGTTCGACTGGGTTAAACCGTATAAACTTACAACCCAATTTACTCTGGATCAAAGCTTCCTTGCATTTTCTTTTACCAACAAGTTTTGATGAAGAAATCAATTATGAGACCGAACTTTCAACTCTAAATTTAACTTTTTTGAAAGAACAATTTCAAGCAGTAAATAAAAAACTAAGCAATGAGAAATTGCAAAATTTGAAGTTAATCAAAAAAGAGCAAAAAAAGATTTATCCTACGAATGCTCTCCTACTATTAACAGGAACTTTCTCCCACTGTAAAGTTAAATGTGCTCGATTTAAAGGAACGAATATGGATACTTTTATCGATAAAAAAGAGTATTCAGGTGACATCTTTTCTGTATATGAAAATACACTTAACTTCATTTTAAACCATATTCATCTACGGGGTGATATTAATGGGATGCGTAGAGAAGAATCTTATGAAGTGCCTGTTGTGGCTTTAAGAGAAGCTTTAACGAATGCATTTGTACATAGGGATTATATCAATCAGGGTAGAGATATTAAAGTCGGTATATTTGATGATATTATAAACATTGTTTCTCCCGGAGGTTTACCCAATACAATAACTATTCAGGATCTGGAAAATGGCAGGAGTGAGAGCAGAAACAAAGTCATAGCCAGGGTTTTTAAAGAGTTGGGTTTAATTGAAGAATGGGGAACTGGAATTAAACGTATGAAGAATGCCTGTCTATCTGCTGGAATAAAACCACCAACGATTGAAGAAAAAGGTGATTTTATTGATGTGACTTTTTATCGTAATTTAGAAAATAAAAAAACGAATTCAGGATCCGACCGATTGCGACCGATTACGACCGATTACGACCGATTAAATGAAGAAGAAAAAGAGCTTCTTCTATTCATTCAAAAGGAAGTTAAAATCACCCGTAAGAAAGCTAAAGAAAAATTTGAGTATGGAGAAACGAAACTAAAAAGTCTTTTTAATACTCTCCTCGAAAAAGGTTTAATTGAAAGAAAAGGAAAGGGTAGAAATACCTATTACATTATGAGAGGAAATATCCGTATTGAAGAATAGGGTTTCGGATTATTATAAATTGGAAAAGAGATAGGACAATGAAAGAGAAGCATCTTACTTGCAAAGTTTATTATCATAAATCTTTACTGCTTTTAGTTCATCAAATATACTGACTTTCATAAAGACTCCAGATATTTTTTTGCTGCCAGATCTTTTGGATTCAATATAAGAATTTTTTGAAAGAGTTCTCTGGCTATGGCTTTTTCACCAAGTTGATTTTTTTCTAAAGCCTCTTCAAAAAGGGGAGTGGTTTTTATTTTTAGATTTGCGGACTCTTCGTCTGTATCTCCATCAATAATTTCAACAATGGATACATTTTCGCTCTTTCCTTTTACCTGAACAATTCCCAGAGAGCGTTGTTTGTATTTGTCCATTCTACGAACTTTTTTCATGGTTTTATGACTGGTGATAATGGGTGATCCAAATGTTTTGGTCAGGCTTTCTAAACGAGAAGCTAAATTTACTGCATCTGAAATAACTGTACTTTCCATCCTTCTTGTATCTCCAACTGTTCCGAGCATTGCACTACCGGAATGAATTCCAATACCGATTGCTATTGGTTTGTATCCCGATGCCGCTCTATTTTTATTATAAATTTTAACTTCTCTTTGCATTTCTATTGCGGCCTGTATGGCATCATCTGCTGAGATAGGAAAGAGAGCCATAATAGCATCCCCGATGAATTTATCAATAAACCCATTATGATCATGGATGATAGGTCCCATTCTTCCCAGAAAAGCATTTAAAAATCGGAAATTTTCCTCAGGTGTCATACGCTCTGAAAGAGTGGAAAAGGATCGAATGTCTGTAAACAAAATGGTTAAATCCTTTTGAACGGCATCGCCCAGTTTTACATCCCGGATACTCTTTCTACCTAAAAATTCAAGAAACTGTCTGGGAACAAAACTGGAAAAAGCTTCTGCTAATTCACGGGTTTCTGTAAACAAAGCAGCATTCTCCATTGAAACGGCTGCTTGAGCCATCAGGAGTTTTAATGTCTCTATTCGCTCTATTGTGAAGGCAGCTGTGGTTAAATTATTTTCTATATATAGGATAGCAGAAACTTTTTCTTTGTTTATGATAGGAGAACAGAGAACCGATTTGGGTTGATTGGATAGAATATAAGGATCTGATTGAAACATCTTTTCTTCCACCGCATTTTCTAAAACTATATTATTTTTAATGCGAAGCGCATAGCTCACAATGCTTAACGGACAATCATTTTCCTTCGCTTCTTTTGGATTCACCTCTAACTGCATTCCCTCCCCTGATATATTTCCTGATACCTGTATATACAAGCCATTATCAAAATGATTTAAGATTAATCCTCTTTGAGCACCTGCATTTTCAAGAATGATGTGCATTAATTTTTCAAGCAAACGATTTAATTCCATTTCTCCGGAAATAACCCGGGCTGATTTTATAATACTATCCAGATCAATCATATCTGACAAATTAACCGTGCCCTGACGGGTTTCCAGTCCTAGGCTTGTAGGTGCATCTGATATTGAGATGGTTTCCGTGCCGCTTCGACCCAAAATTTTGAGTGATGATAAGGTTTCTTCCATTTTTTGAAGTTTGGGAATAAGCCCCCAGTTGGTATAGGCACGGTATGCCTGCCTTTTATAAAAAACTTCCAGCTCTTTAATTTCTAGTTTAGAATATAATAAGGATAAACGTTCACAGATCAAACCTTCTTCGTGTAAAAATCCGTTTGTTTTTGCTTTACTTGCTGCTTGCGTGTACAATTGTAAACTGGCAAAATTCCTATAACGGGCATTTTTAAGTTCTGCTAATAGATGCAGGTAACGGTGTGAGAAATTTTGCGGACAACGCTTCTGCCATTTTTTAAAAAGTCTTACTGTTTTTAGAATCATCCAATTTGCTTTTGCTTTTTCAGGAGTGGAAAGATTGGAGTAATCCATCAAATAGATTAGTGATTCGTAATATTTGAAAGTAGGGTATTCTATCCTATTTAAAAGTTCGGGAACTGCCACAGAAGTCCAGGCTGCTATTTTTCTTGCTTCCCTATAATGACCGTATAGACACAAGGTCATCATTTTTAGAATACCGTAATTAAATCGGACAACCGTATTATTAAACTGTTCTATTTCTTTTTGATAAGAAAAGTCTGCTTCTTCGGTATCTCCTAGATAGAAGGGATGCTTTGTTTTTCCCGCAAGCATCATAACAAACTTTCTGGCACAATCATAGAGTGTGCAGGAAACTATATCTACAGTGCCATGCATAAACTTATCATATTTTTTAATTTCTTCCAGGATATGCTCGACGAGTGGAGCCGAACGGATAAGTAAAAAGGGTAGGTAGATACTAATGCAATATCCTGACCAGATAAAGTTACCCGATTGAATACCGGCTTTATATCCTTTTATTAATAATTCCTCTGATTCTTTTATATGATGGGTAAAAGGATTTAGCCAGGCCGCTGTATTAAAAAAGGTGGCCGGTCTTTCGGAAATGTCCTTATAACGTTCTTGTAATTTCAAAGCTAATTGTCCGAGATGATAAGCACTTTTGTAATCGGATAAACCAACCTGAAGAACTCCTCCCAGAGAAGACCAATTAAAAGGTGAGATATAACAGGTTCCATTTTTTAAAATTAATCGGACCGCAATAAGCGTAGCAACAACTGCAAAATTAGCATTGTATTGAATTCCTGCCATGGTTATACTTTGTAAAATCTTGAGAGCAAGAATTATTTGTTCGTCTTCTGTTTCCGGCAGTTCATAAAGTTTGGAAATACCTTTCCTTTTCATCTTGATTTGATTTCTTAGAAGTTCTATAACCATAGCCAGAGCGATTACTTTGTTTTTCGGAAAGCGAATGCCAAGAAGAGATAAGGCTTTTCTCGAAAGATTAATTACCTCCAAATTTTTGTTTCTTCGAAATAAAGCAAGAATCTGCAAATAATAAACTTTTGCTTTTTCTAGGTTTGAGCGAGCATTTTTAATAACTACCTGGATTAGCTCATCGGCTTCTTTTAATTCATCCTGAGCCAGAACACATTCCGTTAATTCCATATATAGGTTGATAGAGAGAGTATAGTCCGTCTGCCAGGAACTTTCAGAGAGAAGACTTAAGGAATGATGATAGTATTGAGAGGCTGCTTCAATAGCGGTAGAAAGACGAGCCTTCCTGCCGGCTCTATAATTCAAATGAGCTATTTTATCTTTTTCCTCCTGTTTTTCTAAAAATTCAAGTGATAGATTGAAATGATTGACAATACTGAAGATGGAGTCTTCCAGGTTCTCTTTTGAGTTTGTCTCTAAAAGTCTTCTGCCAATTTTTAAATGAGTTATTTTTTTTTCTTTCTCTTCTAACAACGAATAGGCGGCCTCTCGAACCCTGTCATGAGCAAAGCGAAAATTTGAATTCAGTATTGAATTCTCCTCTTCTTCCACTTCGGCAGTCACTTCTTCTAAAAAATATTTATAATGATCATCTAAGGGATGAATCAGTCCCTGAAGCATTGCTTCTTTTAGTCTACAGGCAACATTTGTTTTGGAAGAAATAGAAAGACGGGCCAGGGTGGATAAGTCAAATACGGAACCGATACAGGAAGCAATTTTTAAAATAGAAAGTTCTTCTTTCTGAAATCGGTTAATTTTTTTAATCATGTGTTCGATTACATTATTGGTAAAATCCTGTGTCCGAATTTTATCTTCATTCCATCCCCAACCCGAATCAGCATTGAATTGTAATAGACCCTGTTCGTTCAGACCTAAGAGAAACTCCTTCATGAAAAAGGGATTCCCTTCGGTTTTTAGAGAGATCATTTCGCTTAGAGTTTTCACTTCGGAAGGTTTTCTTTTTAAAGACTCGGAAATAAAAGCGGATATGGAATCTTTATCCAATGTGCCCGGAGAAATACTTCGTATTTTCACTCCCTTCTTTTTAAGATCTTCCAGAGTTAGAGACAAAGGATGAGAGGTATCGGTTTCATTGTCCCTATATGCAAGAATGATTAAGAAATATTTTAAGGAATCATTATTTAAGAAAAGTCTTAATAAGGAAAGAGTACCCGGGTCAATCCATTGCACATCGTCCAAAAATAATACCAGGGGATGATTTTTGGAAGCAAAGACTCCGATAAAATCTGTAAAAACTTTTTGGAATCGATTTTGTGCTTCCTTGTAGGGTAATTCCTGAACTGCAGGTTGAGGTCCGATGACAGGTTCCAGTTCGGGTATATGGTCTATCATTACCGCAGCATTACTTCCCATCGCTTTCAATAATTTATGTTTCCATGTTTCAATGGATGACTCAGTCTGGGCAAGAATTTGATGTATCAGACTTTGAAAGGCTTTTAAAAGAGTAGCGTAGGGAATACTCCGTTGCAGATCTTCAAATTTTCCGGAAATAAAAAAACCTTTTTTTTCGGTAACCGGCTGGTGCAATTCCTGTACAAGAATGGATTTCCCAATACCGGGAAGACCTCGAACCGTCATTAATTCCATCTGTCCTTCGCATATCTGTTCAAAAGATTTAAAGAGTTGCGAAATCTCTTTTTCTCTACCAAATAGTTTTTGAGAAATCGTAAATCGTTCGGACACATCTCTCTGCCCCGGTATAAAATCCTTTATAGGAATTTTTTCTTTCAGGGCTTTGAAACAAAATTCCAAATCATTCTTAATCCCTTGAGCACTCTGGTAACGATCCTCTACTTTCTTAGCCATCAGTTTCATGATGATAGCACTAATGGCCGGTTCTATCGTTTTTAAAATTTCATGAGGCGGTCGCGGTAAAACGGCTATATGGGAATGTATCAATTCAGCTGCATCATTGGAGCGAAAAGGTTTAACTCCTGTCAGGAGTTCATAAAAAGTAATTCCTAAGGAATAAAAATCTGTTCGATAGTCAACGAAACGATTCATACGTCCTGTTTGCTCGGGTGAAATATAGGGAAGGGAACCTTCGAGGTGATCTGTATTCTCCAGAACCCTGTTCTCAAAATCCAGAAAAGACGAGATACCAAAGTCTGTTATTTTGACGATTCCATTTTGTTGATTATAGATTATGTTGGAAGGTTTAATGTCCTTATGTGTTATTTTACGTCGATGTATTTCGATGAGAGTGTGGGAGATTTGAATGGCAATCTTTAAAAATTGGATCGGATCAATATTATTGGAACGAATTACAGCGTCGAGAGAATTGCCTCCAAAATCTTCCAACACAAGAAATAACCGGTTGTTCTCTTCTTCGAGGCTGATAGGACGAATTACGCCATCGATATCTAATTTCTTTCCAATTTCATATTCCCTTCAAAAACGGGCTTTTTCTGTTAATCCGGGAAAATCAGAAAAATGAGTTTTTATAATTACAGGTTTTTGGTCTGATACTCTTACAGCTCTATAGACAAGAGTGCTCCAACTTTGAAAAATTTCTTCCTGAACTTCAAATCCGGATATTTTGAACATAATCAAATGAGCTTATAATATATAGTTTTAAAGAAAAGCTAAATTTTTTAATCTGTTTTTTCCTTCCGGATCATGAGAAGGCAAATAAACAACCCGGTTATTTTTAGCGAACTCAAGTATCTGTGCGGATGTTTTTCTGGCCTCCCTGAAATGAGCATGGATTCCGGGAAGTTCGTGGATTAAAAGTTGTTTCTCATCATAAGTATGATCTCCCGCGAACATAAAATAGATGTCATCTACATGTACTATAATTGCAATGTGACCGTAAGTATGGCCGGGAGTTGGTACTGCAAAAATATCTCCGTCTTTCGTAATCGGATAATAAGAACCAAAAGGAAAATTTTCACGGGGTAAAAGAGAAAATAATTCAGGTTCAAAAATTTCAGGAAAACGGGAACGAAGTTGCTGGTAGGGTTTTTTATACTCTTTTTCATGGACTAAAACTTTTGTTTTGGGAAAGAATTTTAATCCTTCTATATGATCAAAATGCAGATGGGTCGGAATCACACAGGAAATATCTCCTACTTGAATATTATATTGATTGATACCATAAACAATATTTTCATCATCCTTGATAAGAAAACGCATAAACTGTTGATTTCCATATCTTAAAAACAAATTGCCTTTGCTGAAATAGTCTGGAGATACAAGGCTACTATCCGA
This sequence comes from Leptospiraceae bacterium, assembly GCA_024233835.1. Lineage (NCBI taxonomy): Bacteria > Pseudomonadati > Spirochaetota > Leptospiria > Leptospirales > Leptospiraceae > Leptospiraceae bacterium. The sequence goes on from JACKPC010000001.1 coordinate 1,913,801, forward strand.
ACCACAGTCAACCAGGAAAATCCCCTCAGGGTGTTCGATTAACCAGGAATAAATAGGATAGTAATCGGTAAATTTTCTTGTTAAGAGAATATTTATTTTGGAAAAAAAACCAAATCCTTTTTTGTGTTTTAAACTTTGATTCATCGAAACTTTACCGGTTTCAATAGGGTAAATACGGATTTTACCGGAACTGGAAGTGTAGGAATTTCCTTTTTCTACTGTATCATTCATTTTATTATACCCATTTTCCTGATGAGTTTCGAAGGAAGATCTATGTAAAACACCTGTCCTTTCTTATATAGGATTGGCGATCTGCATAATGGTCAATTATATCAGCTTAGCGGGAAAAGAAAAGCAGAAAATATTCCAGTACTGTTTCGGCGGTCGGCCTGTAAACAATCCTATTCCGGCTTTGGGGAATCGGTAAATTTCTTTAATAAATTCAGAGAAAGCTATATTTTTTCTGACAAACAATTTTAGAAAGTCATCAGATACAATCTGAGTAAAAGAAGTAAAACTTAAATACTGAGAATCACTTCGTTTATCGCCCAGCATAGAGAAAAGATAAACATGACAGTCCTTTTTCTCCCAGCCATCCGGCCTGGCTCAGTGTAAAAATCATCCGGCTTGGGAAAGTCGAAGATGGGAGCTTCCCATGAATTCTGACCGACATCAGACCGATTCCCCAGCTCATTCCAAAGGGTATTTTAAACTATATAAGCCTTTCCTATATTATTGTTCAAAAGTTCTGTGATTCACTTCCTCTGTATAGGATATGTGGAATACTACAGCGATATGGTTTTGGTCTAAGTCTATCAACCCTTTCTGATAATCTGCTTAAAGTATATGAAAGGATAGAGCCTGTTGTAAATGAAATATTGCGTTCTATATTGAATAATACAGTTCTTCAAATAGACGAAACGTATTTCAGCGCTACGAAAAGATTCGTCCAATAATGGAAGAAATGAAAGAATATTTAGCTAATGTGTATCCTAAATATACTCCAAAATCTGATGCGGCCAAAGCGATATCTTACTTTTAAAATACATTTATATATTTTTGAAAATTACTTTAGTTATATCTTCAATAAGATTCGTGAAGTTAATTGGCTTGACATAATAGGCAGCAGGGTTAATACCCTCAGCTCTCATTCTGGTTTCAGGATCATCATAGCCTGTTATAAAAATAATATTTGTCTGAATCTCCTTTTTTATTTTTTCAGCAGCTTGAATCCCATCCATCTCGCCTACAAGGTTTATATCCATAAGTATGCAGACTGGTTTGTTTTGCATGGCTAAATAGATAGCTTTTTCTCCTGTTGCTGCAATACCTATTACTTTATATCCTTTCTTCTCCAAAAACATTTTGTAATGAGATGCTATCATAATTTCATCTTCTACAATTAATATGTTATCTGAGGTATTTTCCATATTAAATCCTTTCAAAAAAAAGAGCGTTATTGAATTCAATCCTACAAATTATTCCATTTTTATTTTCAAAGTTTATATTTCCCTGTAACTGATGCTCTACGAGTGCAAAGATATTATTCAAGCCATGTTTTCCATCAGAATGAAAATTAAAGCTATCCGAAACACCTATGCCATTATCTGAAACATGAAAATGAATTATTCGTTTTTCATCCTGGTTAAGGCTAAGATTTATATGACCTTTCGCTCCTGTTGGGAATGCGTGCATTACAATATTGGAAAGCAACTCACTCAGAATCATTCCGCAGGGGATGGCTACATCTATTAATACTGATATATCTTCAAGCTCTAACTCAAGAAAAATATTTTGTGATATATTATAATTTTCCATTAATAATTTGGTTAGTTCGATGAAGTAATCTTTTAAATTAATATTTGAAAGATTATAAGACTGGTAAAGCATTTTATGTACAAGAGACATTGCCAGGATTTTATCTTCAATTTTTCGAATCGCCTGATCATATTCCATATTATCTGTTGTTAGTCTTTCCATTGCTAACATTGAAGCGATCACCTGCATATTATTTTTAGTACGATGATAAAGTTCTCTTAATAATATAGTTTTTTCTTCAAGGCTTTCTTTAATTTGTTTTTCTGCTTTTCTATGTTCGGTAACATCAGAAATAACAAAAGTAAAATGACTTAAATGCAAATGAGTTATCGTAGCTTCCAGTATATGAATTCCATCCGGTAGTTCACGTTGGTATTCAAATTTAACCGGCTTACCGACACATTCTGATTCTCTACATTTTTCTAACCAGTACTGCCTTATATCTTTTGAGACTCCTGCTTCGCTTGAAAGCATTCCTTTAATATTATCTTGAGATATTTTTATATATTTACTGGCAGCTTTATTAATTCTTATATAGCGCATATCACTTTTATTATATAAGGCTTCTACAATACCCATAAATTCCTGTGAATGTTCAAGAAAATGTTCCAGAGTAAATTCGTTTTTTATTAAGGCTTCCAGGGCAAGATAGCGTTTTGTAATATCCCTATTCGTACCATGAATTCCGATAATATTTCCACTTTTATTCATTATAGGGAGAAGCTTGATATCATAATAATGAACTAAGCCATCAGACATATCCATAGATAATTCAAATTGGATAGTTTTCTGGTTTGAATATACTTTGTTTATATTTCTTTGCCATTCATCAAGTATCTTTTCAGAAGAAATAAGATCCGAATAATGCTTGCCTATAATTTCACTTTTATTTTTTTTGAATGCTTCACAAAAACTATGATTTACAGCAGTATAGTGGCCATCCAAATTAAAGCTATAAATAAAATCGTCAGTATTATTTATTAAGATCCTGTATAAATCATCTTCTTTGAATTTCGTATCTTTCACCTTTTTATACTTCCAAATCAAGCTTCTCTTGTAATAATAATAGTATTTATCCTGATTGTCAAGTTGAAAAGGTGTGTGCAAATAAGTTGAGAGCTTTTTAAATAATATGGGTAAGATTAATCCTGTTTGTATTTATAGACCTTTCAAGGGCAATCTCGCGCTCTTTGAGTCAGGATTGGTTCTCGATTTATCTGTTTCTGACGTATCCAATCAAAAAAATGGGCGAAGAGAAAGTAGAGATTTGGAAGTTCATGGTACCATACAAATACCCGACCCGGAAAAAATATTTAAAACATCATGCACGGTATTTTTGGGACTGCTAATAAACTAAAAGTTAAAATTCTTGATTATCTTCCTTTTTTTTGAGCGGATATAATAAGATGAGAAAAGTCCTGTGAAATAAGTATTCACTCACATTTAAAAAGGATAGAAGGAGTTGCGAAATGTTGAAAGGTGATAAATTGAATTGTTACAATATAGTTTATGGATTTATAAAAAGAACACATTTAACTTGTATTCTTCTATCTTTTTTCCTGTCTTCCTGCGGAACGTACAGGAACCTGCAATACGGAATTAAAAGGAGGAAATCTCCTGTTCCTTACGGAGGAGTCATGTTTGATGGCTATTCTGCTCTGGTAAAAAGGGAAAGTAGATTTTTTTTGGATCTGCCTTTAAGTCTTGCAGCCGATACAGTTTTACTTCCTATTGTTCTTCCCTGGTTTTTAATTGAAATGCAAATCAGAAGTACGTCTTATCGGAGTAGGAAGGAAGAAGCAGGGTATCAGTTGCGAAAGATTATAAACGCCGGAGGGCATAGTTTACAAATACAGGCTCTAGCTTTTAGCCCGGATGGGAAACTCCTGGCTACAGGTTCTATAGATGATCTCACAAAAATCTGGAGTATAGAGGGCGGACTTCTGGCAAGTTTTAAAACCGGAGATGTAGGTGCTCTCGCTTTTAGTCCTGATGGGAAGCTTCTGGCTGCTGCTTCCGAAGATGAGGGAATTACTCTTTGGAATGTTCCGGAGAATAAACTTGAGAAACGCCTGGGAACTGAAACTCGAGCCAGATATATCACCTTTAGTCCGGATGGCAAACAGCTTCTTTGTACTTCTTATAATAATGGAACCGTGAAGCTTATTGATCTTTCCGGAAAAGTATTTCTCAAGTTAGATGTATTGCAGGCGCGTCTGGCTATTTTTAACCGGGAAGGAACTTTAATTATAACAGGAGGGGATAAGCTTATGATCTGGAACAGGGATGGGAAGCTACTTAAGTCCTGGGATGCTTATGGTCCTAAGGTTTTACGGATGGATCTTCATTCCAATATACGCTCTCTCGGGGGAGGTAAATCTCTCTATGTCTGGTCCGAGGACGGTAAACTTTTAGAGGAGTTGCCGGGTGCGGCTTATTCATCAAAACGGTATTTTGTGGATGATGAGCATATCCTCGGATGTTTTGATTCCCCCTTCCGGGGCTGTAAATTATATGATACAACTGGAAACATTATCTGGGAATTTGCTTCTGAGGAGCTGAATAGTAGCTGGGAAGTTGCCGCTCTTCATGTTGGACTTAAACTCTTTGCCATAACAAAGGAAAATATAGTGTGGTTGATGGATTTAAGAACGGGAAAGTTCATTCGAAAAATACCGGATGATACAAAAAGACCGGAACCTGAATCAAATCCCTGATAGAACACCTGTTAAAAACATCATACACGCTATTTTTAAGATTTCTAATAAACTGAATGTTAATATTCTTGATTATCTCATCGATTTGTTTAAATATAGTTTAGTAGTAGCCTATATTTGTATAGTAAATTTTCTGGACAGTTTTCTACCTCCATAATTTTCTGACATTATCATGTCCTCAGAAAATATCCATGATAAGCTTTTCAAAGCCACTATGTCCGACAGAGAAAATGCTCTGGACTTTTTCCGGAGCTATCTTCCGGCAGAGCTACTTGAAAATTTAGATTTAAATTCCCTAAACTTGGAAAAAGGAAGCTTTATTGATGATAGTCTGAAAGAGGGGTTTTCGGATACTCTCTATCGTGTGGGTTTAAAATCCGGGGAAGAGGCTTACCTTTACATTCTTTTTGACCATAAGAGTAAAGCCGATAGGTATACCGGTCTCCAACTTCTGGGTTATATGGTAAAGATCTGGCAGCGTTATCGCAATCATTCCGCGAAGAAGAAACAGCGACACCAGAAACTACCTATGATACTACCCATAGTAGTTTACCACGGACAAAAGAGATGGAAGCATGGCCTGGATTTTCAGTCAATGATTGAAACCCCGAAAAAATATGAAAGGTTTGTGCCCAGGTTTGACTTTCTGTTTTATGACCTTCCCCGTGTAGCTGATGAATCTATTATGGGGAACGAGGTTTTACAGGCATCCTTTTACCTGTTCAAATATAGTTTTCATCCGGATCTGGGAGAAAACCTGGGAACAATTCTGCAACTTTTGGAGAGAATCGAAGACGAGAACCGTCAAAATAGATGGCTTACGATCATTCTGAATTATCTAATCCGTGGTCCGGAGCAAATAACACTTGACAGGCTGGAAAAATTAATAGAAAGTTTAGACTTAGAAGGAGTTCGAAAGACAATGCCAACCATAGCAGATGCACTTGAACAAAGAGGCTATAATAGAGGCGAGCAGATTGGCTATTCTAAAGGCGAGCAGATAGGTTATTCTAAAGGCAAGCGTCTGGCAGAATTACGGGCCGAAAGGGCTGAGCGGAAAGAAAAGCTAAGAACAGCACTCAAGATGCAAGAAGCCGGTTCCGAGCTCGCATTTATTGTCGAAATTACAGAACTCGAAAAAGCTTACCTGATACGCTTTTTCCGTCGAGTTGGTCGAATCATCAGCGACTGACTAGAGAAACCTTCGCCCACAGGCTGGAAAAAATGAATTATACCCCACCTCTATCAATCCCCATAATACTCAGTTTTTGAAACCAGAGCCTGTTTTGAAGCCAAAAAAGTAGAAAAAAAACTAAGTACCGTCTGTATTTCGTCGATGTAGAACCTAGGGATATTTTATTATTATGAAAAAACTTTCCGCTGAATGGCTCGACGACCTTGTAGGTATTTTTAAGGAAGAAATCCGGATTTATAGGGATCTTCTGGATATAGAACTGAAGAAAAAAGATACTATATTAAAAGCCGAAGGTAAAAAGCTACAGGAATTTACCAATCAGACCCGGGAACTCATCAGTAAAGCGGCAAGGCTCGAAGAGAACCGGATGAAGTCTATTCAGCAGGTATATGAAGATGCAAGCATAGAAAAAAAGGCCGAAATCCCCGTTTTGAGCGAGTTTTTAGACCAGATCGATAGGGATTCCAATTATAAGCTAAAAGGTCTCGCTAACGACTTAAAAGAGGTCGTTCGAAACCTAAAGGAAAAATTAGAAATTAACGAAAGGCTTTTAAAATCCCGTCATGATATGTATGAAATGACTATGGATGTCTTAAAACAGGCAACCGAAGTCGAAATGCCCTCCTATGATTCGGGTTCTCCCAGGGGGCAAAAATCAAGGGCAGCTTCTGTCCTTTTAAATACCAGGGCTTAGAGGTACTTATGGGTTCAACGTTTTCAGGTATAGAAATTGGTAAAAGAGGACTTTCTGTCCATCAACAGGCCATTCAAACTACCGGCCACAACATCTCCAATGCGGACGATAAACATTACGCTCGCCAGAGAATTAATTCAGGAACTGTAGATCCTTTATATGAACCCTCTCTAAACCGGGCTCATGTGGCCGGTCAAATCGGTCAGGGTTCTGTAGTGGAATCTATTGAGAGAGTCAGAGACTCCTTTCTGGATGACCGGGTAATGGAAACCACTACAGAAAAAGAATACTGGAATACAAAATCTGAATATTTACGACAGGTAGAAACTATTTTTGCCGAGCCGGGTGGCATTACCATTCGAAAACAACTCGACCAGTTCTGGTCTTCCTGGGAAGAACTGGCCAACTACCCCGAAGAAAATGCTCATAGAGCTGTTGTTCGAGAAAAAGCTATGGCTCTCGGTTCAAGGGTAGAGGATACTTTTCGCAAGTTGAGTATGCTTCGGGACCAGTCCAATAAGGAATTGGAATCGAGGGTAAATATGCTGAATAACCTCGTTGAAAATATTCGTAACTTGAACGGACGAATTGCCAAGGCTGAAGCTATGGGAGACATGCCCAATGACCTTTATGACAAAAGGGACAAGGCCGTAGAAGAGCTTTCCGGTCTTTCGGATATTTCTGTAGGCAGAAGCGACAAAGACGAGTTCATGGTCTTTATCGGTCAGCAAATTCTCGTCCAGGGAACCAAAGGCCATAAAATAAAGCTTGAGGGCAATCCTGCGAAAAATGGTTTTTTGGATACCTACTGGGAAGACAACGGAAAACAGGTGCTTTTTGAAAGGGGTCGTATCCAGGCCTTATTTGAAGTTCGTGATATTATTATGAGAGAAAAAATCGACCAACTCGATTCTCTCGCCTTAAACGTAAAAGAAGCAACGAATGAAGTTCACCGGGATGGATTCGGCCTGAATGGCAAAACCAATCTGGACTTCTTCGAAGTGAAGAACCTCTCCCGCAACTTAAGAGGGGAGGTGGACAACGATATGGACGGGGTTAATGATTCTACCGCCATATTTAAAGTGACCGGAAAAACAAAGATTGATCCGACAAAACCTATTGGAATTTCCGGAACTCTGACCCTTCAGCAAAACGATGAGAAGTCTACTCCTGTATATATCAACTATCGTCCCGATGATACCATGGATTCTGTGATCCAGAGAATCAACCAGAGCAAAGCCGGTGTAGTGGCCTATATGAACCAGGATAACCAGCTTTCTATCAAGGCAAAAATAGCAGAGGATCATCCGAGTCGTAACTTCATGATCCGTCACCTTGAAGACTCCGGTAATCTTTTAAGCGGAATGAGCGGAATTCTTGCCGGAAGTGGTCAGGCCAGTGCTTTTGATTTCAAAAGACTGGGAGAGATCAATAAACTCCAGGCAAATATGGAGGATATTTCTTTTACTCCACATTATCATCCATCTTCTTTCATGAAACTTTCTCCTGAAATCCAGAATAATACAGCCAGTATTGCAGCTTCACGCGGAAAGGATGTGGGAGGAACCGGAGACTATAATACACCGAACGGTCACAAGGACGGAGAAAATGCTCTTCTCATTGCAAGGGCTTTACGTGATAAACCCGTTATGGTGGAAAATGATAAAACGGTAGGTGATTTTTATAACCGAATTATTTCTAAATTAGGAACGGAAGCCAGGGAAGCCAAACAGGAAACCGAAACACAGGTTGCAGTACTCACCGAATACGAAAATCTTCGTCAATCCGTTATGGGAGTAAATTTGGATGAGGAAATGGCGAATATGGTGCAGTTCCAGCAGGCTTACAACGCGTCTGCAAAGATTATTTCTGTATATACCGAAATGTTAGATACTATTATTAACCGACTGGGGGCCTAAGAGATGAGAATAACGAACCAGATGATCAATAACACCCTTTTGTCCAACCTGAATCGTCACCAGGTAAATATGGATGAAGTGGAAAACCAGCTTGCTACTGGCATGAAAATTCGCAGACCTTCTGACGAGCCGGCGGCTGCTGTAAACCAGATGTATTTTAGGAGTCGTTTGCACGAGTTAGACCAGTTCGGTAAAAACGTGGTGGATGGACAGAACCGTTTGCAAATGGTTGACGGCCAACTGGATAGGGTAACTGATATTATTCAAAGAGTAAGAACTCTTACCGTTCAGGCTTCCAATGGTATCTACCAGGGAGATAAAGGTTTTGAACTGGAAGTGGCTATTGGAAAGGAAATTGACCAACACCTTCGGGCTCTTGTAGACATTGCAAATTCAAGGGATGCTACAGGTCAATTTGTATTTGGTGGGCATGTAGTCGAGCAGAGACCTTTTGATGCAGTAGATACCAAGCAGAAAAGTCTGAAGGGTGTGGAACTTAAAGAAGAGATTATCGGTGTTGAATACAGGGGAGATATTGGCGAACAACTTCGTGAGATTGAACGCGGAGAATATGTTTCGGTAACGACTCCCGGTAACAAGGTATTCTGGGCTACCAATATGAGTGTAACCAGCGGTGTTAATAATGCCGAATACCGTGCAGCAGCTGATAGTGTTATAAAATTGGATGGAGTAGAAGTTCGGATTTCTGCGGGTGATACTCTCGACGATGTAATTGATAAGATAAATAATTCTCCCCTCGAATTAAAAGCTTCCAAGTTAGGGGATGATACCATTTCTCTGGTTACCACTGTGCCTCACCAGATCTGGATGGAAGATGTGGGAGAAGGAACTGTTTTGAAAGATTTAGGTTTATTAGATCCGTCTAAATCAAATTCTCCAACAGCTTATGCAGATACAGCTACTGTTACCGGTCAGTCTATTTTTGATGTCCTGATTCAACTCAAATCTGATTTGACAAGCAAAGACCAGGAAAAAATTTCCGGTCGTGATTTGCAAAATATAGATCTCGCTCTGGAAAATATTTTACGGCATCGTTCCGTAACCGGTGCTAAGATGAATCGTCTCGAAGAGCATACCAAACGTATTGAAGTGGATAAGGGCTACATGACTGAGCTCTTAGCTAATAATGAAGGAATTGATTTTCCGGAAACCATTATGAATATGAAATGGTTACAGACTGTGCACGAATACGCTCTGAGTGTGGGTTCCAAGGTGATTCGCCCGACTCTAATGGATTTCTTGAGGTAAGTAAATTATAAGATGCCAATAAAAATTCAGACGAAACCTTTTGGGGAAATGCAGATTTCAGAAAAACAGATTTTGCATTTTCCGGAAGGGCTTATGGGCTTTGAAGAGCAAAAACAATTTGCTCTGATTGAAGAAAACGAAGAAACTCCCTTTAAATGGCTTCAGTCTCTTATGGATGAAGAGTTGGCTTTCATTGTAGTGCAACCCGAATTGTTTTTGACTGATTATGACCCAAAGCTTTCCTTCTCTGATTTACAGGCCCTGGGTTTGAGTCCTGAGAATAAAGGTTTTTTACTTCTAATCATCACGATTCCTTCGGATAAGCCCGAAGATATGACGGCTAATTTGCAGGGACCGATTCTTGTTAATCCACAAAACCACCTTGCTGCTCAGTATATCTCCAGAGATGAAAGCCACCAGGTACGATATAAGATTCTGCAGGAGCAGGAATCTATGGAGAAGGTCTAAGGTGCTTGTTCTTTCCAGAAGACTGAATCAATCGATTATGATAGGCAATGATATTGAATTGACTATCATAGATATTAAGGGAGACCAGGTTAAAATCGGAATTAAGGCACCGAGAAATGTTTCGGTTCACAGGGCGGAAGTCTATAAGGAAATCCAGGAAGAGAACCGTAAAGCTACCCAGAGCAATATTCGTCCGGAAGACCTGGGTAAGTTAGGAAACATATTCAAGAAGAAGGAAAGTGTTCAAAAAACCGAAACTCATTAATTTTTCAGGCTATATTTTTTTTGTTCTTTTTATTGTAATAGCTCTCAGTTCTTGTAAGACTTTTGCCAGGCCCGGCCTTAGTGCTTCTTCCAGCATTATTACTAAAAAATTTAAACCTTATACAAATACCTTTTCGTACCCTACAGATAGTATTCATTTTGCTTATTTAAGTGCTGCTGATTTTTCTTATACAGTTTCCTCCTGTCTGGATAGTTGGAAGTGTGTCCAAAACCTATTTGACTCCAATAGCAAAACTTATTGGGTTTCAGAAAAAAAACCGGAAAGAGAGTGGCTTATAGTTGATTTTGGTTCGAAAAGGTTAATGAACAAAGCCTATGTGGAATTTCCGGCAGGGAAGGAAGATTTGATTTCTGGTTTGGGTGTACAGGTTCAACTCCAAGAAAAATGGAAAACGATTGTCTATACAGAAAAACTTAAAAAACAAATTACTTTAGAACTTGGAAATATAGATGCAACTTTACTCCGTTTTGTCTTTAAGAAAAAACAGGATAGTTCAATAGTTATCTCGAATATTAAAGTTCTCCTGAATTCTTCCAATCTTACAGGCATTAATAAAAACCTTACGGGCTATGTTTTTCCTGTTCCGAATGGACTGGTGCCGGAAGGAGACTACTCTTTACCGGGGGCTCCAAGAGCATATAGAAACGGTATCCATAAAGGGGTTGACATTATAGAAAAAACTATTGAAGAAGGGCAGAAAGCTCCTTTAACCGAGGAAGATGTTGTTGTTGCCACAAACGATGGCATCATTGTTCGTGCCGATTTGAATTATCTGCCTATAACTATGGAGGAATATACAGGTATAACTTCTTATAATCAAACCCACAGGGTTACTTTTGTTGATAGAGATTTTGGAGGAAGGCAAATCTGGTTGGATCATGGAAATGGGGTTATGAGTTCTTATAATCACCTATCTTTCATAGCAAAACACATTCAGGTAGGCACGAAAGTTAAAAAAGGGGAAATTTTGGGAAGGGTTGGAAATTCCGGATTGCGAAGTGAAGCCGAAGGGACTAAAAGTCAAATCCACCTGCATTTTGAGCTCTGGGTGAATGGTGAATTCGTAGGAAAAGGGATGCAGGGAAGGGATTCCAGAAAATTTTTACAGCTATTTTTTACGGAGTACTGATATGGCGAAGACTTATTCAAATGGACAGGTAAAAGAAATCTTCTCAGGGAATAAATTATTCTTCTCATTTGTTGCAGTTGTTTTATTACTACTTATCCTCTGGCTAAATCCATTTGTCATCATTGATGTGGGATTTCGAGGAGTCGTAAAGAATTTTGGAAAACCCTCTGATATAATTTTAGGAGAGGGGCTTAATTTTAGAATTCCGATTGTCCAGAGTGTTGTGGAACTCGATATACGGGTGAAAAAAAATGAAACGGAAGCCAATGCTTCCTCTAAGGATCTTCAGAAGATAAATACGGTTATTGCTTTAAACTATCACTTGAATCCGGAAAAGCTTCATCTCCTTTTACAGCAGGTAGGGGAAGCTTATGAGAGAAATATTATAGACCCGGCAGTTCAGGAGGTTGTCAAGCAGGTGACAGCTCAGTATGAAGCCAATCATCTGATTACTATGAGAGCGGAGGTAAGTCATCTAATAAAAGAAACTTTATCAAAAAGGCTGGATAAGTATTTTATTTTAGTAGATGATTTTTCTATCAAAGACTTTCAATTTTCCAAGGACTATGCGGAGGCCATCGAAGCCAAGCAGAAGGCCGAGCAGTTAGCCAAAAAGGCTGAAAAAGAGTTGCAGAGAGTTGAAGCTGAAGCCAAACAAACGGTGACAACTGCTAAGGCGGAAGCCGAAGCTCTTCGCCTGAAAAATCAGTCTTTGAGTCCCATGCTTTTAGAACTCAGGGCAATCGAAAAATGGGATGGCAAGCTTCCTGAATATATGGGTTCCGGGGGAGTAGTCCCCTTCGTAAATATTCAGAAGAAAAAATAAGAAAGTATCTTTTCTAAAAGAGCTATTCTTTCCCGAAAGTGAAACTACCGGTATGTCCGGCATGTGAATCCTATAATTTTTTAAAATAACTTAATTATTTCTTGATCTATAGAGAAAATCCTTATCTTAGCTTGTTAATAAATTATTGACCGGAGTAGAAAAAGGAGAAGGAATGGTCATGAAAAGGTTCAGATCCTATTTTATTAGGTGTATTTTATTATGTACTTCTGTATTTTTAATAACCTGTCATTCGGAAAAAAGGATAAGGCAGGATCAAACTAATCTTCTAATTCCCCTTTTATTTCAGGAGGAAAAACCAAAATGTCCTGGCTTATGGGCACTCAATTTCCAGACAAATCTATACCGCTGTGTGGAGGCTAAGAAGATAGCCGACTTCTCGGAAGTCGAAATCTATATGGAAAAGGAGCTTCTAAAAAAGCAGGAAGAGGGACTTTATCCTTCAATCAATTATCAACAGATCGGGGAAGCATTTCAGAATAAGATAAAACCACAATTAGAAACTACATTTGGTGTGGTCTCGGATGTAGATAGAAATAATAAAATAACTATTTTTATTTTGAATATTAATCCCGGAGGAAATCTTGGAAGTTTTATAGCCGGCTATGTGGATCCGGTGAATATAATTGAAGATCCGGGTGTTGGAAAAGATATGAGATCTAATATGCAGGAAATCATATATTTAGATGGTGTTCTCTTGCCTCAGTTAAGAGAAAAGACTTTGCAAAAAGGAGAAGCCGATTCTATTTTATCTGTTCTGGCACATGAGTTTCAACATTTAATTCGAGTTCAACATCAATTTGGAAGAAATAAACTTCGAGCAATAATTCCTCTTCCGAGAACGGAAGCTGAAAAAACAGAGTTTAACAGGACTGTGAGTTTTGATGATACCTGGATAAATGAAGGTATGAGTGAACTGGCAAGTGATCTGGCAGGCTATGGTCCGCAAGTTTCCCGTTTGCATTGTTTTTATGGAAGCAGTGAAGGTGGATGTAGCAATGGATTTATTGGAAAATCCTTGTTTAAGTGGTCTTCAACAATTCTGGATTATTCCTTTGCATATACATTTATGAAATTCTTATATGAAAACGCGGGCCTAACGAGTGAGGAGAGAAATGAATTTTTAAAAGATAGTATAGAAGGAAGAAAATATGGTTTTCGTGGAAACACATCCGAGAAATTTTTCGAGCTATACAAATACACAAACCGTTATAATGCTCAACTCTTAGGTGATGATTCTGAATCAATTTTTCGTTCATTATATGCAACTTTTTTATCTCACACCTTTTCTTTTTCTCATAATTCAATTATGAACTATAATGATTCAGGAGAAACTTCGATCTCTAACTTATTAGAAAAGTATAATTATCCAAAAGAGCTAAAAGACTTTGCTGAAAAATATTCTCGTCTAAAGCCACAGGAAAAAAGCAGTTTTACTCTGTATGCTTCGGAGGTTTATCGGATAAAAGGCACAGCGAAAAATAGCCTAAGTAATTCAGTTATCGTGCAGGGAGAATCGGAATTTTTTGTATTTAATCCGAGTTTTCAGTCGGAGAACTCTTTTTCCGAAAAAGTTGAATTAAAAAATTTAAACGAAACAGAACCGTGCGCCGAGAAGAGCATACAGGAAAATTGGATACGATATAGTTTAGCTTCTCAGGCTTACTACTACGGGTTCAGAAAGCAAATGCTTTCTGAACTTTGAGTATATTGTTTTACTTAAACAGCATTTTCGAGTTTGACTAAATTAGCTTTTGCTATTGCCAGGCTTTCTATATTGAAATCCTTTGACATTTGTTTTCTTCTTTCATTGGCATTTTCTTTCAAGTTTACAATGGAGCGTTCTAATAATAGTCCGGTTAATAATCTTGCATTGGTTTCTACGACTTCAAAAGAATAGTATTCCTTTTCTTTTAGCTCTTTATATAAATTTATAGAATTTTCTAACATGCTGAATATATTTTTGCTGAGTTCAGAAGCTTCTATTTGCTTCATAAGTTTAACTAAATAGTCTCTAAGAATTCCTTTTTCCGTCATACCGGAAATGATTCCACCGATGGATGCTATAACCTGTAGTTGTGTAGTTCCTTCATAGATAGTCAGGATACGTACATCCCGATAAAGTTTGGCTACATCAAACTCTTCTGTAAAACCAACACCACCATGAACTTGCATAGAATCATAGGCAATACGGTTACCCATTTCAGAGCAATAGTATTTGCAGATAGGTGTAAATATAGAAGCTAATTTTTCCCAATATTTTATTTTTTCATCTTTTCTGATTTCTCTATCGGAAGCACCTCTTTCTTCTAATCTATCCTGTCTCCAACGATACATATCTATAGAAAAGGCAGCTTCCATATTCAAACAACGCATAGCAACTATTTCTCTCTCCATGCGGTCGAGCATTTTTTTTACAGCGGGTATATCCTGTATTAGTTTACCAAATTGCTCTCTTTCTGAAGCATACTTCTTTGCTTCTTCATAGGCGGCGGTGGCTACACCGACTCCGAACATTCCGGTTCCGAGTCTGGCTGCGTTCATCATTCCCATTGCGTATTTGGTTAAACCGTATCCTTCTTCTCCGATTATCTCTCCAATGGAGTTTTCGTAAACAATTTCACAGGTCGGAGAAGACTTGATTCCTAATTTATGCTCTATACCTGCTACCTGAACTGTTTTTCCATCCACTACGAAAAAGGAAAGTCCTCTGGCTCCATTCTTGGCTTCCCCGGTTCTTGCCAGGGTTAATATGGCTGCCGGAAAATTTGACATTCCACATCCGTGGGTAATAAAACGTTTGGTTCCATTTAAGAGATAGGTTCCATCTTCCTGTTTGATAGCCTTTGTCATAACGCTACTTAAATCTGAGCCATAATTTGGTTCCGATAGAGCCATTGCACCGGTATATTCGGAAGCTACCATTTTGGGAATCCATTTATCTTTTACTTCTTTGGAAGCAAATTTTTCAATAGTTTCAGCTAAATTTAACATGGAAATAGACATTCCGAAAGCCACATCTGCTCTTGAAAGTAATTCCATTATGATAGAAAAAACCGTTACAGGAAGACCGAGTCCTTTATACTCGCGTTTTAAAGTGAAAGGGAGTAGTCCTGCATCTTTCACCATATTCCAGAGCTTTACCATTTCTTCTGAAAAGATGACCTTACCATCCTCTAAAGTAAGGCCTTTCTTATCCATTTTAGCAGCTTCTTGAGAAACGTAGTTGCCTGTTATATCTCCAAAAGATTCTAAAACCTGGTAGTAGTATTCTTTGGCTGAGTTATAATCCTGTGGTGCAAGTGCATACTGTTCTTCACCGGTTTGAGAATACTTTTTCGCATCTTCAAAGCCATTTTCGTATTCATCGATAACTTCCTGGAACTTAATCAGATACTGAAATTGCAGTTGTAGATCGGCATTATCTGTGAAATAGTTATTTTTAATCATTATCTATACCTCAAAGCTTCAAGCTTTCTTAGAAATTAGTTTTACTATATTATCTTTGCCAAGAAGCACATTGGCCGTGCTCAAACCACCCATTAATGCACCTGACACTCCGGGAGAAGATGTGTCGGTTCCGGTCAGATAAAAACCTTCTAAAGGCGTTTTTACTTCAAACCAGGGTGTTTTTTCTTTTTGGTAACGTTCCGGAACACAGGGGAGTCCGTAGATGGTTCCTTTTACGTGAGAGGTGAAATGCTCATTACTCAGAGGAGTTGACAGTTCTACATATTCTATCATGTCTTTAAAACCGGGATACTTTGTATCCACAACCTGTATTAATTTATCAGCGATTATTTTCTTAAGGGATTCATATTCTTCCCCACGTTTCTTCCAGGGTAAGTCTTTCCATCTGGCAAAGACTTCATAGTCCATAAAGGTAATAATGTCTGCCGTATGTGATTTGGCTTCCGGATTTTTTAGACTGGGGAAGGAGAGATAAGCTACGGGTGGTTCCCCTCCTTCTTCATACCAATTTTTCTTTTCTGTAACGACTTTGTCGTGTTCATAGGAGCTATAAATCCAGTGGTTTTCTCCATTAAAGCCAAGTTTTCTCGGATCGTCTGAAAGTCCTATATAGGCTGTAACACTGCTGACTGTAAAAGTCTGGGCATTGAAAAATTTCCTTAAGTCTTCCCGGAAGGCTATAGGATAAGACTGGGGAATGAGTTTTAAATAGCTCGAGTAAGCTCCCGTATCAGAAACAATTACAGGTGCATAAAAATTTGTATAAGAGCCTCTATTTTCACCTCGAAGTAGTTTTACTTTAACTCCTATCGCTTTATTCTGTTCTATTAGAACTTCTTCGACTTCGTGTGAGCTTAAGACTTTACCACCTTTTTCTTCGATTATGGGTTCTATAAATTTAAAAATATTGCCGGAGCCCCCTACCGGAAAGTATCCTCCATTCATATAGTGTTGAACAACCTGGGCATGAATCGCAAACGATGCAAGATGTGGAGGTAGGCCATAATTTCCCCATTGAGAAGTGAGGATTCCTTTTAAGCGATCGCTTTTAAAGTGAGTGTCGTAGTAGTCTTTTAATGTACGAATGCTTCCATCTGGAGATACTAATTTTGAAATGGAATCAAGAGAAGGAGCTGAGTTTCGAAGCATAGTGTATTTACCGATGTGAATCGATACTTTTTGTACATCTTTAAAGTATTGTCGAATGGCGACTTCTTCTTCCGGAAATTCTTTTATCAGATCAGAAATATATTTTTCAGGTTCACCATATACACTGAAGGTTTTATCCGGGTATACAAATTTCTCGAAAGGTTCCGACATCTTTTGCCATTGTAGTTTATTACCTGTAATTACATCAAAAATTCTTTTTAAGAAACTTCCTTCCGCCAGATCACCGATATAGTGGATCCCTACATCCCAGGAGTATTTATTCTGCCTTCTCTGAAACTCATGGGTGAAACCACCGGGTTGGAAATGTTTTTCTAAAATCAAGATCTTCTTGTCTTTAAATTGAGCTAAAAGGCTGGCTGCCGTCAGACTACCGATTCCTGAGCCTATAAAGATAATATCATAATTCTGGATTTGTTCGGATGTATTCATAAATTAAACCTCTCAGTGTTCTAATGTAAACAACGTATACATTATTTTTAAAGTCAAGCTCTTTTTTTTGTAAACTGCCTTGATTTTTTTTATGAATTTCTTCCTATGGTTCTAAAATAACTATGGCCTCTAAATCAAATCGAAATCTGAAAGCATATCATCATGGAGACTTACGGAATGCCCTTATTGATTCCGCTCTTGTTATTATCGCCGAGGAAGGCTATGAATCCCTTTCTTTACGCAAGGTAGCCGAAAAGGCTGATGTTAGTCCCGGTGCTCCTTACAGACATTTTAAAAATAGTGAAAGCCTGATTTCGGCTGTAGCAGAAGTTGGATTTTATAAGTTAAACGACATTATGGAAAAAATTATAAGAAAACGTCCCCGAAATTATCTCTGGCAGTTTCGAGAGTGCGGTTTGAGTTATGTTGAATTTTCCCTGGATAATTCGGAGCTATTTCGTATTATGTATGGAAACATGATAAAAAATCATTCTTCTCATGAGGGTCTGAAAAAAGCCGGAGAGCAACTTTACTTTACCTTTGAGGGGATTATAAAAAATGCCCAGACTGAGAATCTCCTCCGTGCAGGTAATACGAGGGAAATTGCTCTTTCTGCCTGGTCACTGGTTCATGGAATTTCTAACTTAATTGTGGAGAAGCAACTTTTTTTTGAAACCTGGGAAATTGAAAATCTTCGTAAAATGGTAAAACGCCAGTTGAGCCTTTTATATAATGGCATTCAACCGGCTTGAGTTTTATTTTACATGGGGACAGAAATAGGCTATTCTATAGTTTTTTCCGGTTTTTGAGTTTTTGCATTCGTTACGAATAAAAACACAGGCTTTTTTATCAAGAATGAATTCTTTTTCTTTTAGAAGTTTAAGATATTCTTGTCTTATAAAACCGTTATATTCTTTCAGATAACTTAACTGAAAGTTCTCATCTGCATTTTCCGGAAATTCAAGATAGAAGCCGGATTCTTTTACTGTATAGGATCCCCTGAGGCTTAATTTGGGTTTTTCTGTAAAGTTTCTGCGGTATATTGCTTTATTGTAATAGAGTTCCAATTTTTTTATTTGTCCGGAACTGGCAGTTTTAGAAGAACAATCTTCCATGATGGTATTCTCGCTATATAGATCCATAGCAATTTTTTTATCTTCGAGACTTTCAGAACTTAGATAAGCACCGAAAAGGTATCCTCCCGCATCTTTACTGAAATACCAGAAGTCGGTTTTCCCTCCATAGGTTCCGGATTCTTTGGTTTTTTCAACTTTTAGACTGGTTCCATAGGGTAAAAGCAAAACTTTAGCTGAACTTGTATTGGCTTCCTGTCTGACATAAAGGGAAGAAGCGTTGACTGAACGTATATCATCCGAGCTATTTTCGCCAGGACCTTTTTTATCCTTAGAGTCTTCAGTTTTTGCTGGATTTTTCTCTTCAGTTTTAGGACTGTCTTCAATAATTTCTTCTAATTTCTTTTCCTTTTTGCAGGTGGAACTTAAAAGACCGAAAATCAGTATTATCAGGGTTAAATGTTTCATAAAATATAGCATTTTGAAGGGGAATAAAGGGTCATTTCCTTTTTAAAGAAAGGGAGAGTTAATCGAAAAAATATTTTATCCCTTAAAAAATTCGGGATTGTTTTTTTTGCAGGCGAGCCCACTTTCTATTTTGTACCATAAGTAATACTATAGATCTTGTAAATAAAGGTTCAGTTTTTCTGCTTAAACCGGGATATTATAAATAATGAAATGGGAAACTGAGGAGTTCCGGTACTGGATTCTTACCGGTCTTATTGCCTTATTGGCTTTTTGGAGGATTTTGGATTTTTCTATTCTGAATCCCCTGTATACAGATTGGATAATGAAAGGTGGTGATCTCTCTACTCATTATCTTGGTTGGGAATTTTTTCGAAAAGCACCACTATTCCAGTGGCCATTTGGTGCTAACTGGAGCTATGGGATGGAAGTTGGAAGTTCTATTGTTTTTACTGATTCGATTCCTTTAATGGCTTTTTCATTTAAGCTCTTGAACCCCATTATCCCTGTTAAGTTTCAATATTTTGGAATATGGATTCTACTCTGTTTTATTTTACAGATTTATACTGCATTTAAACTTATATCTCTTCTAACGAAAGAAAAAATTTACCAGATTCCTGCTGTACTTTTTTTTGCTATCACTCCTTTTTTTTTGTATAGGTTAGAGGGGCATTTTGCTTTAATGGCTCACTGGTCTATACTTTTTGCTTTGTATTTTTTTTTAAGAGACAGGTTTTCTGATCTGTCCTGGTTTATACTTCTCTGTCTTACCGCCCTGATACATGCTTATTTACTTATTCTTGTTTTAAGTATTTATATCTTTGATCTTCTTTCGAGAGGCTGGCATCAAGAATTAAGTATTAAGCAGATTTTAAAATCATGTAGTATGAGCTTTTCCGGGACTCTCTTTGTGATGTGGTTTGCCGGTTACTTCATCCTTCCTTCGGAAGTGCAAGAGGGAGGATTTGGTATTTATAAAATGAATCTCTTATCCCTTATTAATCCTGGCTTACTCTGGTCGTATCTTCTTCCTGCACAAAAGGTAGGTATTGAATTTTTTGAGGGATTTAACTATCTCGGTATCGGAATGCTTATCCTGGGTTTTTTTGCGCTTATAAAGTATATAAAAGATGGGAACTTTAAAATTTCCAAAAAAGGAAAAATACTCTTATTACTCAGTAGCTTCCTGTTTATTTATTCTATATCCAACCAAATAGTGTTTGGTATAAAAGTAATTTTCAATTATTCGATTCCTTCTTTTTTGAAAAGGCTTACAGGAATTTTTCGTGTTTCCGGTCGTTTTTTTTGGCCTGTATCTTATCTACTTTATTTTAGTATATTTTTTATTCTTTACAGAACGAAAAGAATTCGAAGAATTTCGCTTATTATCAGTTTTGTCTGGTTTTTACAGGTTATAGATAGTTCTAAGATTGTTTCTCATTATGGAAAACTCTATTCTGAAAAAAAGGAATATACTTCATTATTCCATTCAAAATCCTGGAAAGAGTTAGCAAAGCCCTATCAAAAACTAAGAATTGTACTTCCTAAAAAAAATCCTGAAAATTGGATGAATCTGGCAGACTATGCACTCAGAAATAATCTGTCAATCAATGCCGGCTATTTTGCCAGAGTAAACTCTGAGGCTATGGCAAGTTCTCAAAAAGAGATTTTAGAAGCCATTATTAGGGGTCGATACCATAAAGATTCTCTTTATATATTTCAGGAGAAAGCCCTCCTGGAAGAAGCTATATTACATTTATCTGAAAATGATTTAGCGGGGATGAAGGATGGTATATTTTTACTGGCTCCCGGTTTAAAATCTAAAAAAGATGCATTGGGTGTAAAGGAATATGAATATAATGATCTGGAATATTACAATTTATCTATGAACGAAAAAGTTTTGTTTAACTCAAAGGGAAGTGGTCAGCGATACAGATTTATAGGTTGGTCAGACCCGGAGCACTGGGGAGTCTGGTCAAATAACGACTTTTCTACCTTGAATTTTCATCTTCCAGAAGGAATAGGGGATAATGTAATTCTATCTCTTGAAAGTAAAGCATTTATAAACCATCTTCATCCGGTCTTAAGAGTAGATGTATTTATGAATAATCGATTTATGCAGACTTTAGAATATACTATTTCTGATAATGAAAGAATAAGAAAAATAAGGATTCCTAAATCTTTTCTGTATGTCAAAAAAAAATCTCCGAATAGATTGCGTTTTAACTATAATTCTCCAAAATCACCTGCGGAGCTTGGTATCTCAGCCGATGGTCGTCGTCTCGGAATGGGGCTTATTTCTTTGAGTATAGAAAAGTAGAAGGAAACTGTATGATAATACCCGAAGTTTAGTTTTTAGTCTGTTTCTTTAAAAGTTCTATGCAATCTAAAAAAGCCTGTAATATATCAATATGGGTAATTATCCCTATGAAGTTTCCATTTTTCATCACAAGAGCATAATCTATTCTTTCATTGTACATTTTCTTTACAACATCAGCTATGTTCGTATCAATTTCAACTGTGTAAAATTCGGGATTTAGTATATCTTTTAGTTTTTTTTCTTCTCTTGGTAAATTATTCATACAGTTTAGAATTTTCAAGTCTCTGTCTGATATTACACCAATAACTTTTCCCTTTTCTGTAACCGGAAGATGGCGACAATTTTTCATCATCATCAGGTTTTCGGCTTTTACAAGTGTCTCCTCGCAATGGATAGAGACCGGTTCTTTATTAATGTAGTCTTTAAGTTCTATTTCTCGCTGTTTCATGCCCGGTATTGTATATATTTAGAGAAAAATGCAACAAAAAAATTATTTATGAGCAATATCGGTATAAAATTGCCAGTCCGGAGGGGGTGGAGATTGGAGAAACATTTCACAGCGCTTGATATAGAGTTGAGAAACTGCATCCGTACCCAGGGCTTCTTTATATTTACAAAAATCGGATAGAGCCATCTCAAAATTTTGAATTCTATAGTTTTCTATGGCAGAGGAAAAGAGATCCTGTAGTTTATCTTTTTGAGTGATTAATTCTTTCGGGTTGTTATTGTATACTTCGAAAATTTTTACACTTCTTTCTCTACCCTTGACCCGTACATAATCAACTTCTCTTATCTTAAATAATTCAGGGTTTTTGATTTGTTGATAGGTGTTTTCCGAAATAATTATACTGGTTTCATAGTCTCTGGTTAAAGCTTCTAAGCGAGAGGCAAGATTTACTGTATCTCCTATAACGGTTGTATCGATTCGCCTTTTACTTCCAACGGTTCCTAATATTAAATTTCCACTGTGTATTCCTATACCAATTTTTATTTCAGGAAATTTTAACTTATTTTTAATCCGTTTATTAAACTTTTTTAATTTATCCTGCATTTCGATAGCGGAAAGGATAGCTCTTTCGTCTGAGTTAAATTTGGAATCTTCTGAATCTGAATATAAAGCGAGAATTCCATCTCCGAGGTATTTGTCTACGAAGCCCCGGTTAATCTCTATAGCTTTTTCCATTCGTTTCAAATACAGGTTTAAAAAATAGAATACCTCTCTTGAATTGATAGTTTCGGATATGTGTGTAAAGGAACGAATATCCGAAAAAAGCACAGTCATTTCTTTATCAACGGAATCTCCTAATTGAATATCTTTAGCTTCCTTTTTTCCTAAAACCTCAATAAATTCATGTGGAACAAAGCGTTGTATTGCATTCTTATGCTCATTTAATTCGTAGTTTAAAGTTTCCGATTCTTTATGTAGTTCTATAAATCTATTAGCAAGTATTAATACAATAGAAGAAATAAAAGTAAAATAACCATACTGCATTAATCGAATACTGGTATGGATAAATAAGGTATCCAGAATATCCCAGGCAAGAAATAAGCTAAGGCTAAAAACTCCATATAAAAGCAATTTGGCATCTTTTAATTTTTTGTAAACACTGTAGATTAAAAAATAAAGAATATAGATAATCTGCGGAAGGGCAACGAAATACCAGGCGATTAAGAAGGTTTGATAGGCTCTCGGGCCAAAGGAAAGAAAACCCAGTAATATAAGAGAATTTAAAATGATGAAAGAAATTACAGCTCGATTGATGGCTATACCTTCTAAAAGGTAAGAACGTAAAAATAAAAGAAAAAGTAAAAGGGCTAAAGGTTGACTTGAATAAGCTGAGAATACGGTGATTGTACTCTCGGTAAATAATGAATTACTAAGGTTTGAAAAGGAAAGAAAATGTATGGAAAGAAAAAATGAAAAAAGAGCAAAGTAGAGATTATATACTTTTTCTTTCCATCGAAAATAAAAAAATAAATGATAGGCACCAAAAAAAAGATAGATAAGATCCAGCAGTATCTTCCCCAGCTCTTCATGTTCTTGAAGGATTTTTCTTTCGTAATCGAGAGTGTAGCCTTCCTTGAAGGTCAGACCCAGTAAAAAGTTTTTGCTCAAAAAAGAAGAAGGGGGATATCCGGCGAGATGTATGAATAGGTGATTTTTTCCTTTTTTTAAGATTCCTCTTGAAACAGATATATCCAGATTTCGAAGATAGCGATATTTTTGTAGCTTTCCATCCTTTACATAGAAATAGGAAGAAATCAGTTGACCGTTGAGGTAAATCCTCCAATTTTCTCCGATGCCGGCAAAATGTAGAGCTAAATCCCGATTGCTATCAGGTGCTTCCAAAACGAAGAATGTTTCCATGCTATATTCTTTGATTCCTTTAAAGGAAATCGGAGTATTAAAAATATTATTAGGTAGTATAGGAAGTTTTCTTACAGTAACAGATTTTTCTTTCGGTATTCCATTTTGAAGGTAAGTTTTCTCAAATCCCTCTACCAGCCTCCACTCAGAAGTGTGCAAGTAAATAGGAAAAATATTCTTTGCATGGAGAGAGAAAAAAAAGAAAAAGAAAAAAAGAGCAAAGAAAGAAAAACAAATTGACTGTAAGGGTTTCATCAGGAATCTTTAGCCCAACTAAAGTAATCGATACTTTGAATCTGTCAATTCATAATTTGAATAAATTTTTTAAAGGGACTTCATTAACAATGGAAAGAAATTGTAATTTTATAGAGCTGCCTGTGGGTGTTTATGCAAGAGTTGTTAAGTAAGTTTTTTAAAATTCCTGAATACGAAAAAATACAGCAAGACTTGCTGTATAAAAATATACTATTCTTTATCTTTTTTGGTATTCCTGCGGTTTTCTTTTCTTTTTTTAGGGCTGAGCAAACTGGTTGGATTCTTTCCTTTGCACATCTATTCCTTTTTCTTATACTATTCTCTATTTATATTTCTAGGGATAAACTTTCTTATCAATGGGCTTTTTACATTTTCTTATTAATTATCCTTTCTGTGGGAGTGCTGGGTTACTGGAAACTTGGCCTTTTAGCTGAAAGCCGTGTTTTTTTGGTTTTGGCCATATCCGTTTCTATGTTGTTCGGAGGCTTTCGATTTTCTTTCTTATTACTATTATTTACATTTTTATATTTAGTATTCATAGCTTATATGAATATAAGCGGTAAACATTTAAACAAAATCGATTTAGTTGCTTACTCACAAAGTCCGATTTCATGGCTTATGTCTATCTGGGTTGTTTTAACCTTCTCTACTGCAATTGCTCTGACTATTGAAAAACTTTTGAAAGTATATAAAGAAACGATTGAAAAACTAAACCGATCCCTACTTTATTACAAGGTTATTTTCAATACAGCTGAAATGGGAATTTTAATTCTTAATTCAGAAAGAAAAATTATTTCTGCAAATGAAGGTGTTTTGAAGATATTGGGGTATTTAGAAAGTGATCTATATTTAACAGATATAATTGAACTACTAGAAAATAAAGATGTTTTTAAAGAGCAATTTAATGACTATTTTCTGTATTTAAAGCAGGAAAATTCCTTTCAATTAGAATTGAACTTTCGCCATAAGAACTCAGAAACAATTTCAAGTCTTGTGAATATAAGCGAAATCTCTTTAGATAAAAATAATACCGGATTCATTTTTCGAATTATAGATATTTCCAGGCGAAAACGAATCGAAAAAACTTTAGAAGAGAATAAAGAAAATCTTAATTCTATTATTTATTCTCTCGATGATCTACTTTTTGTTATTGATGAAAAAGGAAATTTTACTGATTATTTTCAACCTAAAACCAAATCAGTATTATTTGCTTCTCCGGAGTTTTTCTTAGGCAAACATTATTCGGAAGTTTTACCTCCTGATCTTACAAAAAAGTTGGATGAGTTGATTATCGAAGTTCGTAAGAATGATAATGTAGGACAACTTGATTACGATTTAAAAATGGATGGGAAAACTTATTGGTTCAGTGCTAAACTGACAAGAAAAAGAAATCATGATAAAGAATATAGTGGTTTTATTATAATTTCAAGGGATATCAGTGATAGAAAGGAGGCTGAAGAAAAATTAAAAGAAAGTGAAGCAAATTGGCGTTCCCTTGTGCAGGCTGCTCCTGTAAGAATTGTGATGCTGGATAAAGAAGGAAAAATTGATTTTGTAAATCGTTCTATTAAAGGATATAGTCCTGAAGAATGTGCAGGAAAGTTGATATACGATTTTTTAACCGCGGAAGAATCGCAAAAGTTAAAACTTGCATTCGATAAATCTCTTGAAACAAAAAAAAATCAAATATTTAGTTCTGTATATTGGGGGGAATACGGGAACAATGAATGGTATGAGAATTATATAGGACCGATAGACCACGAAAAGCAAGTAAATAAGTTAATCTTAATATCCTTAAATATTACGCAACGAAAACAGGTTGAAGAGCAGAGTAAAATTTTACAAATAGCCCTTGAGACGGCAGCTAATAGTGTGATGATAACCAATACAAAGGGTATTATACAATGGGTTAACCCGGCGTTCACGGTCCAAACGGGATTTTTATCTGAAGAATGTATTGGTTTATCTACAAATATTTTAAAATCCGGCGTTCATGAAGAAGAGTATTATAAAAAAATGTGGAATATTATTCTTAGCGGAGGGATCTGGCGAGGCACTACAATTAATAGGAAAAAAAATGGAGACTTATATCATGATGAACAGACGATTAGCCCGGTTCGTGATGAAAATGGGAAAATAACACATTTTATTTCTATTCGACAGGATGTTTCTGAAAGGGTCCGCATGGAAAAAGCTCTAAAGGAAAGTGAAGCAAGAGCGAGGGCATTATTAGATGCAATACCCGATATGATGTTTCACTTAAATTCGGATGGGGTTTATCTTGATTTTAGAGCTAATAATGAAGAATTATATTACCAGGAAGATACTCTGATAGGAAAAAAATTAAGAGATATTACACCTATATATTTAGCAGTATTAGTAGAAAAAAATATTCAAAAGGTATTAAATACTAAAACTATACAAACATTTGAATATGAAATGGATGTAAAAAATCTTGGAAAACGTTTCTATGAAGCCAGAATGGTACCCTGCGGAAACAATCAAACTTTGAGTTTAGTAAGGGATATAACGGATAGGAGAAGAGTAGAGGAAGAACTGAGAGAAAGTCAGAAAAATTTGGAATATATTTTAAATAACTTACTGACAGGAGTTGTTCAGGTGGGCATTGATGGGCAGATTTATTATGCAAATGCCGCTGCTGAGAAAATTTTAAATATTAGAAAAGATGAAATTGCCAAACGCTTCTTTAGTGAAAAAACATGGAGGCAGATTGATAAATTTGGGAACCCCTTTCCCGTTGAAAATCTTCCTATATCAATTTCTTTGATGGAAAAGCGAGTAGCAAATAATATTGAACATGGAATTGTAGATGATAGCAATAATGTTCGATGGCTATTAGTTAATTCAGCACCACTTTTTGATAGAAATGGAAATTTGGAAGGAGCTATAGCGAATTTTATTGATATAACGGAACGCTGGCAGCATGAAGAGGAATTGGAAATAGCCAAAAATAATGCAGAGGAAGCCAATAAGAGTAAAAGTATTTTTTTGGCAAATATGAGTCACGAACTGAGAACTCCTTTAAATGGTATATTAGGATTTGCGCAGTTACTTGAACAATCTTCGAATTTATCTGTAGAGGAAAAGGAGCATACTCATATCATACAAAAAAGTGGTGAATACTTGCTTCTTTTATTAAATGATATATTGGATATGGCAAAAATAGAAGCCGGGAAATTAGAAATAATTCATGAAGGCTTTTGTATTAATGATTTTTTGTCTTCTATCGCCGAATATGGGAATTTAAAAGCAGATCAAAAAAATATTAAATTTTCCTGTATTCATCCTTTCGAGGGTAATGAATGGTTTTATGGTGATGAATTACGATTACGACAGGTTCTTTTAAATCTTCTGAGCAATGCATTTAAGTTTACCAGGTTGGGTGAAGTTAATTTAATTATCAAAAAAAAGGATGAAAAAGTTTTATTTGAAGTTAGTGATACGGGTATAGGTATGAGCCCGGAAGTAATGCAGGGTCTTTTTAAACCTTTTTATCAAGCGGTGGATCTTCGTTTGAAAACAGAGGGGACCGGTTTGGGGCTGGCTATTAGTCAAAATCTTGTAAAATTGATGGGAAGTAAGATCGTTGTTGAAAGTCAAAAAGGAAAAGGAAGCAAATTTGGATTTGAGATTCATTTAAAAAATATTAAGCATGCAAAAACTGAAAAAATCCAAAACTTATCAAATGGAATTGTTGTTTCTTATAATTGGAGGAATCCGAAATTATTAGAGAGGAGGAAGTCTTTATCAATATTAATTGTGGATGATAGTCAAGTAAATCGCCATCTTTTAAAAAGTATTTGGAGTAACGTAGAAATTCAAATAAGAGAAGCTAAAAATGGAAAAATTGGATTGGAACTTATTTATGAAGAAAAGCCCGATATTGTTCTTTTAGATTTAATGATGCCGGAAATGGATGGTTTTGAAATGATGAAATTGCTAAGAACGAAACCTGACTACGATGATGTAAGGGTAATCGCTATATCAGCTAATGTATTAAAACAAGCCAGAGAAGAAAGTCTATCCTTAGGTTGTGATGCTTTTATTAGTAAACCGTTTAAAATCCAGGATCTATTGGATATGATTAAAGAGATTATGGATCTTGAATGGGTATATGCCGGTAAAGAAGAAAGTAAGTCTAAGAATCATAATGTGGCAGATGATAAAAAGAAATTTACTTTACCTCCGGAAGAAGATATCTCCGTAATCCGACACATGGTAAGACAGCATAACATCACAGGTTTAGAAGATTTTATAAAAGAATTAAAACGTAGAGCAGAAAAATCTCAGGAGTCGTTTATTGAAGAAATTGAAAGCCTTACATCCAACCTGGATTTTGATGCTATTTTAAAACTAATAGGTAAATAGAAAAGGAGTTTTGAAAAATGGAAATAGATGATGAATTGAAAACACATTTGTCTCTCGATTTGCTGAATTGTTCTATAATGATTGTAGATGACAGAGTTGAAAATTTAAAGTTATTAAGTGCTCATTTAAAAAAATTTAATTTTCAAATCTATATCGCAAAGAGTGGTGAAGAGGCTCTTAGTATTTTAGCTGAAGTTACTCCGGATTTAATTCTTCTGGATATAATGATGCCGGGAATAGATGGTTATGAAGTTTGTAAACGTTTGAAGAAGTCTGAAACATTAAGGGAAATTCCAGTAATTTTTCTTACAGCCATGAATGAAACAATCAACGAGGTGAAAGGATTTAAATTAGGAGCTGTGGATTATATTACAAAACCGATTAATCTCGATGTAGTCATGATGCGCTTAATTACTCACCTTACGATTCGAAGTCAAAAGAAAAGGTTGCAGGAGTTACTGGCTACAAAGGATCGTTTCTTTTCAATCATTGCACATGACTTACGCGGGCCTATGGGAGGGATTCGAGAATTTAGTAAGATGATGCTAAGGAACTTGGATTGTCAGGATCCGGACGGGGTTAAGAGAAGAATAGAGCTTCTGGTGAATACTTCAGAAAATCTTTATAATCTTCTAGAAAATCTTTTAGACTGGGCAAGGTTAGAAAAGGGGAACATTCCCTTTGAGCCTGAAATATTTTTGTTGTCGCCTATAATTTTGGAAGTATACGATTTGTTTAAAATGCAAACAGGACAGAAAAGAATAAATTTAGAATATGATTGTCCTCTTGATTTAAGTGTATTTGCCGATAAAAATATGGTATTAACTATTATTCGGAATTTAATAAGCAATGCTATTAAATTTACGCAAGAAGGGGGAAGAGTGGCAATTCTTGTAAAAGAATTAAAATCTTCTTTTGTGGAAGTTGTTGTGAAAGACTCCGGTATGGGAATTCATGAAAAGATTAAAATGGGATTATTTAAAATAGAGAAAAAAGTTAGTATGAATGGAACAAATGGAGAAACCGGAACCGGTTTGGGTTTGATATTGTGTAAGAATATGGTAGATAAAAATAAGGGAAGTATCTGGGTAGAATCAGAACTTGGAAAAGGTTCTCAATTTCATTTTACTTTACCTTCAGAAAAGAAATAATATGAATTGTAGTATTTGTGATTTACATAAAACTAATATACCTTTTCTAATAGAGAAAACTTCTTTCTGGGTGCTACGACATTCTGAAAGAAGTAAAAATTGTCCGGCTTATTTGTATATAGAACCTATAGAGCATATTGAAAGTTATAATGAATTATCAATCGAAGCCTGGCTAGAGTTTGGAAAAGTGATGGGAATTGCGGTTGAGTGGATTTATAAACACTATAGTCCTAAAAAGTTATATACAGTAAGTATTTCGGAAGCTGTTAAACATTTACATTTCCATCTTGTTCCCAGATACCAGGATGATATACTCGGTATAGAGTATTTATCAACTGCTCTTTCCGCTAAATTGCCGGAGATAGATGTGCCACTTCCCTTTAAGATATAGGATGTTATAGTTATGGATGATGATAAGTGGCAAATAAAAACAAGTTTTCTCTATTCCGCTATTTTTGTTGTGACATTATGGTTGATAAAAAGTATTGAAAATCAATATGGATATGATTTTTCAAAGTATGGAATTTTTCCAAGAACTCTTGGAGGTTTAAAAGGTATTTTCTTATCTCCTTTAATACATGGAGATATTAATCATTTACTTTCAAATACTGCTCCCACATTTGTACTACTTTTTGGTATATTATATTTGTATAGAAAAGTTTCAGTAAGTGTATTTGTGATAATATATTTGTTTGGTAATATTATAGTCTGGTTATTTGCCAGATCTTCTTATCATATAGGTGCCAGCGGACTTGTTTACGGTTTCTTCTTTTTTATTTTTTTAAGCGGTGTAATACGCCGAGAAAGGAGGGCGATAGCTCTTTCTTTACTTGCCGTATTTTTATATGGAGGAATGGTTTGGGGAGTTTTACCTCTGGAAAAAGGAGTTTCTTATGAAGGACATCTTTCAGGAGCAGTGATAGGCTCTATTCTGGCTATATTATACAGAAATGTAGCCAGAATAGAGCCTCAGGACGAAAAAGAAGAATTGGAGCCAGAATGGGAAGAAGAGATTTGGGGAAATAGGGAAGAATAGTTATCATGTTGGAGAAGATTATTAATTATTTGTTATCTTTCCAAACTGTTTTTTTCTACATTAAATATTTAATATGGCTTATTTTTTTAATTGTTTTCCCTCTTATTTCATTGTGGAATGGTATGTATTTTTCTGCAATTAATCTGTCTTTATTAGGAATGGTATTTAGCTATTTTACATTATATAAATATTCTGATATTTCTGGAAAGTTTAGCTTTTATCTCTTATTAATAGAATATGTTATAATTCTAAATCTATCTTTATTTTCGGTAATAAAACCATTAGATGGCGGATGGAAATTACTTTCAAATTCAGATAGTTACTCCGATCCAATTTTATATCATACAGAGGATGGCTTGTTCATACACGGTTCAGTTAAGGGGCGAATATTTGTAAAAAGATACAATGAACAGGAAGGATTTGATGACCTTGCTTATCCGGGACTTTTTTCCTGGGAATTAAAAGATAAAAATAGACAATTATGGTTTGGACCAAAAAAGGGAAATCACTTATATCTTTATAAATTAGATGAAAAAAAATGGTACCAAATGATTCGTCCCGGAGGATATGTTAGAAGTCTTGCATTTCTTGGAGACACCACATATTTAGTTGTTAGAAATCGTTTATATCAAATGAAAGGATATGGAGATTGGAAAGAAGTTTATCTCGATAATTATGTAAGCTCTGCATGTGTTGATACTAAAAACCAAATAATTTCTGTATCGGGAAAAAAGTTTCACCTATCAGTTTATGACTCTTCACAATGGATAGACCATACACCTTCTGGAAAAAGTTCAATACATTATGAATGTATCAGTTTATCGGATAGTTTTTATTTTTATCATGGAGGTTTATTATTTTCAGAAATCTGGGAAGTGAAATTCAAAAAAACAATAAAAAAAATAAAATCTCCTGTTCGGGATATTCGAATTATCGTTCCGATTGATAAAAAGCGATTGGTGGTAGGAACCTGGGGAGAAGGTGTCTACGTATTTTCGCCTGAAACAGAAGACTGGGAGTATTTGGGGTTGAAAGGAGTAGAAGTTCGATCCATGGCATATGACGAAAAGAGAAAAATCCTATACGCGGCTTCATCAAATTTATTCAATCGAAAAGGAATTTATTTCTTATCCCTTGAGTAATTATCGCATTATTGGTTTAAGTGAAAAAGAGTATCAAAGTATTTTTTCCTTGTAGAGTTTAACTCTAAAAAAATTCCATTATTATTTTCATGGATTTTTGTACCTTTACTATCATAGATGGATAGTATCCAGGGTCTTTTTTCGAGTATGCAATGAACATATGAAACAAAATATTCAGCAAAGAATTCATCTGCTGAAACTACGGAATAAAGGGTTGGAAAGGGACTTTCGTTTATATACGGAAAAATATCTTTCCATACATTTTCTAAGATCAATTTTTTAGAAGAATAGAATATGACTTTTGAACGCAATGGAAATTTAGTATCATCATATAGACTGATAGTTTCCTCTTTCCATACATTATCATAAAATGAAAACTTTCTAAAATCCCTATATTCCTCACGATTTAAGGGAGCCATATTGTTGGTATAGGAAAGAATATGGCCGAATTCGTGTATTAAAATATATCGAAGAGCATTCGTTTCATTATCATTTTCTTCATTTTCAATCTGCATACGAAGTTTAAGCTCAGTCGAGGAAAAAACAGAATTAATTTTATTAGTTATCCAGTCATTTGCTTTGTGACTAATTTTGTCATAGTCTAATATAACAAAACCACCAAGGGGTTTGTCTCCCTGGTATACAGCACCTGCAAGCCCCGTGCTTCCGAGGTTTTTACAAAAGTAAATACCGAAGAGATACTTATTAAAAAGTTTTTTAAGAATTGGGTTCATACTTAAAGAAATTGCCTTTACTCTCTTCTTCATTTCTTCTATGTTATCAAATTTTTCAGGAACCTCTTTGAAATTATCAATACGATTCATCTGTATCGAATAGTCCAGGTGTATACCGTCCAATACATAAACCCTGTTCTCCCAGCCTTCCGGAAGCTTGTAATTTTCGTACTTAACAGAAGGATGTTCAATGTTTATTTTGCGATAGGGATTTTTTTCTATTTTGGAACTTACAAAAGGTTTACAGCTTGCAATAAAAATAAGTAAGAGAAATATAAGTTGTGCATGTAGTTTCATATTCTTCCTTCTTTTAGTGAGTAGAAAAAAAAGATTTATATTTGTCAAAAACTTTCTATTTTTTTAAAAAGATATTATAAAACCGTTCGGATGCTCCTGTATTTTCTGTAACAAAGTTTCGAGCAATTTTTCCTAACTCAAGCCTTTTTTCTTCATTGCCTATAAGGGGGATAAACTTTTGCTTTAAATCTGAAATATTAGTAAAGCGAAATAAAGCTCCTAATTTTTCGAGAGTCATAGCTTCAGATGCGTTTTCTATTTTAGGTCCGGTAAAAATAGGCATACCGAAATAGGCAGGCTCTATCACATTATGAACACGATTATGTAAAGCACCACCTACATATACAAAACTGGCATACTGATAAGCATAAGCAAGAAGTCCAATTGCATCAAATATGCAAAGATTTGAAATTTGCTCTGAACCTGAATAAAGAGAATATGATAAATTCAGTTTTTGTAGTTGTTGGATTATAAAACTTATTCTTTTTTCATCTATTTTATGGGGGAATATCCAGATATGGATTCCCTGATTAAGTAAATCTTGAAGAATTGGAAACCAGATTAAATCACAGGCTTCATAAGTTGAACCGAGAATTAGGAGCTGAGGTAGTGTATTGGGAATTTTTTTTTGAAAATCAGGTAAAATTTGGTTACTTTTTATTTTCTCTACTACAGAATCGAAACGAGAATCCCCGCAGGTATGAATAGGAACTTTTTTAGAAGATAAATCCAGAAATACTTTTTCGTAGATTTTGTGAGTAGGAGAAATTCCGGAAAGTAGGGGAAAGGTTTTTCGTGATAAGAGTCTGGCTAAACCTTTATTTCTTCCTGAATTTTCATTCATAGTTGCACAAAAGAGATAGGACTTGCAGTTAAATTTATTAGCAGAAATCAGGAGGTTAGGCCAGGTGTCCCAGGCAGCAAGAAATAAAGCAGAAGGTTGAAACTTTAGAAAAATTTTATCATATGAATTGGGGAAATCGAGAGGCAGAAAGAAAAAAGCATTAATAGAAGGATCGGCTAAATTTTTTTCAGAAACACTTTCAGAAAAAACAGATTGTAGAATAAATACATCGGGTTCTTTTTCACGAATAACACGGGCTAAGGATTTGCATTGATCTAATTCTCCAACAGAAGCGCCATGTAGCCAATAGACTTTTTTAGTGGAAAAGCTTAATTCTAATATTGAATTAAGACTTTTTTCTCTTTTTTTTATGAAAGATTTTATCTTTGGGATAAAAAGTAAAATGGGAAGATTTAATTTAAGGAGATAAGTTAAAAATTTATAAATATTCAACACAAAATCAGAATGGGTCTAAGTCCGTAAAAAAGTCAATTAAAAAAGAGAATATAAAATAAATCAATTTATAATGAAGCTACCGGGAATATGAGTAGTAGGAAAAATGATGCAACCTTTAAAAAAAGCTTTACTATATTACTAAAAAATTATGATACTGAAGATCATTCTTTAAAAAATAGAGGTTTGTATGGGTTCAGTTGAGGGTGTCATGTTTAAGGGGCAGAAAAAAAGTTTTACGATTAAAGATATATTATTTATAACCAATAGTTTTATAACTATTTTACTTACTATTTTGGGTTTATTAGCTTTTCTTATGGCTTATTATCAAAATGTATTAAATTTCCATCGTGATATTCGTTATAAGTCTTATCAGGCAGCTATTGAGTTGAAGCAAAGTTCTGATGAGCTGACACGGCTTGCGCGCACTTATGTCGTAACGGGTGACTATAAATATGAGAAACAATACTGGCATATTCTGGATGTAAGAAATGGGAAAAAAACACGGCCGGATGGAAGAAAAATTCCACTCCGACAAATAATGAAAGAGCTTGGATTTTCTGAAGAAGAGTTTACGAAATTGAAGGAGGCTGAAGATAATTCAAATTCATTGGTTATGACTGAAACGATTGCAATGAATGCAGTAAAAGGTTTATATAATGATGGTAAGGGGAACTTTAATGTGAAAAAAGCTCCTGATAAAACCTATGCAAGGGAGATTATGTTTGATGAGAAGTATCATCAAGATAAGAAAATCATTATGGACCCTATAGATGAATTTTTCAAAATGTTAGATAACAGGACTTTTGCAACCGTTGAGAAATATAAGAGTCGGGAACTTACTGTTTTGATTATAATTATAATGCTTATAATATTTATTGTTATTGTATCCATATCATCTTTTTTCATTTCTAAGAAAAAAATTTCGAGTCAACTGAATTTTATTACCGAGTTATCTGATCAGGTTTTTGATATATCGACAGAGTTGTCTCAATCAAGTTTAACTCTTTCTAAAGTAGCTGCTGAACAGGCTGCAAGTGTAGAAGAATCCTCAGCTTCGCTTACAGAAATACTTTCAAGTCTTGAGCAGAATACAGAAAATGCTTCTATTACAAATTCCTTAACAACTTCAATGGTTTCTAAGGTTAAAGATGGTGGAGAAGCTGTTGTGAGAACTTTACAAGCAATGAAGAATGTGGCGGAAAAGATAGACCTGGTTGAAGAGATCGCTTCTCAAACAAACTTACTTTCGGTCAATGCCACAATTGAATCTGCACGTTCGGAAGAATACGGGCAGGGTTTTGCAGTTGTCGCGGCCGAGGTAAGGAAGTTGGCCCAGAGTAGCAAAAAGACTGCGAGAGAGATAAAAGTCTTGACTAAGGAAAGTTTAAATGTGGCCGAAAAAGCAAATGATCTTTTAAATACTATGATTCCAGAAGTAATCAAGGTATCGGACTTAATTACAGAAATTTCGGCAGCTGTAAGAGAGCAGACTACAAATATAAATTATGTGAATGAAGCGGTCAGTCAATTATCTCAGATGGCTCAGTCAAATGCCGCTTCATCCGAAGAACTGGCTGCTTCAGGTGAATCTTTAAAGCAAAGGTCTGAAATGTTAAAAGGGTCGATGAAGGTTTTATCTTAATATGAATGTGTTTTTAAATAAAAAGAAAAATGTTTTCAATATCTATATTACAAATGCAGATATTGAACCTGTTACTGATTCTATTGTTGAATCTTTTAAGGATATAATAAAGCTTATACAAGCAAGAATGGAAGTAGCTTTTCATTTACAGGAAATTATGAATATGAATCTAAAATCTCTGGCCTTTTTACTTTCTATTTTTGTACACCTGAAAAAAAAGCAATGTATGATTCATTTATACTGTGAGAAGAAATTTTATGAAGCTTTTATGGATTTGCAGGTGAAGAGCTTCATTGACTCAATTGAAGTGGTAAGCTTATAAGATGGAAGATTTTTATCAGGTATTAGAAGCAGAGTTAAAAGAATTAATCACAAGGGCAGAAGAAGAGATTTTA
The DNA here is from genome assembly GCA_024233835.1 of Leptospiraceae bacterium. Lineage (NCBI taxonomy): Bacteria > Pseudomonadati > Spirochaetota > Leptospiria > Leptospirales > Leptospiraceae > Leptospiraceae bacterium. The sequence continues at coordinate 1,949,777 of JACKPC010000001.1, forward strand.
CTTTTAGAAACATCACCTGATGATGAACTTTTAAATTCACTTTTTAGGGCTGTTCATACTATTAAGGGTACGTCCGGTATGGTGGACTTAAAAAAAATTGAAAGTTTGTCTCATTCTCTTGAATCTCTTTTTTCCGGGCTGCGTTCCGGGGATATAAAGATAAACGGGGAAGTGATAGAAATTATTTTTCATTCAATAGATAAACTTAAAGAGATTATATACGATTTAGCGAATGAATCTACACATCAAATTGAACCTTATATAGAAATAATTGAGCAACATTTAAAAATTTCAAGCTCAGAATTTTTTGAAAATAGCGCACAAGAAGAAAGCTATGAGAAGTATATTCAATTAGCTAAGGAGAATGGAAAAAGTGTAGCATTAGTGGAATGTGATTTATGCTCTCAAAAATTTACGGATCTGAAAGGATTTACACAATTTCTTGAACATAATAATATGTATTTGTTCGAAAGGGAGTTATTGGAAGATGAACTGAATGAGTTTGAAGGATCAAAGGCATTCCATATTCCGTATCGTTTTGTTGTGCTGCATGATGATATTGAAAAATATTTAAATACAATAAAATTAAAATATACTAAAATTGTATATTTACATACAAAACCCAAACCGCAAGTAAACGCACAATCAACAGAAGGGTATCGGAATACTTTTTTGAAAATCTCTACATCTTATATCGATGAACTTCTTAATGTTGCTGGTGAAGCAGTTATTGCCAGGAATCAATTATTAGAAATACTAAACTATGAAGAAGATTCTGAAGAAGAAATTCGCATTAATCGTTTAAGTCAATATATTAATGTAATTTATAACAGGCTCATGAAGATACGCTTGTTAAAAATAGGTTCTATATATCCAAGGCTACAAAGAATCATTCGGGATGTTTCGAAAGAGTTGAATAAAGAGATTCAAGCAGAATTTTATGGAAATGAAATAGAGTTTGATGAAGCTATGATGGAAGGAATTACAGAAGCATTGATGCATATTCTGAGAAATTCTATTGATCATGGAATTGAAAATAAAGAGGAACGTATTCGTAATAATAAACCGGCCTTTGGAAAGATAATTTTAAACACTTATTTGCAAAGGGGAAATATTTTTATTCAAGTGAGAGATGATGGTAGGGGTATCGATTTAGATAAAATTAAAGATAAAGCCTTAAGGGAGAATTTATATACCTTTGAGCAATTGGAAGCTATGCAGGATTCCGAGATTTATGAATTGATTTTTCATCCGGGCTTTACTACGAGGAAAGAAGCCACATCGATATCCGGTCGTGGAGTTGGAATGGATATTGTTCTAAATAATTTTAAAAAATACGGTGGTTCAGTCAGAGTTGAAAGCGAAAAAGGGAAAGGTGTTTGTATTACCGGTATAATCCCGCAAACTTTAAGTGTGATGCCTGCATTTATCATCCTTGTAAATGATAAAAAGTTTGCTATAATGCAGAAAAATATATTAGAATTAACGAAATATGATGCTGCAAATATTATAGAGTTGGATGATAAAAAGATATATAAGTTACGTAATCAAAAGATTCCTCTAATAGAACTAAACAATGTACTTTTTCCTAATTACATGGTTCATGAAAAAAATGAAAATATAGCTATTTTACAATCGGAAAATAAATACTTTGCTATTTCATTTAACTCTCTTGTTTCTATCGAAGAAATAGTATTAAAACCTCTTCCGGAGCAGGTAAGGGATGTAAACTTATTTGGTGGTCATACATATTCCGGGGATGGAAGTATTATTTTGATCATTGAACCTGATGCTATATTAAAAAAATTTAATTTGAAAGTAGAATTGAAGGAGGGACTTGTAAAGAAAGAGGAGAGTAAAAATAAAAGAGATCATAATTATTTATTTTTTATTATTTCCGATGAAATTTTCTTTCTTCCTGCTGTGAATATAGTAGGAGTAAGGGAGATTGGTCTTTCGAATATAAAGCAGGTTTTAGGAAAGGAAAAGGTTTATATTGAAGAGAAAATAATTACTATTATACGTATAGAGAAGTATTTAAATATTAGAAAGCAAAATGATATTCCAAAGATGTATTGCATTGAATTAAAAAATGAAGAGTATTCGATTGGAATTATAGCTCATGATATATTAGATATTCTTGAAGGAATTGAAACATATAAGAGCCAGGACATATATAATCAATATATTAGCGCCTATTCAAAAATTGAAGATTCTATAGCCTTACATATTGATATTGAAAAAGTAGTTCAAAAATTTATAGAAGAGGAAATAAGTATATAAAGGGTATGAATAATAAGACAGAGAAAAGACAATTGCTCTTAATTTGGGAAATTTCCAATTCTCTTTTTGGGATTAATATTAAGCATTGTAAAGAAGTTCAAAAAGGAGTCCCCTTAAATCCTATTCCGACTGCCAGACCCTTTATAAAAGGCCTGGTAAATTTACGTGGGGAAACCTCTGTTGTTTGCGATTTATTAATGTTACTTAACTATGGAAATTTTGATGAGGCAGGAGGAAAACCGGAAGTTATCATAAAACTACAGTATGTCAATAAGAATATAAGTTTTTTAGCAAATTCTGTTGTTGAAATAGTTTCTTATCAGGAGGAGGAGTTACAGGAAGCAAGCTCTTATTTAAGTTTTGAAGAATGTGAATTTATTAATAAACTTTATGATTCTGAATACGGTATTGTAAAACTTATAGATATAGAAAAAATAATGTTATTGTAAATTTAATTTCTTTTATATGCAATTTCTTCTAATGCTTCTCTTAAATTTGGGTATTTAAACTGAAAGCCGGATTCCAAAAGACGTAGAGGGAAAACTTTTCGACTTTTTAAAATAAGTTCGGGTTCGGTCCTTAAAAAGAATGAACCAATATGAATCAAAAATTCCGGAGAAGGAATGGAAAAGGGTATGTGGAAGATTGTCCGTAGAGCTTTCATGAAATCTACGTTTTTTTCCGGATGTGGTGAGGTGCAGTTAATGATACCTTCAATTTTGTTTTGTGTAATCAACCAGTCTATGATTCTTGCAAAATCTTCTTCGTGAATCCAACTGATGAACTGTTCACCTCTACCCATTTTTCCACCAAGACCTAATTTTGATAGCTGAATTAGACTTGGTAGAGCACCACCGGAATTTCCTAAAACAAAAGAAATTCGGAGAGCTATTTTACGAATATTAGGAATATTAAATTTAAAAAAGGATTGTTCCCATTGTTTGCATACATTAACGGAAAAACCGGTACCGGCTTTTCCCTCTTTTTCATCGTTTGCTTTTTCGTTTCCACGGGTATCTTTGTAATAGGTTGCTGAACTTGCGTTTATCCAGAGTGGAGGAGGATTGTTTGATTTTTGAAAGGCTAAACCAATCGCTTCAGTGGATAGGAGTCTCGAAGTTATTATTTCTTTTCGGTTTATATCTGTATAACGACAATCTACGCTTTTTCCGCTCAGGTTAATAACTGCTGTTGCATTTTCAAAAATTTGCATCCAATCACCCTGACTTTTTCCATCCCAGAGTAAAGTATAAATCCCGGGTTTTTGGACTTTTGGATTTCGTGATAGAATGAAAATTTCATAACCTTTTTTAGAAAAATAGTTTGCCAGGTATTGACCCAGATAGCCGCTACCTCCCGGTATAACAATTTTTTTCTGAGGAAACTCATTCTCCATCATATTGTCATGAATAATCAGATACTATTTTTTTTAAATCATTTTCTTCTATTTGCTCGAGGGAGATTTAAGCATAATGATTGTCCAAAAATTTTTGTTAGAATCTTTATCAGAATTACTATTTTTACCAATACCAATGTGAGTTAAACCTAAGTTACAGAAATTCGTTAGTATATAACTATATGCTAAATCTTTTTTTAAAGCGTTATAGGCTTCATCCGCTGTATCGGCGTTGCGGGTAATTAATTCAAAAGCTCCTTCCCATTTTTGGACTCCATTGCTGGTTCCGTATCCATTTCCAGAAGGAGGTTCCGAACTGGATTCGTAGGTGGATGTATTATAACCGGCTTTGTTCCAGGCAGTAAGCGGATCGGAACTAAAACTTGTTAAACCACCTATATTAGAATTCTTTAATCTTACGGCCGGATTATTTCCATCCGGATTTACATGGCTAAAGAAGCTACGTGTTACCATATCATAACTATGATTCTGTGCTGTTTTTGTAAGATTCGAATTTTCTTCTATTTTAGAAGAACTGCACTTGCTATTATTATTTATCTGATTTATCATAGCCTGGGTGTTACCGGAAAGTTGTCCGATAGGTGCTTCATCGCCTGATAAAGTAGCAGTGTTACTACCATTTTTTGTCCCGGAAAGAGCGAGAGCTAATAATAATAGTTTATTTTTTTCCTCATCTTTTTTTGCCTGACATTCTGTCTTTAGAGCAATGGTATCCATAGGACAATCAAAAATATTTGAAATGCAGGATTGGAAAGAAAGATGGAAAAAAAGAAAGATACTACAATATTTTAAAAATCTCATAAATTTATCCTACTGGTATATTAAATCTTAAACATATAAATATTCTTTTTCACTTGAAACTAAAAAAAACATCCCTGACCAGAAAGCAAAACGGAAAAACATTGCAATTAAAGTTCTCTTTTCGTATTCACCACCAGAAATAATGTGTATTCCAAGGTATAGAACAGCCATAAAAATTAAAAATAATAAAAACTTTATTGAATAAACAGTATTTTTATTTTTTTGTAAGATAAGGGATGATACATATAAATAGAGAAAACCGGATAAGAAATTAAACCATAAAATTTCCGGTATATACTTTCCGGCAGCAAGGCGATATTTCTCTTCACTGAAAAGAATCAAGCCTCCTGAGCTTATGGTTAAAATTCCAAATAGTATGCCAAAATAAGCAAAGAACTTTATGGCAATGGATTTTATATTATGGATATTCAAATTAGCTTACCTCTAAAACAATCTTACCTGTATTCGCATTTTCTTCCATAATTTTATGAGCCTTTCCTGTGTTTTTCCAATCCAGAACTTCGTATACTACCGGTAAAAGTTGAGTACTTTTAAAACGGGATAAACCCCAGGAAAAGAAGTCCTTATTAAGTTTTATCTGGTAGTCAAGACTTCTGGAGCGCAGGCTGGATACGTGAATACTAATTCGCTTAAATAATAAGTTTGCGAGATTTACATTGTTTACTTTTGCTCCTCCCATAAACGCCAGTATGACTAGTCTTCCCTCGATAGATAGGCTGGAAATATTATCTTCAAAGTAACTGGCTCCCAAAAAATCGATGATAGTGTTGACTCCTTTTCCTGAAGTAAAGCGCTTAACTTCTTCCGAGAAGGACTGTGTTTTGTAATCAATACATAATTTGGCTCCAAGGGACTCACAGGTATCATGCTTTTCTTTTGAAGCGGTAATAATCGGAAGAACATTCAATTCTTTGCATATTTGTATAGCTGCTGTTCCAACGCCACTTCCTCCTGTATGAATTAGAGCTGTTTCATTTTCCCTGACTACGGCTAACCAACAAAGAGCCTGCCAGGCGGTTAAAAAAACTTCAGGAATAGCAGCCGCTTCCACAAAAGACAGGTTTTTCGGTAGGACTACTGCCATCTCCTCATGAATCGCCACATATTCTGCGTATGCGCCCCCGGAAACAAGTCCGAAAACCTTATCCCCTTTTTTCCAAAGTTTACTTTGTCCGGGATTTTCTACTATCCCGGCAAATTCGAGACCTAAAATTTGGCTGGCTCCTGTTGGTGCCGGGTACTTGCCGATTCTTTGAAGGGTATCAGCCCGATTAACTGCAAAAGCCTTAACTTTAACCAGGATTTCTTTTTCTTTGAGTTCAGGTAAAGGGGCTTCACCGATATATAATTTTTCTGCTTCACAGGGACTTTCGAATAATATTGCTTTCATCACTTCACCTAAATTACTTTTCTAAAACCTCTTTAGTTTCAAGAGCAATTTGTAATTCTTCATTGGTCGGAATGACTAAAATTTGGACTGATGAATCTGATTTATGAATGGCTCTCTCATGCTTATCCTTTGTCTTATTTTTAAGCTCATCTAAAGCTATGCCAAAAACAGAAAGATTAGAACATACAGCATCACGTATATCATAACTATTTTCTCCTATTCCACCTGTAAAAATGATAGCATCCAAGTTTCCCAGTATTGCTGTGTAGGCTCCTATGTATTTTTTTATCCTGTATACATAAATTCGGAATGCTAATTCGGCTTTTTTATCTCCTTTTTCTTTTTTATCCAAAAGATCTCTCATATCATTTGTATCGCATAAACCTTTTAAACCACTATTTTTATTGAGTATGGTTTCGATTTCTGTTAGGTGTAGATTTAATTCTCTTCCCATGTAAAAAATAATTCCCGGATCAATATCTCCCGAACGAGTACCCATAACAATGCCTTCTAAAGGAGTCATTCCCATGCTAGTATCTATACTTTTTCCGTTTCGAATGGCTGCAATACTGGAACCATTTCCAAGATGGATGGTTATCAAGTTAGAACTTGAAAAATCCTTATTTAAAAATTTGGCTCCTTTCATAGCTACGTATTTGTGTGAAGTACCATGAAAACCATATCTTCGTATTTTATAATTATCATATAGACTGTGATCGATTGCGTAATGATAGGCATAATCGGGAATGGATTGGTGAAAAGCAGTATCGAAGACAGCAACCTGTTGTATGTCCTCAAAGAAAGTCTTACAGGCCTCAATCCCGGTTAAGTTTGCAGGGTTATGGAGAGGAGCAAGAGGAATGTGTTCCTTAATAGCAGAAAGAACTTCATCGGTAATCACACAGGGTTCGTGAAATTTTTCTCCACCATGAACTACCCTGTGACCGATAGCACTTATTTCGGACTTATCTGTTATGACTCCATTTTCCGTATCCGTTAATAATTCCATTACAATTTGTATTGCATGACTATGATTTGGAATTTTTCTTTCTTCTTTGTGCTCTCTGCCATTTGTTTTATGATGAATTATGCCAAGTTTTTCTCCGATTCTTTCAACAAGACCGGATGCAAGAACCTCGGATTTATCCATTAAGAAAAGCTGATATTTTAATGATGAACTTCCTGTGTTGATAACTAGTATTTTCATGATATTCCTTTTTCTGCCTGTGCCTGAATGGCAGTAATAGCTACTGTATTTACTATATCCGGAACGAGACAGCCACGACTTAAATCGTTAACTGGTTTATTTAATCCTTGCAATACGGGACCGATGGCAACTGCTTTTGCGGAACGTTGTACTGCTTTATATGTATTGTTACCTGTGTTGAGGTCTGGGAATATGAAAACGGTGGCTCGTCCTGCTACTTTGCTATCAGGCATTTTTGTTTTAGCTACGCTTAAATCTACTGCTGCATCATATTGCATAGGGCCTTCTACTGAAAGATCGGGTCTTTTTGTAGTAGCAATTCGGGTAGCCTCCCGAACCTTCTCCACTTCGGAACCTGAACCGGAAGAACCGGTTGAGTAGGACAACATCGCTACTCTAGGTTCGATTCCAAAAGCTTTTGCTGTATCTGCTGAGCTGATAGCAATCTCTGCCAGTTCTTCCGCACTCGGATTGGGATTAACCGCACAATCTCCGTATACCAGGACTCTATCTTCAAGACACATAAAGAATACACTGGAGACAATTGAACTTCCCGGTTTGGTTTTGACTATCTGAAAGGCAGGGCGAATTGTTTGTGCTGTTGTATGGATGGCACCTGAAACCATCCCGTCTGCATGACCCATATAAATCATCATTGTTCCGAAACTATTCACGTCAGCAATAATGTCACGAACTATATCTTCCGTTGCTCCCTTATCCTTTCTTAATTCGCAGTAAATCTTTACATATTCATCGAAATATTCAGATTGTACCGGATTAATAATATTCGCTTGTTTCATGTGGAGTCCGAGATTATCAATCTTTTCTTTTACCTTGTTTACATCACCAAGCAGGGTTATATCTACTATTTCACGTTTCAATAATATTTCGGCTGCTTTTAATATTCTTTCTTCTGTACCTTCCGGAAGAACGATGTGCTGTTTATTTGACTTGGCTTTTTGAAGTAGATTATATTCAAACATTTTTGGAGTCAGACGTGTAGAGCGACTCAGGCTAATATGTTTTTTTAATTCTTTGCTATTAATATGCTTATCGAAAAGTCCGAGTGCCATCATGATCTTACGAGGAGTGTTTTTAGAGATGGTAGCATGGATACTGTCCATTTTAGAAGCCGTTTCGAAGGTAGATTTTTCTACACTCAATATACTGATGGGAAGATTTTTCATCCCATCCAACATTTCTTTAATTTTTCCTTCCGGTTTCATGCCTCCACTTAGAACAATTCCTGCAATTTTAGGCATATTTTGAGAATTTAATGATAACAAACAACCCAGTAAAATATCGTATCTATCACCCGGTGTAATTACAAGTGTATCATTGTCAATTCGGCTGAGAAAATTCTCTACTCTCATGGCAGCGATTGCAAAACGGCTGCTAAGTTTGTATAAATTATTTTCTCCATATAAAACCTGTGCATTTAACCAGTTTTTCACTTCTTCCATGGTCGGCAAGGCAAGTGCAGGCTCATTCGGAAGGGTATATATCAGGCGTTTCTTAAAATCTTCATTTTCATTAATCAGATTTTGTATTTCAGAAAAATTATGAGCTTCAATGCAGTTGATGGTAGTAGCAAGAATTTTACAACCTTTTTCCTCAAATGATTCAATCGCCATTTCAGTTGCAGAAATTGCCTCTTTTGCAGTTTTCCCAAAAGCATTCGTCACTAATAAAATGGGTGCAGCAATATTATTCGCAATATCTGCATTGATGTCAAATTCAAAAGCTGATGTGGTTTTTGAAAAATCACTTCCTTCGCAGAGTACGAAATCAAAACGGCTTTCAAGGGCTTTATATTTCGTAAGGATTCCTTCTAAAAGCTCGTCCTGCTTCCCGGACGTAATGAGTTCCCGGGCTTCACCTACTGTATAGGCGTAGGAGTCTTCATAATCAACATTGAGTTTGAATTGATCTAAAATTAGTTGAATATCATTATCGCACTTTTTGCAGCTTTCTTCCACATTTATAATGGGTCTAAAAAAAACTATATTGTCGGTGTCTCTCATAAGCATTTCCATGAGACCTAATGCTATTGCGGATTTCCCGCTCCTGGCTTCTGTGGTGGTAATATATAAGTTCTTGGACATAAAACTTCCCGTGTTGATTGGATAATATAGTAGCAATTTAAACAGGCGTTAAAATTATGCAACCATGTTTCTTTTTCATGTGATTAAGTAGGAATAGGAATGCTTCTATGGGCTTTCCTGTACTCATTTTTGATTCTATGGAATATCTCCTGAACACTGAGGACTTCTTTTATTTGAGCGACTCCCTGACCGGCTGACCAGATGTCTTTCCATCGTTTGCTGTCACCTTCGAGAGATTGCGGAGGTTTTTCTCCATTTAAGATATAAGGATGTTTATCAAGGCTTTGCTTCATCCAGTTTGAAAAAATCCCGGTGACTTTATCCGTATAAATAATTTCCTCCGGACTTGAGTCTATTAGCATAGTCTTATAATTTTCGTTTACACGAGCTTCTATACTGGCAATGAATCGGGTTCCAATAGAAACTGCATCGGCTCCGAGACTTAGTGCAGCCAATATTTGAAAACCGGTACCGATAGAACCAGCAGCAATAACAGGCAGGTTGGTTTCCTCTTTGATGTATGGAATCAGGCTGAAAAGAGAAATATTACCGGAGTGTCCGCCCGCTCCGCTTCCCACAGCAATAATTGCATCACAACCTGCTTTCGCGACCAGTTTGGCATGTTTTAGTGTGGTTATATCACAGAAAACTTTTGCTCCGCTGGAATGAACTTCCTTGATGAGGCTCCTGGGAGTTCCGAGACTGGCGATGTAAAGTTCTACATTTTTGTCGAGACAGGTCTTCAGTTGTTTTTGCCAGTCAGGATTATGTTCTTTATGGAGTATCAGGTTTACACCTATGGGTTTGGAGGTCAGAGAGCGTATCGTATCAATTCCGTTTTTAAGTTCTTCCGGTTCTCGAAAATTTAAAGCCGGAAAGGTTCCGATGCCTCCTTCGTTTGAAACAGCAGCTACCAGTTCCGGATAGGATACAAGAAACATGGGGGCCCCGATAATAGGTAATTCAATTCCGAGCATTTGGGTAATAGCTGTATTGATTCTCATTTAACTAATATAATCGGGAAAGTTCCCGGATCCTTCCATCCTGTAAAGTCTTTTCTATGCTTTCCAGATTTTCTCTGGCATGAGAAATTTCTAGTTCGTTTCCTTTGTTAATGATTTCTCTGTATATTTCCGAAGCGAGGTGAAAATTTCTTTTATCGGCCTCCAGTTCTGCAAAACGAAATAGAAGTTCTATTTGTTTTAAAGATTTATAGGTAGTTTGAATCGTTTTGATCCTTTCCTGCAAATCCTGAAGTTTTGTTTTGTATTTATGATATTCTAATAAAGCATTATCATCTGTTTTGGGTAAAAGTTTTTTCTTTTCGGCTAAGAACTGAGATTTTAATTGGGATTCTTCCTGCTTTTCCTTATATAGGAGTTCTTCTAAATTTATGATGATTCGATAAGCTTTTTCTATATGATATAAATTATTTATGTCTTCTTGTTTTATATTTTCTAGAGAAGAGAAGGTATGACTTCTCTCTTCGGGAGGGATGTGGGTATAGATTGAATAAGTATCCAGGGCAGCATACGCATGAAATAGTTGTATGTTTCTATCCAGGTAGGCTTTTAGATCTTTTTTATCATCTGTCTGCTCGTTTTCTTTTTTTGAAAGCCAGGTCTGAAAATAAGCAACACTTTTATGTCTGTCTCCAATTTTTTCAAAGTAGAAGTTTCCGAGATAATATTCCCAGGCTGTTTTTTTCTCTTCGTCTGTTTCTCTTTCCAAATACCTCTCATAGTAATAAGCTGCTTTTACATTTTGCTTGAGTTGGGAACGAAGCATCGCTGTATACAGAAAAGCTTTTTTTAAATATTCCTTACCTGTATCATCCAGATTTTTTAAGTATTCTTCGGCTGCCCGGTAGAGAATTATACTTTCCTGTTTGTCCAGGTTTTCTTCTATACTTGTATTATTCTGGAATTGAACCCCTATCAAATTTCTTTGCATTGTATCTTTTTTATCTTTTTCTTCCAGAGTTTCCCATTGTTTTTTTAAATTCTCTTTACAAACAGTGGAGATATATGATTCAAAATAATCGGCAGCTTCTTTGGTCTTTCCTGCCATACGGTGTTCATCGGCTAATGCAAATAAAATTTGTTTATTTGAAGGTTCGAATCTATGTGCGAGGTGGAGGATTTGCCGGTAGGCAGGGAAGTCTCTTTCCCTTGTACTATCAAAAATAAAGCGGGGGTCTCTCGGAATCGGGATTTGGGTTCTCTGTTTTCTTACTTGAAGGCTTTCTTCTTCCAATTCTCGGACAAGACCGGCCAGTCTAAAAAGAACATCTGCATTTTCTTTGTCCTTTGACTCTTTATAAGGAAGATAATTGTTTTTATAGGATTCTTCGTAGGCTAATTTTTTTTCTTCAAGCTCTTTTTCTAAATTAGCCATTTCTCTATCGATAGACTCTGCTGTATTTCTTATCTGTATACTCGGATTGGCGGAAGAGTAAGTATTTTCAGAAAAAGCAAAATCCCTGGCCAATTTGGCTTTGTTTCTGTAAAGTTCCTGTTTTTTTTGAATAAAATCTTTTTTAGCTGTTTCGTATGCTTGCTTATTTGAGGTATGTAGTTTTCTTGCAGAAACTGCCGAATCATCTCTGATTTCTCTCCAATTTTTCTCGTATAGAAAACTATTTTCCGATGAGGATAGGTCCCTATAGCGAAAGGAATTCAGGTAGTGCTCTATGGCTTTTTGTCTGGAGTAGGGGTCCTTACCTGAATCAGCCCTATATTTTTTGGAATATAGAACTCCAAGTTTTGCATGTATCTGAAATAAAATTAAAGAATCTCGTAATCTTCCACTTTCAGAAAATTCTGAGTTTATGTCCCTCATTAAAAGTCGGGTCTGATTGATTGACTGATTCTTAAATATTTCCTGACTATTTCTTTCATGCCAGGTGCGTTTTCCTTCCACAAATTGAGAGTAGTAGGAATCAAGAGACTTTTTTAGATTTTGGATTTCTTTATCAGTGTCTTCGCTTGCTTCCCTGCCGGCAGTATCTTCTATTACCTCGTCTGGATTTTTATAAACCCCGGGAACCTCATTTCTTTCATCGTGAGAATAAATAGGGAGGCAGATAAAAAGAATTAGATAGATGAATATTACTCTGGACATAGTATCATTTTCGGAAGAAAAAGGAAATACATGAATCTTCATGAATTCTCACTTAGCATTTCTTTAAGAGCTCCATTTTCTGAAAAGCAAGGGAGTTTATAGCTCGCCTAGGATTCAAGGATACCTGTTTCTTCCTCCCTTTGTTCTGAATAAGTCAAAAAATTCATTAACGTACGATACAGGTTTTTTTGGTGAATGGGTTTGCGCAAGAACGCACTGAATCCGGACTTTTTAATATTTTCTTCTTCTTCGACCATGGCTGAGGCTGTCTGGGCTATTACCGGAATATGCATCCAGGATTCGTGTTGTTTTATTATTTCGGTACAGGCTTTTCCCCCCATGCCGGGCATACGCAAATCCATGAGGATTACTGAGGGTAGCTCAGGATTTTCTTGCAAAGTTTTAATCGCGTCTTCTCCGGAACTGGCTTCCAAAATAGTTAGTTGTGAGTAAGTTAAGAAATCTTTTATTAGCATACGGTTCATTTCCAGGTCATCCACAACCAGGATGGTGGTCGGAGTAAAATGAATGGATAAGGGTTCTAAATGATCTTCAGGGTTTTTTATATTTGTATTTTCCGTATACTTTACTGAAGAAATTAATATTTCAAATAAACTTCCTTTACCATGTACGCTAAAAAGTTTTATCTCACCTTTCATCAATTCGACTAACTTTTTAGTTATTGTTAAACCAAGTCCCGTTCCACCATATTTTTTTGTTTCACTTTCATCCGAACGTCTGAAGGCTTCAAATATGAGTTTCTGTTCTTTTTCTTCTATACCGATACCTGTATCTTTTACGGAAATGAGAATATCCAGATCCTGTTCACGGATGTTTTCTACCTCAATCATCAAAGTAACTTTTCCATGATCGCTAAATTTTACAGCATTGCCAACAAGGTTAATGAGAATTTGCTTGAGTCGCAACTCATCAAGGATGATATTGTTTGGTAGTCTTTCATCTATATCAATATGAAAAATTAATCCTTTTTGTTGGATTTTTAGAAGGAAAATGTTTTCTATTTCCTGGATTAATGCACGCAGATTAAATTCTTCGTAATACAACTCCATTTTTCCGGCTTCGATTTTGGAAAGATCCAGTATATCATCAATTAGTTCCAGAAGACTTTTGCTACTGGTTTTTACTATATTCAAATAGTATTTTTGTTTTTCTTCTTTGGATATACCTTCTAATAATTCCGTAAAGCCAAGGATTGCATTCATAGGTGTACGGATTTCATGGCTCATATTTGCCAGGAAAATACTTTTTGCCAGGTTTGCACTTTCAGCCTGTCTCTTTGCTTTTTTTAGTTTTTCTTCAAATTCCTTGCGGGTAGAAACATCTTCCATGATCCAGATATATCCCATTTCGGGATTTGTTATATTTACTGCTTTTCCGATTATACTGACCCAAATGTGACTTCCATCTTTTCTTGAAAGAGGAATTTCGATCTGGTAAGAATGGCCTTTATTTAATTCAGCATAGGCATCTATTCCAAAAATGTTATATTCGGCTACTGTTGGAAAGAGAATGCGGGTACTTTTTCCAATCATTTCTCCTTTCTCATAACCGAACATTCTCTCCAATTTGTGGTTAATCCATAAAAAATGCCTATCTTTTACATAGGTAATTCCAATTTCACTATTCTCTAATATAACATTGTGTTGCCAGAATAATTCGTCTCTTTGCTTTCTATTTCGTATTGAAATAAGACCGTAGCTCAAGTCATCGGCTAATCTCTCCAATAATTCTCTTTCATCAGCAGTTAAATCTTCTTTTTTGGGTGAATAAAGTTTTAAGATTCCTATAGATTCTTCTTTATCTTTAAGGGGGATAATAAGAGAAGAGTGGAAACCGCAGGCAATGGCTTTTTTTAACCATTGGCTACGTTCTTCTTCATTTAAGTCATTGGAATAAATACTGGTCCCTTCTTTCAGGACTTTACCGGCAAGACTGGAGTTTTGAAAGCTGGTTCCCCAGGAGGTATCCAGGTATTTTAGATATCCATTATCGTTTCCGGCGTGAGCAATAATTTTTATTTCTCGTTTTTTTTCCAACACAGGAATTCCGGCCCAGACGAATTTGAAATCTGTATAATTTACAATGGCTTCACAAATTTTTTCTAATATTTCTTTAGGATCATCTTTATGCAGTATAGCTTTTCTTGACTCTGTAAGTAGGGCTAAAGAACGAATGTTTGATTCAATTTCTTCTTCTAATTTTTTTCTTGATGTAATATCGATAGCTAATTTTAGAAAACTCAGACTTCCATCTTCATTTTGGACCGATTTGATCAGGGATTCTTCCCAGTACAGTGTACCATCTTTTTTTTGGTTTAAAAATTCCCCATGCCAGTCATTCCCGGCTGCTATAGCTTTCCACATCATTTGATAATAATCATGTGAATAATACCTGGAACGGATGATGCTATGGGTTTTGCCTATGGCTTCTTCGTAAGTATAACCTGTTACCTCGGTAAATTTGGTGTTTACGAATTCAATAATTCCTTTCTCGTTCGTAATAGAAACGATAGCCGGGCTTTCAATAACAGCTTTAGAAAGCCGCTGTAATTGTTTTTCCTTTTCTTTTTGAGAGCTAATATCATTAAAATCTAAATAGATCTGGTTTATTATGCAGGCTTTCTTGTCTTCATCCGAAAGAGGAAAAATTTTGATTTTAAGGTATATAGAATTTGAATTATCTATTATATATCGATATGTTAAATTAGTAATTTCTTTTGTTATGTTTGTTTCAAGGAATTTTAAAAAAGCATTTCTATCTTCTGGATGAATGTGGATTATGTAGTCTGAAAGTGTTTGCAGGGAAGATAGGTTATGTAAGCGTTTAAAACTCGGATTTGTATAGAGAATACGATCTTTTGAGAAAATGAGATAGGCTTCACTCGAAAATTCAAGAAAGTCATGAAAATCATCATTTGTTTCAGTTTGCATATTTTCGTTTTTCTTCTTCGTTTTAGGATCCTGCATTAATTTGTGGATTTGTATAGCAGTATGAAGTATGATAAATTATTTCTAAAAATTTGCAAGCTATTTCCTTAAAAACTGAACTGATTTACTGTAGGTTTTAAATTTTGGGAACAGTAAGTTTCATTTACCACTTGACAGAACTCCTGAAAGAAATAGCTTCAAGTATATATAATTGAGTAATAGGAAATATGAATGATTCTATTTTGGAAACGAAAATTATCTAAAACTCCGGTTTTCCTGCTTTTTTTATTATTATGCCTTTTAAATTTAAACCTCAGTGCTCAGAATCGGAACGTGTCGGATGCAAAAAATGCAGCGATTGAGTTAGAAAATGTATTTCAAAAAATATATGAAGATGTTTCACCCAGTGTTGTGTCTATAGCCACGGAAAGAATGGTAAAAGTGCAGACTCATCCCTTTATGAATGATCCATTTTTTGAACATTTTTTTGGTCAGGGTCGGGTTCATAAAGGCAGGCAATTACCCCACGAAGAAAAGCAAACCGGCCTCGGTTCAGGTATTATTTTGAGTTCAGATGGTTATATTTTAACAAATGAGCATGTTATTCATAAAATGGATAAACTGACTGTAAAGTTAAAAAATGGCAAGACCTATTCGGCAAAAGTTGCTGGTTCAGATACCGTAATGGATCTGGCTGTTTTAAAAATCGAAACTAAAAATTTACCACCTGTAAAGCTGGGAGATTCTTCTGCTGTAAAAGTGGGTAGCTGGGCGATAGCTATTGGGGCTCCTCTGGGTTTTGAGCAGTCTTTGACAGTGGGGATTATAAGTGCCGTAGCGAGGAGAGGTATTGATTCTTCCGGTTTAAGTTATATTCAATCTGACACAGCCATCAATAAGGGGAATAGCGGCGGGCCACTGTTAAATATCCACGGAGAAGTAATCGGGATAAACAGGATGATTGCCTCTCAGAGCGGAGGTTCGGTGGGTATTGGTTTTACAATTCCTATCAATGAGGCAAGGGAAGTTTTTACCGAATTAAAAAAGAATGGAAAAATTAAAAGGGCCTGGATTGGCATCGGGCTTGACTCTGTAAGCGATACCGAAGAAAAAGAATTGGGTCTACAGTCTAAAAAGGGAGCTATTGTGAGGCAGGTAATGCCGAACTCCCCGGCTGAAAAAAGCGGTATTAAAAATATGGATGTAATTGTAAAAGCGGGAGACAGAGAAATTGAATCTCCCCAGGAACTGGTACAGGAAGTGCGGAAAAGCAAGATAGGTAAACATTTGAAGTTGGAACTCATTCGTAAAAAACGGAAGATACGTCTTTTAATAAAACCGGAGGCCAGGCCGGATTGAGGGATATGAATTTGCAGGATAAGCGGATACTCGACCCGGATACGGAAAGTCCCGACGAAATCAGTCTCAGACCGGAGAAATTGTCCGATTTTATCGGTCAAAAAGAGAATCTTGAAAACCTGGCGGTTTTTATTGAAGCAGCCAGAAGGAGGGGAAGGCCTTTAGATCATGTCTTGATTAGCGGACCTCCCGGTCTCGGAAAGACTACTCTGGCTTCTATTATTGCCAATGAAATGGGTTCGGATGTAACCATTACTTCGGCCAAGGTGGTAAGCAGTCCCAAAGACCTGGCCCGTTTTTTAGCGAGACTGGAAGAAAAAGATATTTTATTTATTGATGAAATCCACAGTCTAAATCGTGGACTGGAAGAAATTCTTTATCCTGCTATGGAAGATTATAAGATTGATGTGGTGACAGGTGAGGGGCTTACGGCTCAGACTTTGCAGATTCCACTCAAACCTTTTACCCTTATCGGGGCAACAACCCGCAGCGGGATGATAAGTGAACCTTTGAAAAATCGATTTGGAATCCATCTTCGCCTGGACTATTATTCAGACGAGGACATGCAAACCATAGTGCTGCGTTCAGCGAAAATATTGGGAATTAAGATTGATAAAGATAGTGCAGCCGAAATTGGAAAGCGTAGTCGAAAAACTCCGAGGATCGCTAACCATCTCCTGAAACGTATTCGAGATTTTGCGGAAATTCTTTCTGTAAATGGAGACATTACTCTTCCTATTTGTAAATCCTCTTTAGAGAAGTTGGGCATCGATTATCTGGGTCTGGATAATCTCGATAGGGATATATTACGAAATATGATTGAACGTTATAATGGAGGTCCGGTGGGTTTGAAATCTATCGCGGTGATCGTGGGGGAGGAAGAAAAAACCATAGAAGAAAGTTATGAACCTTACCTCGTTCGCATAGGCTTGATTAACAGAACTCCATCCGGGCGAATTGTAAGTGATAAGGCCTATGAACACCTCGGTATAAAATTTTACGGGAAGAAAGAAAAAAAAGAAAATGATAGAACTCTTTTCGATAGATAAGGATTTTTCGGAAGACGAAAAACGGATTTTTTTTTCTGCCGCATTTTCTTTTCTCATTTTTTCTCTCGTTGCTGCTCATTTATATACAAAAAATTTGTTGTTTGATGTATTCCGGGATAAAAAAGCAAGTTCATTAGCAGTAAAAGATAAAGAAAATGAAAAATTATATCACGTATTATTAGAACAGATTGAAAGAGACAAAAAGAAAGACAAAGAAATCAAAGCCCTTTCAGATGAAGATTCAACCGGGAGTGGAGGGATTACAAAAGAGAAAGGATTTCATACACTAACTCCTTTTCGAGAGTTTATCTTTGGTGGAGAAACTATCTTCGGTCAAAAAAAAGAAACTCCGGAAGTGCAAAAGGAAGAGGAATCTTTTGTTGTCGAAATTGAAAAAGAATTCCAGGAAGATAAGGATGGAATTACCGCCGGAAAGAAAAAAAAAGAAAAGCAGAAAGAAGTAAAAGAAGCCAATCGGGGTAACGAAGGTAATAAAGAAAATACACCGGAAAAAACAGGACCTGTAACTAAAATCCCCACTAATTATCGTTTTAAGCAGGACTTTCGTTTTCGCTGGAATGGAGCCCGTATTACAAGAATTCCGACCAAGAAGTTAAATTCCTATAAGTATTTTAAAAATATGTTGAGAAAAATTGAAGATAAATTTGCTCCTCCGGGTGGAGGAAATTTTGCCTATAGAGATATGGCGGGAATTGTTGCCGGACAGGGAATCATTCCCGGTGAAGTAGGGGTTGTGTTTTTATTAGATGAAAACGGAAAAGTAATCGATGTAAAAAAGACAGGTTCACACAGCCAGAGTATTGTGGAAAACGCCTGTATTGATGCAATTCAGGGACAGGATTTTGGTCCGGTACCGGATGATATAAAAGAACAGGGTTTGATTTTTGGAATTAATTTTATATTCCCCGGAGTTATGCGATACTGATGAAAGTTCGTAGTATAATAATTAAGAATTACAAAATATTAGAAAATTTAGAACTCCATTTTACCGATTTAAATGGAAGAACTCTTGATACCATTGTCCTGGCCGGTGATAATGGCTGCGGAAAGACCACGGTTTTGAATTTAATAAACCGGGCCCTATCTCCCATTCCCTTTCCTGTTCCCTTCTGTAAAGAATTGCGAATGGTAATTTCTTTTACTGAAGATCAGAAAGAACTTATTATCTCCAGTCTTACAGGTCTGGAAGGAACCGAGCTTCTGGAGAAATCAGGAATTCGTGTTTCAGAATTTATTTCTCGTTTTGAGAATAGAAAAAATGTGGAATTGGTTTATTCTGAAATCCAGAAAGAAGGAAAAACCGAAGTAGAAAAGAATGACTTTAATCTTTTTGTATTACTGCAAAAAGCCTCTGCTTATTCCCATATGAACGGTCTTAAACTTCTATATACCAATAAGGAAGTTGACCATAAATTCAATTCTCTTTCCACTGAACCCGATTTAAAACATAATATCTACAGTTTCTACTCCAGTATTCTTACTGAATCAGAAAGTAAGGAATCCCGTATATTAAAAAAACTTAAAGAATTAGAAAGTAGTTTTGGAATACAATCCCATCCGGAAAAAATCGATGAAAATATGGTATTTAAAAATATGTATAAGGAGACGGTGGATATTGAAGATTTATCCTCCGGCGAAAAACAAATTTTATTTCGATTTTTTTATCTGCACAGTTCCGGAATTAAGGATAGTATTGTAATGGTCGATGAGCCGGAGAACTCCCTGCACCCGAAATGGCAACAGAAAATCGTGAATTTGTATCGGAGATTGGGTCCAAAAAACCAGGTGATATTCGCTACTCATTCTCCGCATATCATATCTTCCTTAAAACCTGTGAATCTGTTTTTGTTATTTCATAATAAACAGGAGAATCGTATCGAAGTTGTGAATATGGAAAAGGCTCGAAAGCAAACAAGGGGTTTGGAACCGAATCGAATTCTACAGGAAATTATGGGAACTCCTCTTCGAGATGTAGAAACCCAGGAACAAATTGATCTTCTTATGGAAAAAATTGAAAAGGGAGATCTGGAATCGGATGAGACTAGAGAACTTGTCGAAACCTTGAAGCAAAACCTGGGTTTAAAAGATCCATTTATTATGCGATTGGAGCACAGACTCCGAATGTTAAATTTTAAAAAGGAACGATGAGATATATACACAAAAGAAAACGTTGTCGGGCCTTTGATTCGTATGTGAAACGTAAGCGTACGAATAAATGGAGCCAGTTTAATTCCAGTATAAAATTCGAATTGCATCAGCATCTCTGGAAAGAGCAGAAAGGTTTATGTGTCTATTGTGAACAGGCTATTCCCGAAAAAAGACGTAAAGATGATACACTCCGACATCATCCTTCTCATATAGAACATATCAAACCCAAGAGTAAATATAAACATCTTGCTTTTTCTTATAGAAATCTGGCCCTGGCCTGCAATGGATTTAATTGTGCTTCGGAAGATGAAAAAGGAGAGTTCTGTGAATATGCCAAGAAAGATATGTTTAATTCGAATTTATTTTTAAACCCGGTTGAAGTTCGTGATATAGAAGATTATTTTACCTTTGATATTGATGGGAATATCAAACCAAATCGGAATCGCTCTGCAATAGAAATAGAGAAAGCACGTTACATGATTGAATTATTAGATTTACAAAATCCTAATCTAAAAAGTATGAGAGCTGAACAATATACGATTTTTATTGAAGAGGAATTAGCCGGAGTAAATGTCAGGGCCATATTGAAACCGGATAGATTTGTCCTACCCGGTTTCTACACTATGCTAAAACAATTTTTTGGAGAACCGTTTAAGACCGATACTTTGCCACCAGACGGGCAATCTTTTTTGTAAGTTTATTGTTTTCTAAAAGATTTTCCGCGTGAAAGGGATACCGATAGCCCCAATTTTTCTTCTCTGGTGTACCGGGAATATTAATTCGGTGAAGTTCCGGTTGAACCAGTATATCTAATTCGTCCTCATTTTCTTTATCGTATTGTAATCCTCTTTCGGAAATGAAATCGTGTAGTAAGTTAATTGAAAATTGACTATTTGTAGAAAGAGAAAAAGCAAGCATTTCTTCTAATAGTTCTTCGGCTTTTGGTTCTTCTTTTAGTTCGAGAAGTTTTAAAAAAGCCTTTCTATCAAAATCCTGTATTTCATGCCACCAGGCAAGAGCAATGGAGGTGTCGTGAACGGAAAGAGCAGATACTGCATTTTCTCTGTACTTTTCTGCCGGGATAAATTCTCCTGTTTCAAAGGATCTTGTCCAGCGTATAACATCCATCCCGATAATTTTTCTTTCGTGAATGCTATCCCTTACAAAACCGGGAACAGCGCCGAGGTCTTCCGCACAGGGAAGCATATTGGAATGAGAAAAAAGGAAATCCAGCACATCTTCACCGGAGGCTTTCCAGTAGGTCTCATCCTCCTTGATGTATTTATAAGATAGAGGATAAAATTTGGCTTTAATTTCTTCTGTTAAAGCCTGGTAACCTGGATACAAATGGAAATCCCAGTAGAAGATATATTTTCCTTTTTCGTATTCATAAATAAGGCCGGCTTCTTCAAATTCTTTTATGTCCAGCTCCACTTCTTCAAAATCTTCTTTACTTACCCCATGTTGCGGATAAAAGAAACCTTTCTTGCCAGGCAGACCCTCTCCGGAAATGGCCCAGATTCTATACATACCCAGAACATGATCGATGCGATAGATATGGTAAAAATTCTCTATATAGGAAAGTCTTTCTCTCCACCAGGAATAATTATCTTTTTTCATGACTTCCCAGTTGATAACCGGAAAGCCCCAGTTCTGTCCATCTGAGTTGAAATAATCCGGGGGAGCACCCGCGGCCAGATCCATAAAAAAGAGATGCCTTCTTGACCACACATCAGCAGAGTTGGGAGAAGTTAGAATGGGCATGTCTCCTTTTAAAAATATCCCGGCGGTTTCAAATTCTTTTTTAACCTTTTGCAACTGCTGGAAAGCGAGGAGCTGCACCCAGGCATAAAAATAAAAACGTTCTCTAAATCTTTCTTGAATGATAGATTCAACTCCTTTTTCGTAATTTGAAAATTCCGGCCAGAATTTCCAGTGGTAGGAGTTGTTTTCTTCATACAGGATTTTAAAAGCTACATAGGTATCCAACCAGGTCTGTTGTTTTCGAAACTCATCGATGTTTTTTTGCATCTCTTCGCCCCAATCTTTAGAAAAAGCTTTTTGTAAATAGCCGAGCTTTAGATCACGCACCCTGCGGATATTGATTTTACAGGATTTGATATATTTGGAACGGGAATAAATATTTATTCCTAACATATGAAGGGAAATATATGTCGGATCGATTGCAAATGCAGAAATGGAACTATAAGGACTCCGTCCCCAGCCCAGATCGTTTAATGGGAGAATCTGGATAATGCTCAGGCCTGTTTGTAAAGCCCAATCTTTCATAGTAAGGAGGGTATAAAAATCTCCACATTCAAAAGCATGTTTGGTACTGAGTGAAATTAAAGGAAAAGCACAGCCGGCTCTTTTTTTAGAAAGAATTTCTTCTCTGAGGGAATGAATGGTTGTTTCGCTCATTTATATGGAATATCCTGTTTAATTAGTAAGAATACAGTATACTGAAAAGGGGAAATCTTTCCTACAATTTTCCTGTACATAATCTGAAAAATTTTCGAAGAAAAACAAATGAAAGAATACTATACTCTGAGTTTTTTACTCTTATTGAATCGAAGTCTGGATGCTTTTGTTACCTACAGACTTACTCCTGACCTAAATTATGAGGCAAATCCTCTCGTCAGCCTTTTTCAGCAGGGCTGGATAATGCTCGGTTTTGTGAATGTTCTGGTGGTTATTTTAATTTTGTACCTTGGAAAGTTTTATTATGTCGGAAAAAAAGATTTTTCTCCTCAGGCCAGGGGCTACACTTTTACCCAGTTTATTTCCCACTATTTTTATTATGAAAAAGGTTCTTTTTATAAGGTTTTTATTTATGTGCCTTATAACCGAAAGGCTCTTCTGTATATTTCAGCTTATATCCTTCCTCGAACTTTCGTTGTCTGGGGTTTTATGCCGGTATTTCATAACCTATCCCTGGACTTATTTCCCTCCTACGTTTACTATAATGAGCAATTTTTTCTATGGATTTGGGTTTATGTTTCGCTCCTAATTTTCGCTTATTTTTATTTCTGGGTATTTTTTAAAAAGGAATATATGTCTTATTCGAGAATATCAACTTTCGCTACATAAAAAAAGCGTCCGTAGAGGAGCATATTGCAGAGAACATAAGATAGAAACGAAATTCCGAGTATATGTAGAAAAATACTGAACTGAGGAACTTCTCTCAGGAAGGGAAAAAATTTCAGGGTAAAAGCTTCATGAAAATAATAGAATAGGTGGTTTAGAAATACCAGGTAAAAGAGAAAGAAAAACAGATATAAAATTTTTTTCATAGCT
The DNA here is from genome assembly GCA_024233835.1 of Leptospiraceae bacterium. Lineage (NCBI taxonomy): Bacteria > Pseudomonadati > Spirochaetota > Leptospiria > Leptospirales > Leptospiraceae > Leptospiraceae bacterium. The sequence goes on from JACKPC010000001.1 coordinate 1,972,946, forward strand.
GCTAAACTTCTATTCTCCTTCTCCGGCCTGTTTTTTAATTTTCTCTATCTCATCCATTTTCTTAATTCTTCTATCGAGTCGGATATAGGGGTCTGTCCCTGCTGTTTTTTTACGTACCTGCCTTTCGGGGTTTACATCCATTTGATTTTTCAGCTTGTTTACTTTCGCCAGCTTTAATCTTTCTTCATCGGTAGAGAATTCTTTATTTAAGACTTCCGAGTGTTTATCAAAAATTCTCATTAATCGAACTTTTTTTCCGGGCCAGTCTCCTGTTGTCGGATAGAGAACCAGTTCGATTTTACCATGTTTCTTGGAGTTCATTTCAATAATACGGTAAGAAGATTTCTTCAAATACTCACGAAATTGGTTTTCATCCATATCCGGAAAGTATTTATTCATCATTTTTAGATCGGGAATGGTATCTTCCTGAAAATAGATACGGTCGAGAATTTCGGAGATTGAATGACTCATTTTCTCATGGATAATTCCATTTACTTTTTCTAACTTTTCATTTTCTTGTTTTCCCAGTTGTTCTTTATATCTCCTCTCGTTCTCTTTTTGAAGAATTTCTTGATAAATCCGGATCCGCTCTTTTGCTTTCTTGAAAAAATGATCCTGAAAAAAACTGAAGGATACTAAAAAGAAAAGAAATTTATAATACCAGGGCATAAACTGGATATAGACCTGTTTGAGAAGCCTCCCGTAATTTAATAGGAAAATTCGATCCTGAAAGAGCGGTTTTAGTTCGTGTTCATTTTCTTCAATCAAGTTTTTTAGAGCCAGAGATTTCCAGAGTTGATCGATGGGGAGCCTTTGCATTTCATTAATTAAAAGTTTAAAAACTTTCGGATTTTTACTGATAAAAACATGAACGGTAGAGGTTGGGCTTTGCCATTTACTGTAGTAAAGTTCATTGTCATTTACAAGGGCAGCCCAGACTTCTTTGGGAAAATTTGCAATATCTTCCTGTTTTATAAAGGTAATCAGGCTATCTGAACAGGAAGAAGGAGCCTGTAAGGGACGTTTAAACTCATTTATCCTTTTAGTACATTCCTCTTTCCAGGTGGTCTGATAAAGTTTTTCCGCACTGGTTTCCAGGTTGATAATGGTTTCGATGGAAAGAGAGCCCGGATAGTCTATTTCACTATTACCTCCGCGGTAAACCCTGGCTTCTTTGGCTTTTTTGGCGGTGAAAGAGGCTGTTTTTACGGAAAATTTTTCTACATTATAGGTAAGTTCTTCTAAGACAATCTTATCGACTTTTTGTTTAAAACCGGGATCTGTTTTTAAACTCGGTAGAATCCGGGTTTCGAGAATATTCGAGGCGGCTTCAAAATGTTCAAGAGTTTCTGACTCTTTTAGCATCAGGATATATTTCGGACTTAAGGGAATTGCAATTTTGCGTTTTATAAGACGACTTCTCACCTCCTGGGCGACATAATCCATCATTTCATCAGAGGCCTGTAGCTCGTAATTTTTTGTCCGAATTTCTTTATCAATATCAATCAGACTTCCTATCTGTTCCGAGTAATCTTCACCTCCATGAAGTTGTTTTTCGAGGATTTTTTTAAACCCTTCGATTTTAATGCTATCCCTGAGCTCTATCCAGGTTTCGAAGGCTGAGACGGAGGCATCGATCATTTCCTCGAATACTGAAATTAAGGAATCCGGTTTTTCGGAAGGAGGATGGGTGATAAAATGAGACTTACAACGGATTTTTCTCTGGTAAGGGTCATATTCAAAGGCGACTACATGGGAAATTAAACGAACGGTAAGAAGCTGATTTAGAATTTCTAAAACTTCGTTTCTTTTCAGCTTATTCTTATCGAGCTGCATTTCTTTCAAAGAGACCAGGTTACCTGAAGAGGCATTCTGATTGGTAGAGCTTTTTTTTATGTGATTATAAAGTACCTGGTGGTATTTACCTGTAGGTACCAGACCCATAACGACCGCTTCTTTCTCTTTGTATACGTTAAGAAAGGGATAACTCGGGTTGTGGGAAAACGATTTGCCTGTAGCGGTTTTCTTCATAATGAGTTTAAAACTTTAATTGCATCCTAACAGACCTAAATTGAGTTTCAATAATTTTTAGACTTTTTTCTAAAAAAAAAGAAACATTATTCGCTAATTTAATTTCAATCGAATTCGCAGTGGATTCCTCTAAAAAAATGGAAAAAAAGCTTGGCTTTGCATTTTAAACAAAAAATGCTTCTTTCGTATAATAAAGCAATGATAAAACGTATCGAAGAGCTGTTAAAAGAAGAGGATAGTAAGCTTTTTTCTTACGCGGTTAAAAATTCTGAGCACACGGAAAGAGAATACCCGGAGACTTTGCATCCTTTTCGCCTTCCCTTGCAAAGAGACCGGGATCGATTATTTCATTCTCAGGCCTTTAAGCGTCTGGAGTATAAAACCCAGGTGTTTATTAATTCGGAAGGAGATCACTTTCGCACAAGACTGACACATACCCTCGAAGTGGCCGGAGTTTCCCGGACAGTGGCTACTGCTCTCGGTTTGAATTCTCTCTTAGCTGAAGTTATTGCTCTTTGTCATGATATCGGACATTCTCCTTTCGGACATGCCGGTCAGGATAAGCTTTCTGAACTAATGGAAGAAAAAGGTGGTTTTGAGCATAATAAGCAGTCTTTGCGGGTCCTGAGAGAACTGGAAAATCGATATATCGAGCACCCCGGTTTAAACCTCTGTCTGATTACCCTGATGGGAATTATGAAACATGGTGGCGATTATAGACCTTCCCAAATCGGAGAACTTCGTAAAGCTTATGGGGCTTCTTTAGAAGCAAGAGTGGCAGATGTATCCGATGAAATTACCTATAACTGTCATGATATAGAAGATGGTTTGGAGAAGGGCTACATCAGTGTTAAAGATTTATCTGTAGTATCTATCTGGCAAGAGTATTACGAAAATAGTATATTCTTATATAGAAATGCAGATGCTAAATTACTACGGCGACATGTGATTCGAAGACTCATGAATGAGATGATTCTTGACCTGGTTCAACATACCGCTTCTGAAATCGAAAGATTGAACTTAAAACATTTTTCAGAGCTTTCTGAAGGTAAATTTCGAAATGAAAGGATTATTGCTTATTCGGAAGATATGTATAAAAAAACCAGGGAGTTAAAGAAATTCCTGCATGAAAACTTATATCATCATCCCAAAGTAGAAGAGAATTCAAACCGAGGAAAAGAAATCATTGAAAAACTATTTCAGTATTTTCTTAAAAACTTACAAAAGGTTCCGGAGTCCTATTTAAATCGAATTCAAGAGGATGGTGAATATCGGGTGGTCTGTGATTATATTGCCGGGATGACAGACAGGTATGCGGAACAAAAATACAAGGAGATATATTGTTGATTAAATTAAATGAATTTGAATTAAAAATAAAAGATAAACTTTCCCTTACAGATAAGGATTGTCTAAAAATGAATCGGGCTTTAGAAGATATTTCGCAAATAAATGGAATGGGCAAAATTGATATATTAGAATTTATGGAATTTGGAGCTAAAGAAGAGTTAGAGGATCTCGAAGAAAATTATGATTGGAATCGATTTCAAAGGAAAATTCTTTATAAATTATCAGCCAAATGAAAGTTGACTTAAATGCTAGCTTAATAGATTCCGAAGAAGCCTTTCTGTCGGTCATGGATTCCGGCTTTCTTTATGGATATGCTATATATGAAACATTTTATGTTCTTCATGGGAAGGTTGCATTTTTCGAAGAGCATATTTCCCGATTTTTACAGGCCTGCGATTTTTTAAAAATAAATCTTAAGGAAGGGTTTTCGCAGTTGTTAAAAGATCGAATGAAACGACTTATACATGAAAACCAGTTTCAAAAAGGGAGACTTCGCTTCACTTTTTCGAGCGGTACCACTTTACCCTGGACAGAAGTTGTAAAACCTACTGAGCTTTTATCCCTTCATCCTCTTTTAAATGAAGCGAATCAAATTCGGCTCTGTATCTCAAAATATAAAAAACCGACAAAGACAGTACTGCCTCCTTTTGTAAAATATACAGCAAATTATCCTTCTGTACTGAGTTTTCGGGAAGCAAAAGAGAGAGGTTATGACGAAGCCTTATTAGTGAATTCAGATGAGTTTTTATCGGAAGGTTCTTTTTGTAATCTTTTTTTTATCTCAAAGGAAGGAGTCTTAAAAACACCCTCTCTGGACTGTGCTATCCTCGATGGAGTAACTCGAAAAATGATTATCCAGGCAGCAAAAACTCTGGGTATACAAATAGAAGAAGGTAAATATCGTATGGATGAATTGTTGGATGCTAAATTTATCTATATTAGTAGCTCTACCAGAGGCCTTATGCCGGCAGTTTGTCTTGAAGAAAAGCAATATGATTATGAAGAAGCCTATATTGCAGTAGAGACTTTACAAAAAAGTTTTTTAGAACTACAGGAAACTTCCCTAACTTATTTTTAAAAGAGATAAAAACTTGAAAATCCTCCATACATCAGACTGGCATATTGGTAAAAATTTGGAATCTTACAGTCGCCTTGAAGAGCAGGAAGAGTTTCTAAAGGAAATCTGTGAACTTTGTGAGAAAGAAAATGTAGATGCAATTCTTTTGGCCGGGGATATTTTTGATACTTTTAATCCTTCCTCTAAGGCTCTTGAATTGTTCTATAAGTATTCTAAGAAATTGAGTCGGGAAGGAGGCTGCCCCCTTATTGCCATAGCCGGTAATCATGATTCTCCGGAACGAATTGAAGCCCCTGAACCTTTAGCAAGAGAATGTGGGATAATTCTTTTAGGATATCCTGATAGTTCCATAGAACCTTTTGTACTGGAAAGTGGTTTAAGCCTTAAACGATCATCAGCCGGTTTTTTAGAATTAAAATTACCTGAGTATAAGTATCCTTTACGTATTTTTTCTACCCCTTATGCGAACGAGGAAAGGTTACGTAAATTCCTCGGAGTATCAAATAAGGAAGATGAACTGAGGAAGTTCATGGAACAGAAGTGGAAAGAAAATGTAGATGCACATGCAGATGAAGAAGGGGTAAACATTCTCATGGCTCACCTTTTTCTTGTAAAGAAAGGAAAAGTTTTAGAAGAAACAGAAAGTGAAAAGCCTATTATCAGCGTGGGAGGGGCTCATAATCTGTATACAAAAAATCTACCTTCATCGAAGATTCAATATGTGGCTTTAGGTCATTTACATAAATATCAAAATGTCATAACAAAACCTTATCCGGTAGTATATTCCGGAAGTCCTCTGGCCTATAGTTTGAGTGAAGCCGGGCAGAAAAAATATGTTGTGATAGTAGAGCTTGAACCGGCAAAAAAAGCAAAACTTCAAAAAAGGGCGATTCATTCCGGTCATGAGATTCGAAGAGAAACATTTCAATCTGTGGATGAAGCTGTTTTATTCTTACAAAGACATCCGGAGGTTTATGTAGAATTAAAAATTATCTCTGAAACCTATTTAAGCGGAGAAAGTTTGCAGAGATTATATGGTTCTCACCAAAAAATTGTAGCGATTATTCCGGAATTGTTGCAGGAAGAAAAAGAAGTTATAGAAGAGGTGAATATTCAAAAAGATATAAAGGAACTATTTAAAGATTATTATAAGTTTAAAAAGGGAAATTCACCTTCAGATGAATTGCTGGTTTTGTTTAATGAAATTTTAGCAGGTAAAGAAGAATGATTCCTGTATTTTTAAGGTTTAAGGGACTATATTCTTATGAAAAAGAGGCAAAAGTTTCTTTTTCGAAGTTAAGCGAAAATTCACTTTTTGGAATATTCGGAGATGTAGGAAGTGGAAAATCCAGTATTTTAGAAGCAATGACCCTGGCACTTTTTGGAGAAATCGAACGTTTAAATAAGGCAGATAATCGCAATTTTAATCTGATGAATTTAAACTCGAAAGAACTCGAAATTGATTTCCAATTTATAGCCGGAGATGAGGGTAAACTTTACAGAGCTTATGTTTACACAAAACGTTCTAAAAAAGATCCCGCTCGAGTAAACTCTTTAAAAACATCTTATTATATTAGTGAAAAGGTAAATCCTTCCGAGAAAGATTGGCGACCCTTAGAAGGTTCCATTAAAGATGTTTTAAAGATTTCATATCAAAATTTTAGAAGAACGGTTATTATTCCTCAGGGAAAATTTCAAGAATTTTTACAACTCGGTAGCGCTGACAGAACCGAAATGCTACGAGATCTATTTGGATTACAGCGATTTGACCTTTTGGATAATTTATCTCTTATCCTGGGAAAAAATAAAGAGGAAAAAGTTCGAATTGAAGGGCAACTAGATTCCCTGCAAGAGAACAGTTCTAAGGATCCGAAGCTTTTAGAAAAAGAAATAATAGAAACAGAAGAAAGTATACAGCATTCGGAAGGAGTATATAAGAAAAAAGAGATAGAATATCAGAACTTGAAAATTCTTAAAGAACAGAAAGAGAAGTTAGAACTTTTACAGGAGGACTTGCAGAAGCTTCTTTTTCAGGCCGAGGAAATGGAAGAACGCGAGAATGCTTTAAAGCAATATGTGGAATGTGAAAAGAAATTTAAGCCTTATCTGGATAATTTATTTGAAAAAGAGAATTCCCAGAAGAAGCTTTCTTCGGAAATCGGAAATCTACAAAAAGAAATAGAGCTTGAACAAAGTAAACATACTGAGGTAGAAGAAAAATATCAGAAATTACGAGACAAATATAGTCATAAGCAAGAATATTTTCTGAAAATCCAGGAAATCGATATCTATATTAGTATTCGAGAGAAACAAAAGGAAATCCAGAAGAGAGAAAGTATACTTTCTAATTTAGATTTATCTTATAAAACAATAGAAGAAAAACTTATTAAAGAAGAGGAACGTAAAAAAAATCTTATAGAGCTGATAAACAAGAAAAAAGAAAGCCTTACTGATTTAGACGTTTTATATACAGCAAAAGATTGGTTTTTACAGAATGTGCAGTTAGAAATGAGTTCCCAGAATGAAGAGGGAGCTTTGAAGAACTTTAAATCTAAGAAAGACAGGTTGGAGCAAAAGTTTCAAGAGGTTTTATATTCTATAGGTAAACCTGATATATTAGAAAAAGCAATAGCTTTGAATACTCTACAGGAATATATAACGAAAGAAGAGAATTTATTAAAAAATAAATTACAAGCTTGTGAAACTGAAATAGCAGAATTGGAACTTCAAAAAGAGTTAAAAAACCTGGTTCATACACTCGAAGATGGAAAAGCCTGCCCGGTTTGTGGTTCTTTAGATCATCCTTCCCCTATTAACCTTGAAAAAAAGGAGATAGAAGAAAAACTTGAAATATTAAAAGAAGAGCAATTCAGTATAAAAGAAAAACAAGATTTACTTAAGAGTGCAGAAACTAAGGCTTTATCGTTTTGGGAAGAAAAGAGAGAATTGGAGAAGGAAATAAAAGCAAAGGAAGGGGAGTATAAGCTAAGTTCTAAAAAATTAGAAGAACATAAAAAACTTTTTCAATGGGAAATATTTAAGGATTTCGGTAAGGATCAGTTTGATAGAAGCATTCAGAAAGAGAGAAATCTTAGAAATGAAATTGAAGCAGAAGAAAAGCAGTTAGAAACTTTGATAGAAAGCCTGGAAGAAGATCGAAAAGAAATTAGAGATAAAAAAGAAGAGGTTATACTTCTGAAAGCAGAATTGCGTAGCATTTATTCTAACATAAATGAGTTGGAGAAGACATTTCAATATTTGAAGCTGGATAGAGTGGCTGAAAAAACTATTGAAGATTTAGTTTATAAAAAAAGACAATTAGAAGATGAAAAAGATAATTTGGAGAAAGATTACCAGGCTACGACTGAAGCTTTGCATTCTATTAACTCTTCCTTGCTGCGTAAAGAAGGTATCTTTCAACAAAAAGAGTCTCAAAGGCTGGAACAGGCGGAGTTAATCAACGAGTCATATAAAACTTTGCAGATAGAGTTAGAAAAATCAAGTTATATAATTACGAGGGTAAAAGAGATACTGTCTTCGATAATCTCTATTGAGTCAGAAGAAGAAAAGCTAAAGAAGTATAAAGAAAGTAAATCTAAATTAGAACATAGAATACAGGAAATCACGAATGAATATGATTTCTCTTCTTATTCCGGAGAACTATATTTGCTAAAAGAGACAAAACTTATAGAACTAAAAGAAAGTTTGAATCAACTGCGGACTGAACTGGGTAGAATGAAACAGGAAGAACGTAATCTAAAAGAAAACCTATCTAAAATAGAAGAGTTAACTTTATTGAAGAAGAAGTTGGAAGTAAGAGAAATCGATCTTTTAGAATTAAGAAGCCTATTTATTGGAAAAGGTTTTGTGAATTATGTTTCCGGTCTGTATTTGCGAAATATATGTGAAATTGCAAATACACGCTTTTACCGTCTAAGCGGACAATGTTTAAAATTAGAACTGAATGAAAATAATGAATTTTTAGTTCGTGATTTTTTAAATGGAGGAAAACTCAGGAGTGTAAAAACTCTTTCCGGCGGACAGTTTTTCCAGGCATCTCTGTGTCTGGCACTGGCACTCTCTGAGCATTTAAGAAGTTTATATGGAGACAGTGGTAGATTCTTTTTTATTGACGAAGGATTTGGTTCTCTGGATAAGCAATCTTTATCTGTAGTATTTGAAACGCTACGTTCTCTTTGGAAAGAAGGCAAAATTGTAGGGATTATCTCACATGTGGAAGAAATGCAAAATGATATTCATACCTTTATTCGAGTTGTAAAAAAAGAAAAGGAAGGATCTGTAATTTATAATAGCTGGGAATGATAAATTTAGAAGCCGAACATATAAGACTTATTCGAGAAAAGTTAAAAAACTTATCTCATAGTCCGGGTTGTTATCTCTGGAAAAATAAGGAGAATGAAGTTATCTATGTTGGAAAAGCTCTAAAACTTTCTGAACGGGTTCGTTCCTATTTGAACCCCAGGCAAAGTGATGCAAAAACCAAGGCCCTGCAGGAGGAAATATACGATCTGGATTGGGTTATTACCAATAACGAGGAAGAGGCCCTCATCTTAGAAGCAACCCTTATTAAAAAATATAGTCCCAGGTTTAATGTCAGACTAAAAGATGATAAGCGTTATCCCTATATTTGTATATCTATAGATGAAATGTTTCCGCGAGTTTATACAGTCAGGAAAGTTAAGCATGACGGAAAAAGATACTTTGGTCCTTTTAGTGATGGAAAAGCCAGTCGGGATGTTTTGAAGTTGATTCAAAAAACCTTCCCTCTTAGAAAAACAAACATTAAACTGCCTCAGGAAAAAGTCTTACGTCCTTGCTTGAACTTTCATATAAAACGTTGTCTCGGTCCCTGTCAAAAAAATATTAGTCAAGAAGAATATTCTAAGGTAGTTGAACAGGTTGTCCATTTTTTAGAAGGAAAAAAAGATGTATTAGAAAAAGAGTTGGAAGTTCAAATGATGCTTTACTCAGAGAAAATGGAGTTTGAAAAGGCAGCTCTAATTCGGGATAGTTTAGATAATATCCGAAGAATTCGTCAAAAACAAACTGTGATAAATCCGGGTGGAGGAAATGAAGATATTGTTGCCTATGCCAGAAAAGATGATGAAGGGCAGATTGTTATATTTGAAATACGAAGTGGCATTTTTGAGGATAAGAAAACCTTTGCTTTAAACGGTTTGAACCATGCCAGTGCAAGAGAGATTTTGGTTTCCTTTTTGGAGCAGTACTATTTACAGGCTCAGACTTATCCGGAAAGAATCATTCTTCCGATACTTATCAAGAATGATGTAGAACCTTTATTAAATTATTTAGGGAAGTTATTGGGGAAAAAGCCAAGGCTTTTATTTCCGACTGCCGGTGATAAAAAAAGCCTCTTAAAACTGGCTGAGAAAAATGCTGAGATGAATCTTACAGAAAGAATCCTGGCCACGAAATTAAAAGACCAATCGAAAGCTTTGAAAGAATTACAGGAAAACCTTAAACTCTTCAAAGTTCCTTCCATTATCGAATGCTATGATATCAGTCATTTTCAGGGAGCGGAACCGGTAGGAAGCGGAGTTATGTTTGTAGATGGAAAACCCTACAAACCCGGTTACAGGCATTATAAAATCAAAGCTTATACGGAAATTAACGATCCTGGCATGATACATGAAGTGATTGCGAGGCGCTTACAAAAACTTTTAAATGAAGAAGAAAGTCTTCCTGATTTAATTGTAATTGATGGAGGTTTAACACAGCTAAATCGGGCCTGTGAAGCTGCGATTGCTCTCGGTCTGGATAATTTGCCGATGATCGGTCTTGCGAAAAAGCGAGAAGAAATATATATTCCCGGTATAAAAGAACCGTATTCTTTTGATATAAACTCAGCATCGATGCGGTTGTTACGTCAGTTAAGAGATGAAGCACACCGTTTCGGAGTTACTTATCATAGAAAACGAAGGGATAAATCTACTATGAGTTCTATGATTGAGACTTTGCCTGATATAGGAGAAAAAAGGAGAAAAGCCTTATTAAAGTTTTTTGCCGGGAAAGAGGGATTGGAGAATGCAAGTCTTGAGGATTTAAAAAAAGTTCCGGGAATAGGGGATAAACTCGCTGAGAAAATTTACGAGTTTATCCTGAATAAAAAAGGAGAACCTAATCTTTGATATGCTTATGGTCTTTTAGATGAGTCAGGCAGTATTCATGATCGGAACAATCTACACAGTATCGAAATTCCATTAATGGATCGTCTTTTTCCGTTTTTCCGCATACGGTACAGCGGTGTATGCTCGGGCTAATGTAAGGTCTCGCATTTTTTTGCCTGTGATATATTAGTTGTACATCTTTCCAGATGTCATAGCCATAAAAAATTAAAACATTCGATAAACCTAAAAGGACACCCAGTAGTGGATAAGCACTATGATAGGCATACATAGTCATAGTCGTATTTAAAAGAAGAAGAGCGAGACTTAAAATTCCTAACCATTTTAGCTTTACAGGTATTAGAAAAAAGAGATAGATTTCAATTTGTGGAAAACGGTAAGCTACAGCTAAAAAAACAGAAAGATAAATGTAGTTAGAAGTAATACCCAGAGGAACAAATAAAGAAGCAAAGGCACCCAGAATACAGCTTAAAAAGCCAATGATAATAAACAAATTGTAATTGCCTGCACCCAGATCTCCTTCGATAATATTTCCTAAGAAAGCGTAGATATAAAGATAGAAGAAAAGCCCGAGCCAGGGATTGCCCAAAAAACTGGACTCTATTCTAAATGGATAGACGAAGAGGTGCTGCCATTGACCTGTTTGAAGAATGGATGAGTTAAGAAGGCCGAGATCAGGCCTGTATATATAGCAATAGCCGCTGATAAAGGCTGTTACAATTACAATGTATATCGTGAGGTTTTCTATATGGTTTCGATAAAAGAATTGTTTAAGTTTTGAGAACATACGGGATTATTATTTTTATCGCATAGATATTGTCGATACTTTTATTCTTCTACATATCCTTGAGTTTGAAAGAGTTTTTTTAAAACCTGAATATGATACAATTTTTTTGCTGACAGTACTCTTCCTTAAAACCTATTGTTTTTATAGGCTCATGCCTTTTAAAAAAGAGTGAGGGGTATAATATGAAGCTTCTGATAAGCTTATTTTGTATGTTATTTACAAGTTTGCCTTTGTTTGCGGACTGGTTTTATTGGAAAAAAGAATACCAGGCGGTTGAGGAGAATAAAAAGCAGGTTACCGGCACGTTTAAGGATTATATAGGTGATAAGCAAGGCGAGATTAAATCTTTAAAAGAAACACATCGCTTGGAAAAAGAAGATTGGGAAAAAGAAAAAACGGAGTATGAGAGACTTCTAAAAGAGATTCAGGACAAATATACTCTACTGGAATCAAGCTTTAAAGAAGAAAAAGAAACCTGGAAAACAGAAAGAAATTTATTGTTACAGGACAAATCCAGTAATGAAGCCTATTTGAAAGAAATTGAAAAAGCAAGGCTTGCCTATACAAACCTGAAAGAAAAGACCCTGGCATTTAAAAAGAAATGTGTAGACAAATATAAAACTTGCAAAGAGAAGATAAAAAGTCTTGAAGCCGAGCTGGAGGAACTTCGTAAGCTTAGCGGAATGCAAAAGGAAGAGCTGGAAAAGTTAACCAACCAGTTCAAAGAGTTGGAAAAAGAGCTGAAAAAGGAAATTGAAGCAAAAACCATTCGGCTTAGAAAAACTATGAATCGGCTTTATATTAATCTGGATGATAGAATATCCTTTGCCCCCGGTTCTGTTGTATTAAAAAATGATGTAAAACCTATTCTTGATAAAATCATAACGATACTGGCAAAATATCCGAATAACCTGATTTTTATCGAAGGACATACGGATGATATTCCTATGCGTACTTCGAGAATTCGTGATAACTGGCAGTTATCTACAGAAAGGGCCCTTTCGGTTTTACGTTATATCCTGAAGAATAACAATTTGAATCCATCCAAGTTTTCAGCGGCAGGCTACGGAGAACATCGACCTATAGTCCCCAATACCAGCCCGGAAAACCGGGCCAGTAATCGCAGGGTCGAGCTTGTGGTTACTCTTCCCTGAGTAAGTTTTATGGATGAGAGTGCTGGTGTTCCATATCAATTTTTTTAACTTCAGCTTGTATGGTTTTCTTTAAACCGTTACTAAACTCAAGACCGATTTGAATGACCTGTTTTTCTTGCAGGTCATTTTTTAAGCCCATAAGCATAACATGAAAACTTCCGGGTTTTAAAACTGCCTTTCCGCCGGCCGGGATAGGAACAAACTCTACTTTTCTCATTTTCATCATTCCATCTTCCGATATGTGGTTATGGATTTCTACCATATTTGCTACATCGGAGCTGACTCCAATTAATTTTAAATCCTGTTTGGAAGGATTTGAAATTTCCATAAACGCACCGGTATTAGCTGAACCCGGAGGCATGAGACGAACATAGGGGTTTTGAATTTCCGGTTCTACTTTTTCTATTTCCTTATTTTCTTTGCAGTTTATAAGACTCAGAAAAAGTAAAAGAATTATTATTTTTTTCATTAGATTTTCCTTAAATTTATAATTCGATTAAAAGTTAGAACGAATTTCTTCTGCTAACTTTTCAGGTAAAATTCCATGCGGAATAAATTTTGCGATCTTACCATCTTTTCCTATTAGAAAGGATTGGGTACTGTGATCGATAGTATAAAAAGGTTCTCCTTCTTTAACAAAATGTTTTTGATAACTGACACCATATTGTTTGGCTATATCGGCAATCTTTTCCGGCTTATCTGTAAGGGCTATAAGGCTCTTATGAAAAAAGGAAACATATTTTTGAAGTTTTTCTTCGGTATCTCGCTTTGGGTCAACACTGATGAAAACGGTTTGAATCTGTTGTAGTTCTTCCGGTTTCAGTTTTTGTAAAGCCTTAGAAAAAATAGATAAGGTTGTCGGGCAAATATCGGGACAGAAGGTATAACCAAAATACAATAGAACCAACTTTCCCCTGTAAGTCTTTAGATCAAAATTCATATTGCCATTATGAATACCAAAATCTCCTCCTACAGGAAGAGTTGAAAGGCGCAGTTTTTGTGGAGATGGAAGATTACTTTTGGAATTGTAATAAAAAATACCCGCTACTGCGATTAAATTACTTAATATTAAAAAGAGGATTATTTTCTTCATTTTGTTACCGTGCTAAAATAAAATTGTGCTCCATAAGTCTTTCCCTGTTTTTTTAGGAGGACCGTGGCCTGCCATTTCATCCTGTCAACTGTACAGGCAGGAAGACTACCTTTCCCCCGGAAAAGATTCTCAGCGGTTTTTAAAAGTTCCGGTCTGTTAAAACCCATGTCCATATCTACACCCAGAAAATCCACTCGAACCTCATCTATTCCCGGACGAGAAGTTTTTAAACTTAGTTCGAACTCTGTATTAATTTTAATGGGAAGGGGTTCAATTGAAAATTCTAAATTTCCTATTTCAGAATGTGAGAATATACAGGTACCCTTATCTATTGCACAGGAATCTGTTGGAATTAGGATCATCGTAGAATCTTTTGAACTTGTTGTGAATTGATTCGCTTTATAAAAAATGAAGCCGGCAAAAAAAAGAATTATAACAGAAAAAATGGTGATTAGAGCTTTCATCATGAAATCCTATAGAGACTATTTAGAATTAAGAATATTCCGGTAAGTAATAAAATCCATCCGGCAAGAGAGGGAAATTTCTTTTGAAAAGGTTCTATAATCTTTCGAATGAGAACCGGGCTAAAAATGAGGATAGGAACCGTACCCAGCCAGAACATAAACATAAAAACAGCACCTGAGAGCGGATTATTAGTTGTGGCCGCTCCTATAACATATCCGTATAACCAGCCACAGGGTAGGGAAAAGGAGAGAAGGCCGATCAAAAAAGAATTATAATGAGATTTCTCTTCTTTCATTTGTTTTTGTAAAAGACCTTTAAGAAAAGGTAAATCTATATGAAATTTTTTCTGCTGTAAAATATTGTAGGCCAGGTAAATAAAAACCAGTCCTAAACTAATCGGTGTCAATGTGGCAATTAATGATTTGGAGAATCCTATAAAAAGAAATTGGCCGAAGAAACCGGCAATAAGGCCGAGTAAAATATAGGAGATGAGTCTTCCCGTATGATAAAAAAAATGCTCGATATAACTCCGATTCATGATTAAAGTAATAGGCCCGCACATACCCAGACAATGAGTACTGCCGAGGAAAGCCGAACTGAAAATGGACACAGCCAGCACCCACTGGTTTGTGGTTTCAATATTTTGCATGTTCTTTGAAGTCAGGCTTTTTTAAGCCAATAAAATAGAAAGAAGAATTTCGATGGAAGATTTGATTACTGATTAGAAAAAGAGTGGTGGCGCGGACAGGATTTGAACCTGCGACCTTTGGGTTATGAGCCCAACGAGCTACCAACTGCTCTACCGCGCGTCGTGATTACCATTCTTCATGGATACGTGTTTTAGTCAATTAAAAAATGTATTTATTTATTTTCTTTTTTTATTAAATATTAATTGCAGGCATTTCGCTATCTTCTATATACTACAAAAAGTTTATTTCAATCAGGTATAAAACATTGATAAGTAAAGACGAAGCTTCCCTGGTAATCGAACACTACGAAAAAAAAATTTATGATCAAAGGCAGTTATTAGAGATTAGTAAAGCACTTAACTCTACACTGGATTATAACTACCTGATAGATGCCATTTTAAATATTTGCCTGGCACAGCTACAAACTTTAAACTCTGCCATTTTTCTGCCTCCCGATGTAGACGCAAACTATTTTAAGTTAGATGGTTCTTATAAGGGTTTTGATATTTCGGAAAAGGAACTGGAAAGTAGGATATCTGTGGAATCTCCCCTTATACAGTTCTTTGAAGAAAAGCCCAGGGCTGTAACTCTGACAAATCTGGAAAAAGTGGATGCCTTACGCGGTCCAGAATTAAAGGTATTAAAGTCTATGGGAGGAGAATTGGTTACCCCTTTAACTGCCAAAGGAAAGGTAAACGGTCTTCTGCTCCTCGGAGAAAAGATTACCCTGAATGATTTCCTGGAAGATGAAAAAGATTTTCTAACCATTCTTGCCGGACTGGCCGGTGTGGCAGTGGAAAACTCCAGACTTTATGAATTAGCAACGGTAGATATGATGACCCAGTTGAAAATTCATCACTATTTTCAGTCTAAACTTAGAGAAGAAATGGATCGCTGTAGAAAAAAGAACAATAAATTAGCTCTTTTATTTACTGATGTAGATAAGTTTAAAGTTTTTAATGATACTTACGGTCACCAGGCCGGTGATGTGGTTCTTATAGAGGTGGCGAAAAAGCTGATGGAATCATCTCGCAAACAGGATATTGCCGCCAGGTATGGTGGAGAAGAATTTTGTGTGGTGATGCCGGGTTCCGGTGCGGAGGAAGGTTTTGAAATGGGAGAGAAAATTCGTAAGTCTATTGAATCTCACAGGGTAATTAATCCGAACACAGGAGAGGAACTGAAGGTAACTATCAGTGTGGGGGTAACAGAGTTTCATTTGAATGATAAGAATAATAAGGAATTAATAGAGAGGGCCGATAAAGCCCTGTATGAAGCCAAGCATGGAGGCCGGAACCAGACTCGAATGAAACTCCTTGAAGAAAAAGATGGCTGAGCTTTTTCTTCAAGGAATCTGAAGAAAAATAGAACTGCGATGGGAGTTTTAAAAGGAACCCTCAGTTTCTTTTTCTTATTCTTTTATTCCTGTTCCAGTACTGCATCTTTCTTTAAGAAGCAGGAAATGGATAAGAATGAGATTCAACTGGAAATCCTATCCGATAAGGAACAGGCTCTGGTAGAAGTCGAGGTGGAAACGGCAGAAAAGAAAAAAAATCGACTGAGATTAATTCTGGATACGGGTTCTAATGTAACCATTCTCAATCAACACAAGTTTCTGGACGCAAAAACGATTCCTTTTCAGCTCAAAGTAAAGACGTTTACAAAGGAATCGGAGGGGACTTATGAAAAAATATTTATAAACCTGCGAACTCCGGAAAACGAAAGCATTTATAGTGGATATGCTTTTTTAACCAAATTACCGGAAACGAGTTTATTTGATGGTGTTATTGGTAATGATGTTCTTTCAGCTTTTCAGTTAGTTCTGGATTTTCCGGATAGGGTATATCTCAGAAAAAAGAAAAAACTAATTTCCAATGAATATAAGGTCTTTTCTTATCGTGAAGTTGAAAACCATATTCTTCTCGATTGTTTTTGGAAGGAAAAAGAAGAGAAAAAACTCCGATTAATATTTGATACAGGTGCAGGTTTGACTTATATTCATAAAAAATTTTTAAATGGAGAAAAGAGAGAAGTTTTAAATCGACATAAATACTTTGATCTGAGTGGAGAGATTAAAGAAACGGAATCTTATTTAATTAGAAATTTTTGTTTGGGTGGGAGAACTTACTGTGATAGCCACCTTGAAGTCTTAAGCGGATCGAATGAATTATTAAAAAACTTTTTTGAAGGGCAGGAAGCGGATGGTATTATCGGGTATAACTATATAAGAAAACACCGGATTGTTATTGATTACGGGGAAAGGAAGATATACCTGAAAAGAAAGAACAAAGCTTTTATGTTTTTATTTGATTAGAATGGAAAAAGAAAAGATAATCGTTGCAATGAGCGGAGGTGTCGATAGTTCTGTGGCCTGCGGCCTTCTTTTGGAGCAGGGCTATGAGGTAATAGGAGTCAATTTACGAACCTGGGAATACGAAGCACCTGCCTGCGATACCGGAGGTAAAAAGTCCTGTTGTTCACCCGAAGATATACGAGATGCAAGGGACGTAGGCCTGAGTTTTAACATACCATTTTATGTAGTCCGGATGGAAAAAATATTTGGAGAAAAAGTCATTCAACGTTTTATTGATGATTATAAAGACGGAAGGACTCCCAACCCCTGTGTGGAATGTAATACCTTTGTGAAATTTGGTGCCTTGTTTGAAAAAGCAAAAGCCCTTGGGATAGAAAAAATTGCTACCGGCCATTATGCTAAGATTGTTCAGCTCGATAATGGT
Source organism: Leptospiraceae bacterium (assembly GCA_024233835.1). Lineage (NCBI taxonomy): Bacteria > Pseudomonadati > Spirochaetota > Leptospiria > Leptospirales > Leptospiraceae > Leptospiraceae bacterium. Next base: position 1,990,495 of record JACKPC010000001.1, read on the forward strand.
CGTTATGCGATTGCCAACGCGAAGTACATGAAAAAAAATCAGGCTTATTATTTATATGGACTCAGCCAGGAAAATCTCGCCAATACTCTTTTTCCTCTCAGCGAAATGGATAAGGCCGAAGTCAGAGAACAGGCCAGACGTTTTGGTTTGCCGGTGGCTGATAAGCCGGAGTCTCAGGAAATTTGTTTTATTCCGGAAAATGATTACCGGACTTTTTTAGAAAAGAAAGGAGTTTCTTTCACAGCCGGTTTTTTTAAGCTTCCTACCGGGGAAATTATTGGAAAGCATAAGGGAAAGGAGAGGTTTACAATCGGACAGAGAAAGGGACTGGGTATTTCCTGGAAATATCCCCTTTATGTTTTAGCTATAGAAGATGATGGTACCGTAATTCTTGGAGCCGAAGACGAGCGATTTTGTTCTTCTTTTCAGGTGGAAAACCTTAGCTTTCAGGCTCTTCTTCTAAAACCGGGGGAAAAGCTTCGTTGCCGGGTTCAAGTTCGCTACAGACATTCTCCGGTTATTTGTGAAGTCGAGATGCAGGAAAATGGAAATATAAGTGTAGATTTACCCGAACCGGTTGCCAGTGTAACACCCGGACAGTCTGCTGTTTTTTATCCGGAAGAAGGGGATTATCTTTTATTCGGAGGTTTAATTGTAAAAGGTAGTATTCTCTCTATTTCAGAAAAAGAAAGGTCCCACACAGTTTTAAACGTATAAATATGAAAGAAAAAACGATCTTAATAGTAGGAGGAGGACTCCTGCAGGTTCCTATAATTCGTACAGCTTTATCTATGAATTTATTCACGGTTGTAGCGGATATGAATGAAGAAGCACCCGGAATGAAGCTGGCACACAGGTCGATTATTATGAGTACCAAAGATATCGAGGGTATGGTGCGAGAAAGTAAGCGTTTTGCAGAGAAACACCCGGTTCATGGAGTGGTCACCGCCGGAACCGACGCGAGCATGACAGTGGCAGCTGTAGCAAGTGCATTAGGATTACCCGGCATTCGCTATGTGGATGCAGAGGCGGCCACCAATAAAGTAAAAATGCGGGAACGCTTAAAGAAATTCGGAGTACCAATTCCCGGTTTTGCTTCTGTCTGGAGTATTCAGGATGCGAGAGATGCTCTTTCTTATCTTGCCTTTCCGCTTGTGATTAAGCCGGCTGACAACATGGGAGCGAGGGGAGTGATTAAGGTCAATGATAGAGAAGAATTACAGGCTGCTTTTAAACATGCCAAACAATATAGTCCATCCGGGGAAATGATTTTAGAAGAGTATATGCCCGGACCGGAACTTTCGGTGGATGCTATTTCTTATAATGGACGGATTCAGATAACCGGAGTTGCCGATAGGATTATAGAAAAAGAACCTTATTTTATTGAAATCGGACATACGATGCCCTCAGCCCTTTCTCCGGGAATCCTTGCTGAAGTAGAAGATGTAATGAAAAGAGGCATGAAAGCCCTGGGAATTACTCTCGGAGCCGGTAAGGGAGATATTAAAGTTACTCCGGATGGAGTAAAGGTTGGAGAAATTGCGGCAAGGCTGTCGGGAGGTTTCATGTCGGCTTATACCTATCCTCTATCCACTGGAGTTGATTTAAACCGTGCTGTAATTCAAATTGCACTCGGAGAAGATCCGGGAGAATTAAAGCCCGGGCATCATAAGGTTTCTATTGAAAGAGCCCTGTTCGCAGAGCCGGGAAAACTCCTCTCGATTCGAGGAGTGGAAGAAGCCAAAAAGCTCCCTCTTGTCAATGAAATCTTCATTCACAATCAGCCGGGAGATATCATTAAAGCTCCCAGTAATAATATCGAGAAGAGCGGGCATGTCATTATTACCGCTGATACTTTGGAAGAAGCTGAAAAGGCACTAAAGCTGGTTAGAGAAACGATAGAGTTTGTTTCCGATCCCCTGTTCTCTATTGATGAAAAGCTGATTGCGAAAAATGCCAGGAGACGTTTTGGGAAAGAAACCTGCTGGGTATGTAAGATCTGTGATGGTACAGACTGTGCTTCGGGAGTGCCGGGAATGGGAGCTCTGGGACAGATGCTCAGTTTTCAGGATAATATAAAAGCTTTGCGGGAATATTCTATTCAGGCAAGGTATATACGAGAAAATATTGAACCTGAAGCGGAAAGCAGCTTTTTATCTCAAAAACTGAGTTTTCCTTTAATGGCCGCTCCTATGACCGGGGCAGTAACCAATATGAATGGCGCTATGGATGAGTATGAGTATTCTTTAACCGTTCTGAAAGCCAGTCTAACTTCCGGAACCCTTGCCTGGTTGGGAGATGGAGCTTCTCCGGATAAGGTTTATACCATGATAGACGCTTTAAAACAGGTATCCGGTAGGGGAGTTCTTATTTGCAAACCTCGTTCGGATGCAGGCCTTTTAAAGGAAAGGTTTCAAATGGCAGAGGAAGTCCAGGCCCTGGCTCTGGGTATGGACATTGACGCTGTGAAATTTAAAACTATGCAGGCAAAAGCCCAGGCCACTACCATGAGAACGGTAAAAGAGCTCTCCGAAATAAGAAAATTGACAAAACTTCCTTTTATTGTAAAAGGAGTTATGTCAACGGAAGATGCAAAGCTTGCCTTTGAGGCCGGAGCGGATGCTATCGTAGTTTCGAACCATGGAGGCAGGGTTCTGGATGATATGCCGGGAACCGCGAGGGTCTTACCCTATATCCGGGAAGCTCTTGGAGAACATTTTCCGATACTGGTGGATGGTGGGGTTCGAAGTGGAATGGATGTTTTTAAGATGCTGGCTTTAGGTGCAAACCAGGTTTTATTGGGTCGTCCGGTTGCCATCTATGCAGTGGGTGGAGGTGAAGCCGGAGTACGTTTATTATACCAACAGTATAAGCGAGAATTTATAGAAAGTATGACCATGGCGGGGGCGAAAAGACCTTCGGAAATTAGAAGAGAGATGTTATTTAACAAAACGGGAAGAGTCGATGGATACGGTAATTAAAGATATAGAAAGCATTAATAAAATCATAGATACTCTATTCTTTGTTTTTCCCGTATATCTGGTGGTAGATGGTAAGCCACTTTATATTAAAGTAGTTATGAATACTGACAAGGGTCTGGTAGTTCGAACTCCAAAATCAGTAGAATTGGTAGGTGATAAGCGGATTATTACGATTACGAACGAAGGGAATCTTTATTTATTTTTATTTCTTAAGATCGGAGAAAATAAAGGATACGAGATACTACAGCCCGTAAACCTGCATATCAAAAAAGCCCAGAGAAAATCTAAACGGATATATGTGGCCAATGAAAACTTTGGTCTCTTTGTTACGAATATTATAAAGCAAAATGATGTGAGCCATTATCTTACGGATAACTCAACGAAAATGACAGGCATTATTCGTTCTCACATGCCGGCACTACAGAGTCGTTATACAAGAGCTTCTATTATCATCCAGGAACGCCCTGATTCAAGATTGCGTCTATTAATGAATTACGATAAGCCTATATTTATTCCGAATATAGGTAATCCCCAGATAATGGGTGAGGATTTTATTCCGTATAAAGATTACCGGGATATGTTGAAAACCAATAAACTTGAAGAGTCTATTCAATCAGAGATTTGTATTCCTCTTATCTACCGTTACTACTGTACTGTGGGTTATGTTTTAGTTCACCATTCTGAAGTTATGACAAAAGATGATTTCTCACATGTAAATCTAATTGTGAATAGCATCAAAAGAGAGATTGTAAATTCCGGTGTAGTTCACGAATCAAAGGAAATTTGTAGTTTGTATGACTTAAGTAAAGAGGGTTTAAGTTTTTTGCATCCTCCCACCAAGTCATACAATAAACTATTTCAAAATGGTGAGCCCATAGTTTTTGATCTGGTCTATAGCGAAGCTGAGAAAGACACACTTCGTGGGGTAGTTCGGAACCTACTTCCTATGGAAAAGGAGTTTCGTATAGGTTGTCAGTTTCATCCGAAGACAGGAGAAGATCTTAAGAATATAGAAATATTCTTAAATAAGCAGGCTATCGACTCAATGAATCAGGAATCTAAAAATTCTGAGTAAGTTCAGTAATGAAAGAAACAATAAATGGGGTTCCTGTATTCAAAACCCATATAAAACCCGAAGAAGCCGGAAAACAGCTTAATGAATATCTGGCCGGAAGATTTACCTATTATACAAAGGAAGTCTGGGAAGAAAAAATCTCTTTAAATCGAATTCTTGTATCCGGAGAATATGCAGATCCTTCTTATCTTCTTCAAGCAGGCGATTCTTTATCCTTTTTTACTGAAGACTTTTATGAACCGGAAGTTGATCAAAATTTTCATATTCTATTTGAAGATGAATTTTTCTTTGCGGTTGAAAAGTCCGGAAACTTACCCGTACACCCGGCAGGTAGATATCAGGAACATAATCTGCTTACGGTACTGAAAAAGGCGGGCAAGGAATCTCTGTATATTATAAATCGTTTAGATAGGGAAACTTCGGGATTGGTGCTCTTTGCCAAACAAAAAGAATATACACATAAATTTAGTTCCTTATTCGGCGATAGAAAGGTGGAAAAAACCTATATCGTGTATGTTCATGGAGATTTCCCGGATGAGTATTTAGCTCGTGGTTATTTGCAAACGGATACTCAATCGAAAATACGGAAGAAACAAACCTTTTCTGAAATAAGCGAAGAGGGAGTTTTTTCTGAAACATTCTTTCAAAAAATAGGGTATGGAAAAGGAATTTCAAAAGTTTTAGCTTTTCCTAAAACCGGACGCTTACACCAGATAAGGGCTAGTCTTCATTCTATCGGTTTTCCTGTTTATGGAGATAAAATTTATGGAAAGAGTGAACAAGTTTTTTTGGAGTTTATCCAGAAAGGAGAGGATATTTTTAAAGAAGACTGGATATCTGAACTTTGCCCGGGGAAACGTCAGGCATTACATGCTCATAAGCTTTCTTTTGTTCATCCGTTTACAAAAGGAGCCATATTATTGGAATCCCCGGAACCGGAAGATATGAAAGGTATATTAGATAGGTCGTAGATATGAACGTAATACAGAAACATGAAAAGGTAAAAATAATCAGTCTTATTCTCGGTCTATCCTCTTTTTTATTCTACCTCTATTTTCTTTGTCCGGGAATCGGTTTTGGGGATACAGCGATTCTTATCGATAATATTCAAAGAACGGTAATTAATTCGGAAGTCAATACTCATCCTTTTACTATTTTGATGGGTAAGATTTTTTTAATGCTTCCTTTTGGAGAGCTGGCGTATCGGGCAAATCTCCTTTCTACCTTCTTTGCTTCTCTAAGTCTTATGGTTTTTTTTCTTTCTCTGTATTTTTTGCATGGAAGGCTGTTTATTTCGCTTCTTTCTACTCTTAGTCTTGCTTTCTCTTATTCTTTTTTCTGGCATAGTACTATAGTAGAAAATTATAATATTAGTTCTTTTATAACTTCTCTTTCTCTTTTATTTTATGTATTATTAGAAAAAACCAGGAAAGATAGGTATCTATATATTTTATTTTCTCTTTTTGGACTCGGAATTTTGAATCATGTACAGATGGCTTTTATAGGGCCCGGAATTGGATTTATATTTCTTTACTACTTATTTCAAAAAAAGGAAAAGTTTCGTTTTTTTCTAAATTGTCTCTTAGGTTTTATGATAGGACTTTTACCCTATCTTTTGATATTTTTTAAAGATGTAATCGAACGGAAAGCATTTTTTCTTGTGTTGAAGAATGCTTTTATGGGAGCCTTCGGAGGGGTCTTTTTTAGTCAAAGTCTTGCAGTTGCTATATATGAATTTATTCTTTTGTATCTCTTTCAATTTCCTAATCTTTTCTTATTTCTTGTTCCATTTGGGCTTATTGTGTATTTCAAAAAGAAAGATTACCGAATGGCTTATGCAGCGGGTTTAATTCATTTTTTCTTAAATTCTTTTTTCTTTGCTTTTTATGGAACCTGGGATAAATTTGCATTTTTACTCCAGTCTTATATCCTCCTGTGTTTTTATGCGAGCTTTGCGTTAATATACATTGAGGAAAAGTTTATTCGATATCGATTTGGAATATATACTCTTATCTTATTTAGCTTATTAAGCGGTCTTTATTTTTACAAATGGGTGCATATTTCTTCTCAGAAACCGGGTACAATCTGGCATTTTCGTTATAATAATGATTATTCGAAAAACTTGTATGATCAGGCAAAGTATATCATTCTTCCTTACAAGAGAGATTTTACTGAAGTAGAAGAGTATTGCAAACTGGTCTTTGAGAAGCTTCCGAAAGGCTCGGTTATCCTTGAAGATGATTCGAGAACCTATTACCCGCTTGCAGATTATTACCAGAAGTATTATCAAAAACGTAGGGATATTCAAGTCTTATTAATGAATTCCTGGGGGATTCAAAACTGGGGCTTAAACTCCGACTCAGTCGTGAATGAAATCAAAAACTCTGTGAAAAGGAAGAAAGCATTCTTTTTACCTGTATTAAATAATCCTTATCTTCCGATTATTAAAGAAATTACGAAAGATAACCATTTTTATTTTGAAAAGTTCTCACTTTCTCCTACTCGCTGGATCTATGAAGTCAAATATAAAAATCAACAAACAGCAACAGAGAAAAATGATAAGATGATGGACCTGGAGTTGAAGGATGTTAGCAATTCCAAGGACCTTTACTTTACCCGTCAGTTTATGCAGTCTTTCGGAGATACCTGGGAATTTTCAGATCAAATTTTTGCTTCCGGTAAGCCGGGTTCGAGTATAGAATTTTTGATAGAGCGAAAGGAGGATGCAAAAGAATCCATTCGTATAGCTTTCAGTACAGCTCCTGATTTTTCCAGGATCGATGTGTATTGGAATGAACTCAGAATATTAGAAAACATGGATTTGTATTCGACTGAGGTCAAGAGAAAGTTAGAAATATTTGATAATATAAATATTAGAAAAGGTAGAAATATTTTAAAACTAATCATAAAAGACAAGAATCCTAAATCCGGCGGATATAAGCTGGGAATTGATGCCATTTATTTTTGAGAAAATTAATTACAATGAAGGAGTTAATTGTTGTGTGACTGAAAATTTATCTTTTACATGGATATGGGAAGTACTAACCATTCCCTTTCTTAATTTTTTTAAAACGAATGGTAGGTTTAATTATTTTTATCTTATTAGCACTCTACTTATTGGTTTATTCTATACCCTTTATTTACACTTGAAGAAAGATAAGTTTTCTTTATCTCATCTATTCTTTGATTGCCTGGACTTTAAGCACTGGTTTTCTGCTTCCTCAAAAGTAGATTACTGGTACTATTACATTCTTACTATTTTACATAAAATTATTTTTTCTAACTTTATTATTTCCGGATTAGCCGTGACTGTATTTACCTATAAGCTTCTGGATGCTTCTCATTTCATTCATAGTAAATACCCGGAGACTTTAGGAGTTAAGATATTGTATACTGTGATTTATCTTCTCGCCTACGATTTTGCGAGGTATTATATGCACAGCCTGCTTCATCGATATGAATGGCTCTGGGAATTTCATGTGTTTCATCATTCAGCAGAGTCTTTGAATCCGTTTACAGTATATAGGGTACATCCTATCGAGAATATGCTTCTGAGTTCTTTCAGCGGAATTACAACGGGAATTGTAAGTGGAGTTTTCCTGTTTTTAGTTCCTTCTATTTCTATGTTTACACTTTTGAATGCAAATGTAGGATTATTTGTTTTTCATCTGTACAGTAATTTGCGGCATACACAGACCTGGCTACCCTTTCCGGAATGGTTGAGTTATATTCTCTTGAGTCCTGCTCAACATCAGATTCATCATAGCAAAGAGGAAAAGCATTATAATAAAAATATGGGGAGTATGTTTGCCTTCTGGGACTATTTGAATGGAACCTTATATATTCCAAAAGAAAAAGAACCGCTCCAATACGGATTATCTGAACCGTATAATCCTTCTGACATATCTAATATACTAAGGATTATATTCTCTCCTTTTCAGAAGATTTATTATAAAGTAGAAAAAAAATGGAATAAAAATATGGATTAAACCACGATGGACTCGTGGTTTAAGTTATTGTATACAGGCTTAAAAAGTATTATGTGTAACTTCCGGTATCGTAAGGGTCGATTCCTTCTTCCATAAACTTCTTATAAATTGCATCATCCACGAGGCGATCTAATCTGTCAGTAATGAACTGAAGAAAGTCTCTTGTTGAGAGAATCCCGCTTGCTTTGCCGGTAGAATCTTTTACCAGAACATGACGGAAACCTTTTTCTTTGATTAAATTTACGCACTCACCTACTGAAGCACCTTCCTGAATAGAAATGGGATCTTTAGTCATAACATCGGATAATTTTGTCGCTGAAGGGTCCTTGCCTTCCGAAATTACACGGTTTAGAACATCTCTTTCAGTAAAAATTCCTACAATTTTTCCGGCCTCTTCCACCATTATTGAGCCGGTTTTATTCTCTGTCATTTTCTTACAGGCAGCAAAAACAGTATTTGAGGCCTGCTCGGAAAATACACCGGTCTTCATGATTTGTTTTACTATTGACATTTTTCCTTCCTTGAAATGGTTCAATATCCCAATCTGAAAGCCTAAATTTAATTTTCAAGGTCTTTTTGAATTCTAAAAAATTGTTCTATATCATAAATCAAAAGAGAATTTTTTTTCAAAAACCTTAATAGACAAAAAAAGCGCTTTTAGAAAGTTGGTAGCAGCAGGATTATCTGATGGTATTTTTACAAAGAACAAAACTTATCCTTTCAGCTTTCCTGTCTTTTATATTATTAGCTTATTCTTTTATTACTATAGATTCCTTAATGGCTTTTCACCTGGAAAGTTCTCTTGTATGTCGTTGTAACCATTCTTCTCCGGGGGAAAAGCATTCTGTACAAAAGATTCCCGGCGGTATTCGAGCCGGAACTTTTTCGGAACCTAAGAAATTCAAGAATTGCCATACTGCAAAGCAGGGAGAAGTTCATACCTGTTCCTGCAAAAAGGAAAAGCGAGAATATCTTATTCTACTTAAACAGTTTGCACCTATTCAAACGCTTACTTCTTTTTTTGTAATTCAATCGGAAACTTTGTATATCTATAAGCATAAACAGTATTTTGTTTCTGAGGAAATCAAGAAAGAAACCTTCAGGCCGCCCAGAACTATCATATAATTCTTTTTTACAATTTCAAACTTACAACTTTTAGGCAGCTACTTTTTTTATTAGCTGTCCCATATAAACTATATATTGGAGAATTATATGAAATACTTATGTACTTTATTACTTATATTCCTTTTATTAGGGAATTGTACTCAGACAAAAAAGGATGATTCAGGTAAAGAATCAGGTATGGCTTTATTAGCCCTAACTTCTGCAAATACAAATGCAAAACAAAATGTGAATATTACCTTTCAACTGAAGTTAAACGAAACAGAAATGAGTTGCGGTACCGATTCTTATATCCTCCCCGCAGGTCAGACTGTGAAATTGCGGGATATGCGGGTGTATCTCAGTTCCATAAGCCTTCTTAGCTCTGACGATAAAGAGGTTCCCTTGCAGCTCGATAATACGGATTTTCAGTATAACGGTGCTGAAGGACAGCTTGCTTTACTGGATTTTGCGGATAATACAGGTTCCTGCACGGGTTCTTCTTTTAATACCACTGCTGCAACCAATAGGACTCTCAGCGGAAAGGTGGCTGCGGGAGTATATACAGGAATTAAATTTACAATAGGCGTTCCAGAAAAACTAAACCACCTTGATAAGGACAAAACAACTACACCAACTTTATTACAGGATGGAAAAAATCCGGGAATGCAATGGAACTGGACTCTGGGTTACAAGTTTTTAAAGTTGGAACTACAGGCTTCCGACATGGCTCTTAACATGCACCTCGGTAGTACTTCCTGTTCGAGTGATTCTTCCGGGACTATCAGTTGTAAGAATGCTTATCGTTCTGAATTTTTGATTCAAGCGGGTAAAACTATTAATCTTTCAGAAACAAAGGTTTCTATACAACTGGAAAAACTTTTCACCACAGACAGTCTACCTCAAACAAGTTTTTCTTTAACGAAAGCTCTTTCCTGTATGCCAATCGGAACACCCACCGGTTCCAGTGGTACTGTAGCAGAATGTAGTCCTCTCATTAAAAATTTTGGTCTGGTTCCCGGAAATGCCAGTGGTGCTACTGCGAATACTCTTGATACTGCGGGTTCTGTGGACTCGAGTACTCGTGTAGAGCTATTTAAAATTCAATAGGTGAAGAATATGAAAATTATCTTATCTATTCTTCTTCTAAGTTCTTTATCATTTTGTAAGAAAAAGGAAGAGGATAAAAATTCTCTGTCCTTACTGCTCCTTCCCGGGGCAGTAAGTTCTTATAACTGGAATTTACCTTCCGGTTATCCACTTCCAAAAGTGCCGGAAAGTAACCTGATGACAGAAGCGAAAGTAAAACTGGGGAGATTCTTGTTTTATGATAAACGACTTTCCGGAAATGAAACAATGTCCTGTGCAAGTTGTCACTTACAAAAGCTGGCCTTTTCGGATGGTAAATCTCTTCCGCAGGGAATCACCGGTGTAAAGAATACGAAAAATTCGATAGCCCTTGTAAATGTGGCTTATAATGGTAGGCAAAATTGGGCGAATTCTCTTATCAAAACCCTTGAAGAACAGGCGGGAGTTCCTTTACAGGGAGTTAATCCGGTAGAACTTGGACTGGATGTGGGTGACGAGGAACTTAAGAAGAGGCTAATGAAATACGAAGCCTATGAGTCTATGTTCAAGCTTGCTTTTCCTGGTGAAACTGAGCCTATTACTTTAGATAATGTAAAAAAAGCGATAGCTGCGTTTCAACGTACACTTATATCTTCTGATTCCCCCTATGATCGTTATACATATAAGAATAACAAATTGGCACTGTCTGCTTCTGCCCTGAGGGGAATGGATGTGTTTAATGGAGAAGCTGCAGAATGTTTTCACTGCCATGGTGGGTTTAATTTTACCGACTCCTCTTCACATACAGCCACATCTGTTGAGACAAACCTTTATCATAGTAATGGTTTGTATAATATTAATGGTTCCTATCCTTCAGAGCAGAGAGGACTTATTGACCTCACGGGAATTGCAGAAGATATGGGGAAGTTTAAGGCACCAACTTTGAGAAACATCGCTCTTACTTACCCTTATATGCACGACGGAAGTATTATGTGCGATGATAGCCAAAATCCGGAAAAAATAGCAGGAAAGACTATGGATGATTGTGCTACGGATGCTCTCGGAAAGGTAATCGATCAGTATATGAATGGTGGAAACAATTCCACTTGCAGGCCTACTGATCCGAATTTTCCATGCAGAACAGATAATAACATTTCTACTGTAGATAAAACCCTTATTCGTAAATTTAGCCTGAGTTCAGGAGAGAAAGCGGATTTGATTAATTTCTTAAAAAGTTTAACGGATGAAACTTTCATCAGCAATCCGGCCTTTAGTGATCCCTTTGTAAACCAATGAAAAAAAGTGTGATATTATTTTCCTGCTTCTTCTTGCTTAGTTGTATGGGAGAAGTGGGAGATGCAAGAAAAGAAAAGGTGCTGTTATTTCAGAGAATTTTTGAGTATACCGGGAATCTGCCGTATACTCTGAGTTTTAGCTTTCGTTTTCAGGATGACAGTTCAGATGCAAATATAGATGAATTTTCCCTGTATAGTGGAGGAAACTTATATAACCTGAAAATATTAGAAGGAAGTTATATAGCGTTTGAGCAGGTAGAACTATTTTTAAGCTCCCAGGCCTTATTTTCCAAAAAAGAGCCTTTTTTACATGTCGAAGAAGGGGGAGGGGCTACAAGTCAGTCTATGCGTTATTCTTTTTCTTTGCCTGTTCAATATCCAAATTTTTTTAAAAGTAATGCTTCGGATGAAAAAGCTGTGTATCACATAGAGAAAACCGAAAAGAAAGAATTCAGAAGTCCTGCGCTTTTACAGTCCCTGCGTTTTCACTTCTCAGCTTCGTTTATTACTTTGAATATAAGCAATGCTTCTGCGCAGAAGAAAGTAAATTTGACTATATCGAAGACGGATATTGAAATCACAGATACTTGTGCGTATAATTTTAGAGCTTTACAGGATTATATTTTAGAATATAATTTGAAATATGCAAACCTGATGAAAGATACTGTTACTTTAGCCATACTGCAGAAAATTTTTGAAGATCCTTCTCTCGAGCTAAATATCAGTAGTACCTTAAATACTACATTGTACTATGCTATTTTACAAAACCTCTATTCGGGGTTTATTACAAAAGGAAAATGCAATTGAAGAAATGGATTTTTATTAGCCTATTATTAACCTCCAAATATATCTATGCTCATCATAGCGGACATTCAGGAACAGATAGAAACTTTAATATACAGTCTGCCGGAAAAACGGTGCTTCTGGATTCAAACTTTTATTTATTTTTGAATTCTGAAATGCAGAAGGGAAGTCGGGGAAATCGTGATGTTCTGACTTCGAGTTTTTTTCTTGAAGGTTTTTTTTATTCAGGAAGAATCTCCTTTAATTTGCAGGTTCCTCATCTTTACTATAATCAAAAAAATAAGGGAAATGCAGGGAGAATGGGAAAGGTATATGTAGGTTCCAAGTTTTTCTTTAGTGATAGGAAAACATCTTTATATTTTTTTTATATAGAAAACCGAGTTGGTTTTCCTTCAGGGGAAAATGTTGAGCGCTTTGCCGGTGGAAATTACTATCTTCTCGAAACCTCCTTAACTGCCGGGAAAAACTGGGAATTTATGGGCATCAGTGCTAATCTGGGGGGAATCTTTCCGGATAGAAAAGATTTGACAGTTGAATATAAAAATGAAGAATCTTATTTACCCTATTTTCTACAAAAGTCATACGAGCCTGAAAGGTCTGAATACTCTTTAAAAAAAGCGGGTTTTGCCAGCTTGTCATTGTCTTTTACTTTATTTTCCGGCCTCTTCTTCTATTCGGGTCTGATGCTTCGGACTCCGTATAATGGGACTGAGGTTTTAAAAGAAAAAGATTCGGATGATATATTATTTGCTTCCTATAAGAATCATACAGGGGATATTCTAAGTTCTATATATACTGAATTTATGAAGGACCTTGAAGTAAAAAAGAAAGATACCTTAAACTCCTTATATTACTCAGAGCCGAATAATTACACGATAAAAGATCCTTCCCTTTATCGAGAAGTGTTTGGAGGTATATATTATTCTATAAGTGAGAATGCAGGTTTTCAGATCTTTGCGCGTTATCCCCTGGAAAGAAGAAAACTTCACCGCTTATTTGATATAGCGTATGGCCTTGCGGTTCTATATCGTTTTTAATCTCGGTTTTTCTTATGGAAAGGGAAGTTTTACGTGTCTTATTAAATTTTTCTGGATAGAAAACAAAAAGCAGAAGATTTTTCATTCCAGACTTACATAAATAATAAAAACCGTGCCCTGCTCTCGGTTTTTAGTCGGCAATCAGTAAACCTGTTTTAATATCCTTTTTTGAGAGGTCTAAGGATGGCTTGACAAATATTTTGGATTCCTGAATATGATGCCATATCATGTCGGAATCAAATAAACCAGGTATCTTTCGTTTCTTAACAGACGAACGAAAAAATAGGATTCGAGAAGTTTTAGAAAAACGAAGCTCAGACCTTACGTTAGTCATGGAAAACATTAACGATCCGCATAATTTCTCTGCGGTTCTTCGCTCCTGTGATGCGGTAGGGATTCTACAAGTTTATCTTGTTTATCACAGCGGACAGAAATATCCGGCTCCGGGTCTGGGTAGCTCTGCCAGTGCGAAGAAGTGGATAGATATTCGTAAATTCTCCAGCATTCAAGAATGCTATGAAGTTCTGCGATCTGAAGGAAAGAAAATTTATACTACTCACATGTCCAAAGAATCTCAATCCCTGTATGATTTGGATCTTACAGGCCCTATAGCTCTTGTTTTTGGTAATGAACATACGGGTGTATCGGAAAGTGCCTACACTCTGTCCGATGGAAATTTTATTATCCCTCAGGTGGGTATGGTAAAAAGCTTAAACATTTCTGTTGCCTGCGCGGTTAGTTTATTTGAAGCATATCGACAGAGAAAAAATGCAGGTTTATATGATAAACCTCAACTGTCTGAAGAACGCATTCAAAAGTATATGCAGGATTGGTCAAATAGATAAGAGGTAAGTAATGAAAAAGTCTGAAGTATTTAATAAATATGCAAACTGCATTTCTCCCGCTAAAGCCGGTTTTTTTCTTCAATCCGGTCTGGATTTTGTATTTGGAAAGCGAGAGGGAGCTTTTATCTGGGATATGGAAGATAATAAGACACTTATAAACTGCCATTCCAATGGTGGGGTTTTTAATCTGGGTCATAGAAATCCTCTGGTTATTTCTGCTCTTGAGGAAGCCCTTAAAACATTGGATATTGGAAACCATCATTTTGTCAGTCAACAGAAGGCTAATCTGGCAGAAAAGTTGGCAACTCTCTGTCCCGGTGACTTAAACCACGTTATATTCGGTGTTAGTGGTGGTGAAGCTATAGACCTGGCTATAAAAATATCCAGAAAAGCAACAGGGCGAAAAAAGATTATTTGCATAGAAGGTGGATATCATGGCCACACAGGCTTAGCTCTTGCCGCCGGTGCTCCAAAGTTCAGTAAACCCTTTTTATCCGATTCTGAGGATTTTATAGCAGTTCCTTTTAATTCTCTGTCTGCTATGAATTCTGCATTCAGTAAAGATGTAGCGGCTGTAATCTTAGAACCCATACCGGCTACTGCGGGAATTTTGATTCCGGAGGAAACTTACCTTAAGGGAGTGAAAGAAATCTGTGAAGCCAATCACAGTCTTTTTATTGCCGATGAAGTCCAAACCGGTCTTGGAAGAACCGGAAAGTTCTGGTGTGTAGAATATGACAGCATTGTTCCTGATATTTTGGTTACAGGTAAAGGTTTAAGTGGTGGCATCTATCCCATTACTGCTACAATTCTCAGAGAAGGACTTCAATGGGTTTTTCAGGAAGACCCTTTTCTTCACATTTCTACTTTCGGTGGTGCAGATATTGGTTGTATCGTTGCTGAAAAGGTTTTAGAATTGTCTTCTGACTTGGTGTTTTTAGAAAATGTAAGAAGTATTTCAGAGTTTCTTCATAAAGGTCTAAGGAATCTAATACAAAAATATTCAAAGCTTATGCCTTCTTATCATGCAAAAGGAATGATGATGGGTTTAAAAATGGTAAGCCCTGAACTCGGACCTTTTATGAGTAAAGCCTGTTATGAAGCCGGACTTCTCTGCATTTACTCTGGAAATGATCCTTCGGTGGTTCAATTTTTACCTCCTTTAATTATAGATAAACAAATTGCTTCTGAAATTCTTCTGCGTCTTGATTCTGCTTTACAATTTTTGGGTAATTTTTTATCTCATAATCGGGTTTAAACCATGGAAGAATTTAAAATAGATCCAGCTTTCCTTTTAAGATTTGAAAACCAGCTAAACCCGGCATTCCCGGAAAAAAGTAGTATTCCTGTAAAAATTTTAGGTTATGGAGAAATTTCCAGTACTTTCAAAATCGAAGGAATTGATAATTATGCCTGTAAACGGATGCCACCTTTTTCTTCTTCGACAGATATTGAAGCATACTGTAACTGCATAAACGAGTATTGTGAGCATTTAAGAAATGCCGGGGTAAAAGTACTTCCCTATAAGTTAATTAGTTTTCAAAATAAAGATGCTGAATGGATAGTATATATTGTTCAACCTTTACTGAAACTGGAATTAATTGGTAATACATTATTTCATAATTTACGTGATGATGAACTTAAAGTGGTATATGAAAAGCTTTTAAAGAATCTTCAGTCTCTTTATGTGTATAATTCCTTACATGAAGAGCAGATTCAATTAGGTCTGGATGGACAAATCTCAAACTGGTATTTTCCGGAAGATAATTCTATGCCCCTGTATTTTGATATCAGCACTCCTCTCTATAGAAAAAATAATAAGGAACAGTTGAATGTTGAAGTTTTTTTAAAAAGTATGCCCTCTTTAATTGCTTTAGCTGCCAAATATTTTTTCTTACAGGATGTTTTAGACAGATATTATGATCTTCGCATGGTCATAATTGATATTTTAGGAAATTTATATAAGGAAGGTTTGCAAGAAAAAATTCCAAATCTTTTGTCTTTGAGTAATGATTTTTTCCTTTCCTTACCCTCAAATTTTCAGGTTCTTCCACTTGTAAAAAAAGAAGTTCACGATTACTATAAAGAAGATAAATTCATCTGGGGATTCTTATTGTTTTTTAGAAAAGTGGATCGTTTTATCAGTACGAAAATTTTAAGAAAACAATATAACTTCATACTTCCGGGTAAAATAAAACGTTAAAGTCCATAGGTTTTCTCTATGGACTTAAGCAATTCTTAGCCTTCCTGTAACTGTTTTCTCAAGACTTTCTTATCAAATTTACCAACACTGGTTTTGGGTATAGACTCAATGAAGTGAATGTCAGATATTTTAGGTAATTGCCAGTGAGCAAAATGAGGACTTAGATGATCGTAAACTTCTTTTGCACTTAGCTTTCCTTTTTCCGTCTCCTGCACAACCACAAACAATACAGGTGCTTCTCCCCTTACATCATCTGCTCTACCGACTACGGTTGCCTCTAAGACTGAAGGATGAGACATCGCTAAATTTTCCATCTCTACACTGGATAACCACTCGCCTCGGGTCTTAATTAAATCTTTCACCCGGTCTGTTATTTGCATGTAACCCATAGGATCAATAGAAGCTACATCACCCGTGCGAAACCAGCCATCTTCTGTAAAAGCTTGCCTGGCACTTTCCGAATCATTATTGAAATAAGAACTGACTACCCAGGGGCCGCGAATTAAAAGTTCTCCGCTGGCTTTACCATCTCTCACAACATCATTTCCCTTATCATCGACTATTCTCAATTCCACCATGGGTGCCGGAAGTCCCTGTTTTGCTTTGTAACTGAATCGTTCTTCTTCCGGAAGAGCAGCAATTTGTGGAAGTAGATTGCATACCGTGCCTACAGGTGAGGTTTCTGTCATGCCCCAGGCGTGTAAAATAGATAGACCGAAATCTTTTTGAAAGCCACGGATTAAGGCCTCAGGAACAGCAGAACCTCCTACTACAATACTTTTTAAGCTTGACACATCGTGCTTCTCTTTCTTGAGGTGGTGGTATAATAAATTCCAGATGGTCGGAACACCGGCAGCTATAGTAACTTTTTCCTGTTCGATTAGTTCGGCAATGGGTTTGCCCAGAAGGCCGGGACCGGGGAATACAGGTTTGGCCCCGGAAAGGCAGCAGGCAAAGGGAATACCCCAGGCATTCACGTGAAACATCGGAACTACCGGCAAAACGGCATCTCTTGCACCTATGCCCAGGGTATCTGTCATACAAATTCCTACTGCGTGTAAAAACATAGAACGGTGGGAGTATAAAGCTCCTTTCGGTTCCCCGGTTGTACCGGAAGTGTAGCAAAGACCTGCTGCAGTATTTTCATCGAGTTCTATGAAGGACTCTGTTTCATCGGCCTGATTTATTAGATTTTCATAATCAAGAGAAGTTTTAAACTGTATATCCGGTTCTGCTGCTTTATCATCCATGATGATGTAGTTTTCAACTGTTTTGAAGGTATCCTGTAAAGCAGCTAAGGGTTTAACTAAAGACTTATCTACGAAGATGAACTTATCTTCTGCATGGTTTACGATGTAGGTCAAAGATTCCGGAAATAATTTAATATTCAATGTATGAAGAACAGCACCCAGGGCAGGAACTGCAAAATAGATTTCCATGTGCCTGTAGTTATTCCAGGCAAAAGTTGCTACTCGATCTCCGGGTTTTACTCCAAGAGTTCTCAGGGCATTCATTAATCTGAGTACCCTTTTATAAAAATCCTTATATGTATAACGGTGTATGCTTCCATCAGCCAGACGGCTTACAATTTCCTGTGAAGGGAATACCGTATTCGCTCTGGTTAACATCTTATCGAGGGTTAAAGAATAATTCATCATTAAGCCATTCATTTTGTTCTCCTTAATCTAACCTGTTGTTATGTGCTTTTTTCTGTCAAGTTCAGTTTACTCTTTCAAGAATGATTGTAGACGACTTTCATAAGAAAAAAGTTGATTTGCATGAAATAAATAGATATTTTTCTTACGTAAATACTGGTTTTGAGAAGATATGTCCTGGTATAACTTTTCTCTTCCTCTTAAAATTCCATCTTTTAATTCTAAAAAAGAAGTTTTTATTGCAGAACTTTTAAAATGTTCAAAAAGTTTATCCATCTTCTCTTGAAATCCCCTTACCACAAATTCTCTTTGCAATTGTTTGGAAAATCTTAGATATAATTCATAAAACTCTAATTCTTGAACTCCCTTTCTTACCTGTTCGGTAAACAGTAAGTAGGAAAAAAGATTAGAGGGGTTGATTACAAAAAGAGAGCCAAGTCGTTCTTTTACAAGCTCTAAGAATTCTCTTTCTGCAAGTCCTTCCGGAAATTCTTCCAGTTTTCTTAAATGGATATATAAATTTGGCTTTTTATGACTTAGGAAATCATAAGTGAAATTTATAAACAAATAGCGTCTGAAACCGGATTGATAAAGTGAAAAAATTCCTTTTTGTATACGATTTAACCAACCATTAAAAGAAAATCTTCCTTCCGGAAAAGCGAATAGGGTTCTTCCTCCCTGCATATTCTTTAGCAGAGTATCCCAGTTTTCTTTGACCGTATCACGAAGAAGTCCTTCTTTTAAAAGTTTTCTTGCATCGTCTCTGAAAGGACGCTTTATAGGTACAGCACCCAGATAACGAAATAGAGAAGGAATCAGCTGGGTTTTGTCTATCATCTGTAATATACTTGTTTTCCAATTCTTCTTTTTATAATATTTTACTAAGAAATTTTCTTCGAGTATATCCTGCCTGGCCGGGAAAGTAAATCTGGCTTCGGTATGAATTTTCCGATAGGCAACAGTTAAAGAAAGCACATCATGAGCTGTTACATGATTCGCAATACAACTACTGGGGTAAGGCACTTCTATGAATTTATGTTCAGCAGGAAGAATACAGTCAACTTTGTGGAATATAAATCTATGAAAATAGGAAATAAAGTATAACGTAAAATGGTAAACAAATGAGTTCCTTTCGATTTTTTCGACTACCTGATTGCTAAATTCTGGCTGCATATATCTTCCTGTGTAGTATATTCTTATCAAACCACAAAAAGGTGGTAATATAACTACCACCTTTTTTTATTTGTATTATCCTGTTTTTTTCACGTATAACTCACTACCTTTTTGGGAAAACTCTTTCGACTTCTCTTCCATTCCTTCCTCAATGGCTGAATTAAGCTCCAGGCCTTTCTTTTTGGCATATTCCCTGATTTCTCCGGTAATCTTCATGGAACAAAAATGCGGACCGCACATGGAACAAAAATGTGCTTCTTTCATTCTTTCACCGGGTAAAGTTTCATCATGAAATTCTCTTGCTGTTTCAGGGTCTAAGGACAGATTAAACTGGTCTTCCCATCGAAACTCAAACCTGGCCTTACTCAAGAGGTCATCTCTTTCTTTGGCTCCGGGATGACCTTTGGCAAGGTCTGCTGCATGAGCAGCTATTTTGTAAGTAACAATTCCGTCTTTTACGTCGTTCTTTCCGGGAAGACCTAGATGTTCTTTCGGGGTTACGTAGCAGAGCATGGCGGTTCCAAACCAGCCTATCATGGCAGCACCTATTGCAGATGTAATGTGGTCATATCCGGGGGCAATGTCGGTTACAAGAGGTCCGAGTGTATAAAAAGGAGCTTCCTTACAAATTTCTAACTGCTTATCCATATTTTCTTTAATGAGATGCATCGGAACATGTCCCGGTCCCTCTATCATCACCTGTACATCTTCTTCGTAGGCAATTTTAGATAATTCTCCTAAGGTTTCTAATTCTGCAAATTGGGCTTCATCATTAGCATCTGCAATAGAACCCGGTCGCAGACCATCTCCGAGTGAAAAGGAAATATCATATTTTTTCATAAGCTTACAGATCTCACGAAAATTTGTATAAAGAAAGTTTTCTTTATGATGAGCTAAGCACCACCTTGCAAGAATTGAGCCACCCCTTGAAACGATCCCGGTAAGTCTTTTAGAAGTTAGTGGAATATAGCGAAGTAAAACACCTGCGTGAATGGTAAAATAGTCAACTCCCTGTTTTGCTTGCTCTTCGAGGGTCTCCATGAATAAGTCAAAAGTAAGCTCTTCTGCCTTGCCATGAACTTTTTCGAGGGCCTGGTAAATCGGAACCGTTCCAACCGGGACCGGTGAATTTCGTATTATCCACTCCCGAGTTTCGTGTATATTTTTTCCAGTCGATAAATCCATTATGGTGTCAGCTCCGTAATGAATGGCCAGTCTAAGCTTCTCTACCTCTTCTTCAATGGAGGATGCCATAATAGAATTTCCTATATTAGCATTTATTTTAACAAGAAAATTTCTTCCGATGATCATAGGTTCTAATTCTGTATGATTTATGTTAGCCGGAATGATAGCTCTACCTCTTGCTACTTCAGAAAGAACAAATTCCGGCTTTAAACCTTCGCGAAGAGCCACAAACTGCATTTCTTCTGTTAGCTCTCCTTTTTTGGCGTAATACAGTTGAGTCGGATTTTGAATTCCACTCTGCAAACGTTTGGCTAACCAGTCTTTTCTACGTTTTGGAATTCCTTCTCTCGGGTCAAAACCCTGCGGACCTCTTGTATCATACAATTCAATAGAACTTCCATCGCTTAGGTTTACTTTTCTTGTGGGAATGGTATGTCCATCAATACTGAATTTATCTTGCAAAATATTCCTGACTGCCAGGGTTTCTTCAATTTGAAATGAATTATTATTGGTTGATTCTTGCATAATACTTCCTTTGTATCTTGCCCCGGGAGTTAAAAATAAAGAACATTTGAGTGTTCCGTTTTCCTACGCTGGCATTATCCAGATCAGGTTATCGGGGTCTTTCTCAGGGTCAATCCCACCCCCAACGGCATAATTCAGCATACAAAACGCTAAATAAAGGTCAATAGCAATTTTAGCTTTACCTATCTTTACTTGTAATTAAATACGTTCTTAAATTGCTATGAAATATTTATTATCCCACTATTCCCTGATTCTCTTTCTGACTGCCTTCCTACAATCCTGTTTTACTACTGTAGGTTTTCATAGAAAAGGAGTTCTTGAGAAAATAAATTTTGGAAAACCGGAAATTTTGCAAGTCTGCTTTCTTACCGAAGAAGGAATTACAGATGAGGATATTAAGGATCTTCAGCAGGCCTGGC
This sequence comes from Leptospiraceae bacterium, assembly GCA_024233835.1. NCBI lineage: Bacteria > Pseudomonadati > Spirochaetota > Leptospiria > Leptospirales > Leptospiraceae > Leptospiraceae bacterium. Next base: position 2,011,850 of record JACKPC010000001.1, read on the forward strand.
AGGAAGAATTAAAACTTTATAATATTGAGTTAAAAATCTCCGGGGTAAGGAGATTTGAAAGGTTAAGTTTCTGGGGAGGAGGGGTTCTTGGGAAACTACCCGGTCTTACAAAAGTTGATGAAACTTGCCATCGCTACATATATCTTGTTGGACGGACCTATGGAGATTTAGCTTTTGAAGTATTTACTCTGGGAATTTTTGCTATTAGTGGTTTAAAATTTGAAACCTATGGTGCTGTAGAAGGCTATACCCAGACTCGGGGATATATTAAAGCCAAATATTCATCTCTTCTTCAACTTCTTTTTACAAGCCCCGAATCAACTCTCGTTCACGAAGGTTATCATTTGCTTGGTTGCGGCCACCAGCTTTTTCTTGATGATTGTTATATAAAAATAAAAAGAGCTAAGCTATTAAGAAAAAATGTAGAAAGCAAATCGAGTTTTTTACCTGTCATTACAGTGGATGAACAAATCATATTATCTCCGGAAGATGCGAATTATTAAAAATGCATTAAAAGTGGGCACAATCCTCATCATGGACTGTGCCCGGTGGAAAACAGGAATCGAACCTGTGACACCCGGCGAGGCAGGCCGGTACTCTACCTACTGAGCTATCTCCACATGGGTCCATTAGCTTTCAAACAGACATTAGCCGTGAAGCCGGAATGATCACGGCGTTCGACCTTTGAACTACCTGTTATGTGCAGGGGAAGATTCGAACTCCCAGTTCCGTGCGGCTTCAAAAAAAGATAGTCCATTTCAAAACAAAACCCTGTGATAAACCTTCGGGTAATAACCTGAAGGGAAGCATTGTCAGAACCTCCCGTATATCAACCTGAAGATAAGGATAAAGATAAACCTCTTACCCTTAAGATTCATGATTACACTTATCTATCTTTTATCAAGCTTTTATTGGTTTTAGTAAAAAACGTACGAGCCCTTCTGCAATTTTTTTCTCTTTGTTTACAGCTACTTCGTTGGCCCTCGAGCGTGCCTGTTTTACAGCTTCTATGAGTATATCAATTTGCTCAAGTAATTCTGCTTTTTGTCCTAAAGAAAGCATACCGGTCCAATCGTAAGAACGAATTTCTCCAACCGGTTCATCCACTTCTACAATGTCTACCTGCGCCGGATGTTCTTTGGTTGCTTCTACCATCACTTTATATTTTCGAGTTTTTTGCTTACGGATGGTTATCACCGGTTCGGCTCTCAGAACATTTTTCTTGTCTGCACCTGGATCTATACTCCAGATTCGAACCGGGTCAAAGCAGGGAATTTCCCTATAAACCGCCCGAATTTCTTTTAAACGTTTCTCTAACTGAAGAAGGAATGTGGCGGGAACCTCTTTGGCAATAAGTTCATCTTTAACAATCAGATCTGCGCGGGCCAGTGTATTGGCCTCATCTATTTGATAGGACAGATCAATGGCCCGACTGATTTCTGAAAAAGTTTTTTCTAACTCTTCATGCACGGTAGTAACCAGTTGAGTCTGGGCTTCGAGTCTTTCACCCGCACTTTCACCTTTTTCTTCATCTACCGCGAAAGGTCGAAAGGTTCGCTTCATCCCGGTAAAGTGACTTTGTTTTGTACGGAACATTTCTACGAGCTGGTTTCTTGCTCTTTCTGAATTACCTTTTAAATCCTGTTCTACTGCCAGTACTTCATGAAGTAAGGGCTGTTTTTTATCTGCCATACGAAGAAATTATGCTCCTATAAAATTTAAGCAAGCGATTTTTCATAAAGTCTTTTATCGTTTCGAAATAGACTTCTTTCCAATACAAAAACTCGCTTTACAAATTCCGAATAGTTATAGTTTATTGAACCCATGCTTAAAATAGCCTACGGAGAAGCCAGTTTTGACAATTTAAGAAGGGATGGATCTATCTATGTAGATAAAACCCATTTTATTCCTATAGTGGAAAGAAACAAAAAGTTTTTTTTTATACGTCCTCGAAGGATGGGAAAAAGCCTCTGGATAAGTGTCTTGCAGGCCTATTATGACCTGGCCAAAAAAGAACAATTTGATATTCTATTTTCCGGTCTTTATATACAGAAAAATCCTACCGAACTGAAAAACTCTTACCTTGTCTTTAAGCTGGATTTTTCCGGGATTAATACAAAAACAGAAGAATCTCTTAGACTGGATTTCGATTATCGAGTAAGAAGAACTGCGGAAGATTTTCTTTATGTTTACAGGAATATATACGGTGATGCTTATAAACGATTGGAAACAGAAGATAAAAATTTTACAGCAGCCAACGTAGTAAACTTTCTTAAGGGTGAATCTATCCGTGTAAAAGAGAGGATCTATGTTTTCATAGATGAATATGACCATTTTGCGAATAAGTTAGCCGCGGAAGGACGGGAATCTTTTATTCGAACGATCATGGCAGAAGCGGGCTTTGTAAGAGAATTTTACGAACAGCTAAAGATCGCAAGCGGAGAAGGAGTGGTTGAGAGATTTTTTATCACGGGAGTTTCTCCCATCATGTTAGATGAGCTTTCGAGTGGCTTTAATATCACGAGCGATATGAGTACAGATTCAAGATTTAATGAAATGATAGGTTTTACAAGAGAGGAAGTAAGGGGACTGCTGGATAAAGTCGAGATAGATAAGTTTAAACAAAAATCCAAAGAGGAAGTCTTAAACGATCTGATCGTATTATACGATGGATATAAATTTAGTGAAGGAGTAAAGGAAAGACTCTTTAACTCGGATATGGTGCTTTATTTTTTGGAACGATTTTCAGCAACCGGCTACCCTCAGGACTTACTCGATGAAAATGTAAAAACCGATTACAATAAATTACGGGGACTGATTATAGGAGCATCGGGTAAAGAGAAACTTCAGACTATCCTTGAAGAGATTAATTTAAAAAATACTCTGGAATTGAGCCTTGTGAAACGATTTAATTTTGAACAACGATTTAGTGATAACGAGTTAAAATCTCTTTTATTTTATCTTGGGCTTCTGACTTTTGGAGATGGATTTAACCAATTTGTAATTCCGAACCAGGTGATTCGAACCCTGTATTGGGAGTATTTACGACGTTTTCTGGAAGAAAGTCAGAGTATCGAATTTGAACTCGGTCCCTTGAATAAAGCTCTTCGTGAGATGGCGGAAGTCGGTAAGACAGAAGCGTTGAAGGAACTGGCTATAGAATTTTTCTCGAATAAACTATCTAACTATGACTACAGCGGACTTTCAGAAAAGCATGTGAAGTTTTTATTTGTATCTTATTTTACCTTGAGTAAAATATATAATATTATCTCGGAGAGAGAACTTCCGGGAAGAAAACGAATCGACCTTCTCTACGAAGCTCATCCTGCCTATTATGAGTATGTAAAGTATAACTTTATTATAGAATTTAAGTATATTCGAAAAACCGATAGTAAGAAAGAAATAGAAGATAAGAGAAAGGAAGTCATTTCACAGGCGAAAGAAAACTACGAGATTTATAAAGCTAACTTCAAGCTCTTTGGTCGAGAGCTTCGCTCTATAGCCATGCTGGTTTTTCACAGCAGGGAAGTAGAAATAATCGAAGTCGCCGGATTTTAATAAAGGCTCTTGCCAGCTTTTCCTAAAAAAATAAATTGGTCTTTAAGCTATGGAAAATAAAACTACAGACGTTGCAGTAATCATGGGTTCGGCTTCCGATTGGCCGGTGATGAAAGAGGCCTGCCTTATCTTAAAAGAATTTGGTGTAAGTTTTGTTAAGAAGATTGTTTCAGCACACAGGTCTCCAGATTTAATGTACAGTTTTGCGAAAGGGGCAAGAGAAAAGGGCATTAAGGTGATAATTGCCGGGGCAGGAGGAGCAGCCCATCTTCCCGGAATGGTAGCCTCACTTTGTACCCTTCCTGTTCTCGGAGTCCCGGTTCCCTCAAAACATTTATCCGGTCAGGATAGCCTCTATTCTATTGTCCAAATGCCCGGGGGAATTCCGGTTGGAACCCTGGCTATAGGAGCAGCCGGGGCTAAAAATGCCGGTCTTTTAGCTGTTCGTATATTATCAAATAGTAATGTAGTACTTTCAGAAAAACTAAGTTCCTATGCGAAGCAACTTTGTGACGAAGCCTTGAGTCGGGAAGGAGAACTTGTACTATGATTTTACCTGCTGCGAGACTCGGTCTCATGGGAAGCGGACAATTAGGCCGCATGTTCACCCAGGTAGCAGAACAGAACGGTTATAGGGTTGCCTGTTATTCCCCCGAAACCAACTCTCCAGCTTCTAAAATGGGAGCCAGAGAATATGTAGCTTCCTATGAAGATGAAAAATCTTTAAGTATATTCTTATCCGAAATCGATGCTCTCACATTTGAGTTTGAAAATATTCCAAAAACTGCATTAAATCTCATTAAAAAGTTTCGTGATAAAGGACTTCGGGTTTGTCCTTCTCCAGAAGCTATAGAAATTGCCCAGGATAGAAGCCGGGAAAAAGCTTTTTTTAATGAACACGGTATGCCGACTACGGCCTTTTATCCCATCCGTGGAATCGAAGATTTTTATGAAATTATAGATAAGATTCAATATCCGGTGATTATTAAAGTGAATCAATTTGGTTATGATGGAAAAGGTCAGAAAAAAATTCATAATGTAGAAGAAGCCGAGGAATGGATCCGTTCCATGAAAGGAAGCTCTCTTATTATTGAAGAAGTGGTAGAATTCGAAAAAGAACTCTCTATTATTATTGCAGGTTTTGAGGGAGGAGAAATTTACTATTATCTACCCTCTGAGAATATTCATAAAAATCATATTCTTGATTTTACGATTAATCCGGCAAAAATTTCTAATTCCATTCAAAGGCAATGTGTTGAATATTCTACAAAACTTATACACTCCCTGCATTATGTAGGTGTGCTGGGACTTGAATTCTTTCTTTCCGGTGAAGAAGTGCTTTGTAATGAATTTGCTCCGAGACCCCATAACTCCGGACATTTTACTCAGGATGCCTGTAATCTTTCCCAATTTGATCTGCAACTCAGGGCCTTATGTAATCTACCTATGCCGGAAGAACTGGTTTCCCGTCCCTGCATCATGAAAAATATTATGGGTGAAGATATGGAAACGTTGCCGAAGGCGATGCAAAATTACTTTCAAACAACAGGTTACTCACTTCATTTATACGGAAAAGAAGAAGCCAGAAAAGGAAGGAAAATGGGGCATTGGAATTATACGGGAAAGCTCAATTACAGAGAAGCCTTCCCGTATTAGAAAATTAATAGGTATGAACATCTCCCATTCGTAAAACACCTTTAAATTCTCCCTCTTCCACTTCGGGTTCTTCGAGATAATGATAGAGGTAGCATTTCTTTTTTACAGTTGTATCTGCAAGACGAATGTCGTCAATATGAGAATGTACTCCTGATTTAAAACCGGTTTCACAATCCTGGTAAATGACGTCTGCACGCTTATAGAAGCCGGACATATTCGGGGGCATCATCCAGAGGGTGTCAGTTGGAAATAAGATGTTTTTACCATCGGAGCTACGGAAGCGAAGACCGTAAGAAGGCATAAGAGTTGTTCCGGCCAAAACGTGGGTACTCATTACCGTATCCACTTCCCAGGTTCTATTTCCGTCTTCAAAAGTATAGTTAAAGTTACTCTTCATCACCTGAACGTCAAAGTAAGTTTCCAGGCTTACAATTTGGACTCCCTGTAAAGTTTTTAAGCCGGGTGCTGCTGCCTGCCAGACTTCATCGAGAACAGTCTTGTGCCCCCAGAGGGAAGGCTTGCAGTTATCCGGAATGGGTTCTGCATCAAAAAGTCTGTCAGCTACCGAGTCCATACTTCCATCGGAGTTCTTTAACCAGGCAACTTTGTCTTTATTCCAAAAAGGGTTGAACACAGTGGACAGGGCAATTCCTTCAACACCACCGATGTGGTCAGCGTGAGGGTGACTGCAATACCAGGCATCGATGTCTCCCATCTTTAGTCCCCGGTAAGCGAGGGCATGGCGTATATCTGAACCAAAATCAATCACAAAGCGATAAACGTCTTCTCGAATTTTTCCCCTGGCATCAAACTCAATTAAGAAGTTAGACTGCCATTTGGGTTTGTAAAAACCATTCTCATCATAAGTGCCTGTGGCAAAGGCACTATTTACACCGAGGGCTATAACTCTCATATTTTTCTCCCTTTTCTCCTTAGTAAAATGTTGGAGAGGATATTCGTCAAATGAAAAACTTTTTTTACCGGTAAATTACAGAGAAGGAGCAGTTAAACTATTTTGAAATTGTATATTAATACTATCCAATTTAGTTTTACTCAGGTCATCCCATACTCCGGCACCTGTAGTTCCGATAGTTCCAAAGAGTTTATCTACCCTTGAAACCTGCGGATAGGTAGCCGGAACAGAGGCAGGTATAACCTCATCATTAATGAAACCACTATTCTCAAAGAGTCCGTAGTTTCTGCTTATTAATCCGCAAAGTTGTGCATTGGTATTATCAATAGCACTATCCATTAAACTTAATTTGGCGGTAGCCTCTTTTTTTTCGGTAGTTAAAAATTGACTGTAGGCTAAAGAATAGTATTTTGTGCTGCTTCCACAATTTGGAAAAATAGAAGCATTATGTGGAAAGCGAACTACAGATTTAAAACAAAGAATGGTATCATTGTCCATTTTTTCAAGAACTACGCGACCTTTATCTGCTCCTGAGTAAAATTGTTGAGCTCCTGACCAGCTAATAGTTTGCTTTTGAGACTGAATGGTATTTCCGAGGTAAGAGGAATCCTGCTTTGACACATAGGTTTCGCAGAGAAGACTATCCGGAAAACTTATCGGATCAATTATATTCAAATTATATAATAAAAGAATTCCCTTATCTGTTAACACATCCGCACTATCAAAGAACATTTCTAAGGCTTTGGTCTTACTGGATTGTCTCCACATTTCAAAAACGTGCTTATAGGTTTTAGTACCGGTAAAAGCAGAAGAACTAACTGTAATATTTGCATTGACCGTCAACTTGATAATAAACAAATCGCCCTTTGGTGTTTGTATAACCTTTTCTATATTCGTTCCGGTATTTAATAAATTATACTGCTTGATAGGGCCTAAAATAGCTTCAATCGTATCCGAATTATTATTGGCCCAGAGAGCAGACTGACGAACAAAAGCCCATTCGTTTTCTTTAGCACTGGCACTTGAGGCAATTCCCAGCTTCTTCATGAGTTTTCTGAAATAGAACTTCTTGGGAGAATTATAACTTGAAATCTGGCTCTTTAGGGGAACTCCATCAGGAATTTTAATAGTTAGACCTGTCGCTGTTGTGTTAGTTGCCTGGGTTGGATTTGCAGAAGAGCTTAGAACGAGAACCGTTCCGGCTTTGACGAGTTCGTTTTGTTTATCGTCTTCTTTCTTGCATTGCAAGAACAGGAAAAGAGTCAGGGATACTAGAAGTAAGGGAAGTTTTTTAGGCATATTTATACTCACGCTCATGGAAATATTTCTAAGCAAAAGAATAGATACAGAAAAGATTTTAGTCAAGAATAAATTTCCTGAAAAATCTTAGTTTTGAATTCTTGTTGTAAATAATTCTGGCAGAGCTGTGTATCTGTTTAATTCTTCAAGTATTTCTTAGTGCCACTGGACTTTTTCGAAACTGGCATTTTGAAGTCCGGCTCTGTTTAGTACCTGTGTATCGAGAATACTTCCATTAAAGTTGGCGTATTTGAAACTTCTCTCTGAAAATGATTTTTTCCTATTTGACAGCAGGTTCTGATTAGATAAATCGAGGCGGGGGAATAGAAAGGAACGCTCATCGGAACTCCGGTAGGAAAGTATGGGATGAAAAATCCTGAAAGTTTTATCAAGGGAATGAATCACAGGTTTTTCGTTTGTATCCATTCGAAAAATAGAGAAACTGAGGTAATAGTTATAAACAGAAAATAAAAGAATAAAAATATATAGGGGAGAAAATATAAATTTTTTTGAATATTTCCATAATATTATAGTTTTATACAAAAAGGTTTGTTCCTGCAAATCGACTTCATCGAGAGAGCAGATAAAACGAAAGATAAGAGCAATATCCAGAAAAAAAAGAATGAAATGAGAAGAGCTGAGACAAAGATCCTGATACCTCGAAAAAGAAACCTGTAGATATAGTAAGATAAGCGGAGGAAGAATTGTTGTCAGGGCATAAAAAAGGTTTCTATGGAACCTGTTTCCAAATACTTCCTGCTTATCAAGTTGAGTCGGCTTTAGAGAACGAAGATAATAAACATGTTCAATAAAAAAAAGAAAAGGAATAATTTGAAAAAAGGAAATTAAATTTATTCGGAAAGAGAGTAGGGGAAGCTGCATTTCCTCCTCAAAAAAAAGCATTCTATCCGTTATCGTTCCGAGAGTAAAAAAAATATATAAGATAAAACTGATGTGCAGAGCATTACTGTATTTGCTTTTTGATTGCAGGTTGAGGTTCATATATTTAGGATTTACAAAGATTGCAGGAAATACAAGAGTTTTTCCCTCTCCGTTTTAGGGAGATTCATAAAGGTTTCTTTACTTTTTTGTGCTTCTCCTCCATGCCAGAGAATCGCTTCCTGGATTCCTCTCGCTCTTCCGTCGTGCAATAGTTCGGAATGCTGGCTCACTTCGAGGTAAAGCCCGATTCCCCAGAGGGGAGAGGTTCTCCATTCCTTAGCTTTCGCTTCTCCATCTTCATAGCCATCAGCTAAATCATCTCCCATCTCGTGTAAGAGTAAATCAGTATAGGGTCGAATTTTTTGCTTCGAAAGTTCCGGAAAATCTTTATCTTCAATTGTTGTGAATTTCGGCTTATGACAACTATCACAGGATAGTTGTTTAAATATGTGTTTGCCTTCTTTAAATTCTTCTCTTTCCACGTTTCTCGCGGCTGGAACGGCAACCAGCATAGTATAATATAATAAATCTTTAAACATATTCGGATCAATTTCAGGCCCGAAACTCTGAGCTTTCTTGCAGTCTCTTTGCTTCTCGGTACAATTCTGGTAAGGAATGAGTCTTGAGGTAATTCCCATGTCCTCGTGTAAAGCTAAAGCTATAAGCTGTTCTATATCAGGCTGGTTAGCTTTCCAACCAAATCGTCCTATCTTTACCTGTTTTGTCTTTAAATGAAAGACCCGGTTTAATCTACCTGAAATTCCATCTTTATTTTTATCCTCCGGATCAGCGATTGTCTGTAACTCAGCTTCAGAAATAAGACTTAAAAGACCCATACCGTATATCACCGGGGCCACCCTCGGAGAAAAGTCTAGGTCCACAGGGGGTTTATGTGCCCATCTCGAAAAAGAATATATCGGTTTTCTTAAGCTAAATGTTTCTCCATCTGGAAAGCTTCCTTTTATTTCTTCGAACCTGAGATCTGCTACAGCTTCCGGAGAAACTTCAGGAATGGATTTATCCTGCAATTGTAAGCCATATAAGGAATTATCTTTGGTTTTAATTTTAAAAATCAGGGAATGAAAAATAGTTTCCGATTCATAGCGGTTGCGTCCTCTTCCCCCTAAAAAATGACAGCCGTTACAGGAATTTGAATTGTGCAAAGGGCCGAGACCCTGAAAAGGACTTATGCCATCATTAGACCAGAGCGCTTTAAAAATCTGGTTGCCCCTGTTAAAGCTGAGAACCTTTTCCTGTTCTTTTATATTGGAGGCTATTTTATTAAAAGCATTAAGAGATCTATCAAATACCGTCGTTTCTCCACCGGAATAAGCTTCGTGTAAGTTTTCCGTGCAGGAAACTATAAAAACTATTAGTAAAAGTAAGAGATAGCGCATGTTTCTTTATAAGTTATAACTCAGTTGAAAATGGTAGAGTCTTCCAAAACTCGGAAGTTGATGCGGTCTTTCATAGCCGCGGGAATAGGGATTTGGATCTGTGGAATTAAAAGAACCAAAAGAACCTTCGGAATCGTAAGTCAGAACCCCAAATACGGGCTGATTAAAAGCATTTTCTACCTTAAATAAGAATCGAAGTCCATTTTCCCATTTTTTGCTTAGAGTCAAATTTACATAGGTGCTGGCCGGAACATAGTATTTTTCATACATTTCTATATTAGACCCGGAACCACCGGGAGTTAATTTAGCTTCACCATTGATCCAGAGAACCTGATTTCTTGCCGGATAAATTTCTTCTATTTTTCCATTATGATAGATCTCCAGGGCTATACTGGTTGCTTTTGCAATCATATAACTTCCACCTAATTTGAATAATAGCTGGGGACTGTCAAGGGGCCTTTCCTCCGAGATAGGATAACCATTTGGATAAGGATTATTCGGTTTTTCGAAAGTTGAGTCCAGAAGTTCTTTTGAACCCGGATACACTGTAAACGCATAGGAGTCAATTACCCTACGGAGTTTATATAAAGACACATTTCCCCAGGCTTCATAGAGTTTTTCAAAATAATGCAGGGCCAGAGAAACACCCGAATTCTTCCAGCCTGAAGCTGCACTGAAAGAGCTGGTATTTGGATTATAAGCATAAATTTGGGAGCCGATAAGGTGAAAGAAGTTTGTTGTCAAATCAAATCGTTTCCAATACCGGCCTGAATAGATAAACTCATAATTTTTCGATTTCTCCGATTTAGCTTCTCCATAGTCAGCCGGTAATCGGTTAATCTCCTGAGAAGGGACGGCCCGAAAAGCTTCTCCATATAGGAGCCTTATATTCTGGGTATTACTAAAACGGTAATTTAGAGCAATGCGTGGAGTTAAGTCAGTTGCAATTTGTCTGTCTGTTTTCGTTGGAGCACAGCCAAATTTACCGTTTTTGGGTATCGCCGAAATTTCTATAGCCGGTAAATTCGGACTTACATTATCAGAAGAAACGCAGTCGTATTTTACAGCCCCACCTAACTGCCTGTATACTCGGTCTATATAGCGGTAATCGTATCGCAGTCCTGTAGTTACCGTCACATTGTTCGTGGGATGAAAAATTCCCTGAAGCCAGCTTCCCGCAGACCAGCCTTCTGCTGAAATTCCTCCCCAGCGTGCAAAACCGATGAATTGATTATTTCGGAAAGTAAATTTTTGATAGTTATCATAGTCAGCGATAAGAGCATTTCCTCCCATCATGAAGGTAAATTCTTTGGATTCATAAGGAGTGAGCTGAAAATTACCTGAAACGGTTTTGTCAATCCCATGATAGACGAATCGAGTTCCTCCTCCGTTTTTTAATACTTCATTTTCGAGACCAGCATTGGAGAGAAGATAGGGGTTAATACTTCTTAAAAATTGGACATAGTTAATATAGCTTCCTTCGAATAATTTTATCCAGGCGCTTTGAGAATTGGAATAAGATACGCTCCCGATTCGGCTTCTCGATTTAATGGTATCAAAATCGGCAATTTCTCTGTTTGTGTTGATATCATAACTCAGGGTTGATTTGAAACCAAGTTTTCCCAATAGATTGTCGGTAGGATTATATTGAAGGTATAAGGAGCCGGTTCCCCAGACCCTATCATTATCCGGGTGTCCGAAGGAGTTGTTGTCTTTAGGCCAGATCCAATTGGTTCTTCTTGTATATAAAAAAGCTCCGAGGCTTATATCCTTATAATCTACACGCAGATTAAAATTCGGTAGTTTCATTCCTTTAAATTGGGAAGATTGATTGGTCGTAGGGTCAGCAAAGAAGTAAGCATCGGTGGAATAGTTGGCATAGGTAACACCATTTTTTCCATAACCATTCTCCCAGGAAGTATTTGTATTATATAGGACAGCTCCTTCATAATAGCTTACATCTGCTAAAAAACTCAGATTTTCCGAGTATACCTTGTTATGGATTACCTGAATTTTTCCTATCATGGAGTCTTTTTTGACGTCAGAAAATTCGGCAATCAGGGCTGTAGCCTCGTCTTTTTTGGCCTTACGGGTTATTATATTCACAACACCTAAAACCGAATTGTTTCCATAAAGAGAAGCTCCCGGTCCCCGAATCACCTCGATTCTCTCCACATTATTTAAATCACTGAATACATCCGGATAAAAATCTCCAAAGTGAAAACGGTCATTTAGTTTCATGCCATTAAGTAGATAGAGAACACGCCTCGAAACGTTATTGGCATAAAATCCCCGAAAGTCAGCATTCATATTATGACCGAGGTAATGCACATAAACTTCCGGAACTCGAGCCAGGGCCTCGGATAAACTCCTGTATCCATAACGTTCGATATCCTCTCTTGTGATAACCGTCATACTGGCAGGTGCATCGCTCAAACGTTCTTCTTTTTTGGTGGCGGTTACAACAATTTGCTCTTCTAAAAGCTTAAAAACTTCTTCGGACGCGACATTTAAATCTTCCTTGATAATGAAATTTTTCAGTTCAGGTTTGTGAGTAATAACAGGAGAGTTTAATATATATTCATCCACATTTCCTCTGTTTTCGTTGCGTTCGGGGTTAGAACGAAGGCGGATAATTAACTTGCGGCTAAAGTCAGAAATTCGGTTGCTATCCTTTTCATTCATTTCTTCTTCGGGTAGTGCCAAATTTTCAAGACCCTGTATTTCATCGCTCACGTTGATAGCGTCAATAATTTTACCGGTATCAATGTTTAGAATTTGGGAATAAATAGATAGATTCTTATCTTTTTTGTAATACCCCCTGACTAAAAATTTTGCTTTTTTGATTCGGCCTTCTTCTAAGCAGGAGGGAGTATCAGTGGAGCAATGAATAAAAGTAAAAGATTCCGATGATCAAACATATTGTAATTTTAGTTTTATTTCATCGGAAATTTTTTCATCTTTTAGGCCTGAATAGGGTTCAAATTGTTGTAAAATGACAATTTGGGTTTCCCTGGAAAATAAAGAAAAGCTAGATAAGAAAAACAAAATGAGTATCTGCCACATAGATACTCTATTTTAGATCCTTCAATTTTTCCTTCAAGCGCAAAACTGCTTCCCGTTTCTTTTTTGATAACCTGAGATATTCCGTAGCCTGTTTATTTCCATTATCAACTAAAAGTATATTTTCAAAGATTGGCTGGGCTGAAGCATAATTTCGCTTATTGTATTCATCTATTCCGTTCTTTAAATAAACCGGAATTTTCTTTCTTTCCTGGGCACGAAGATTGGCAAGCTCTGCAACGGCCCTTGTATTAGAAGGAAGTGTAGCGATAGATTGTTGGTAGGTTCGGATAGCTTCAAAAGGCCTGTCATGAGCGGCATAATAACTGGCCTGGGTCCTCTGCTCTTCACTTAAACGTCTTACCGATTCCTTGTATCTTTCTTCAGCATACTTAATGTTGGGGTTGATTCTGGAGACAGTTTTATACTCAGCCATAGCCAGAGAATAACGTTTTGTATCAAAGTAATGATCTGCTTTTTCTAACAAGTCTTTTGTTTTTGCACTGGTCAAACGTTCAATTAAAAGGTTTAAATAGGATTGGGCAGCCTGGTTTTCGGGATCTCTTTGCAGGATAGCTTCAAAGACAATTTTGGCTGATTTATATTTTCCATCATTCATCAAATTTACCCCGGCATTAAAAAAACGGGTTAACTTGGCTTTTTTTAGTACTGTTTCAGGAAGTTCTATACCGGAAGATTTGGCATACGTATTGTTTACATACAGAGAAGACTGGTCGGGACTGGCTACTCCTTCATTCAGGCAATTGCTTTTTTTTTCAATAATCCGGTTGCTCATATTTCCGGTCATTACTCCTATTTTACTATAATCCGGACTGATAGCGAAAGTTGCACCCAGTTTAACGAGAGAAGGGAAAGAAGTCATTAAGACAATTTTATTTTGCTTACAGAAATCTGAGAGAATCTGAAAACGAGCCCTATTGAATAGAGGGTCATTTATCATATAAAAAGCATCTGCCTTTCCTTTTAATGTTTTTAACTGTTCTTCAAATTCTGCCGGGTTTACTATTTTTTTAGTGTGATAAATTAACTTGTTTTGTAAGTCCCTGTATTTACCTTCTCCTGCGATATATTCCCCTTCGTCTGTAGAATAAAAGGAATACACATTGCGTATATTGGGATTAATGTCTTTTAGGGTTCTGAAGAATTCGTCAATGGAAATATCCATACTTACCCCGCAGGCTTTTCCCTCTGCAATAGGTAAGGATTTAGGAAAGTTTACCATAGAAAAAATAATGGGAGTTTTTTCCAAATTCTCAGAAGCAACGCGGGCAGCAGCCGGACCCACTGCAATGAGTAAAGAAAGTCCGGAGTCTTCTAATTTTTTGAAATAAGATTTAATATCCTGATTTTCGGAATTAACAATATCGAGATAGGAAACCGCCAGATCTTTTTCAAAAACTGTTCGAATACCATATAAAACCCTTTCATAAATCGAGTTATCAGAAGATAATAAAACTCTAACAGAAGAAGTCGAAGCTTCGGCATATAAGAAAAAAGGAAAAAATAAGAAAACTACTGAGAGTAGTCCGGCAATGATTTTTTTATACATTCGCTTCTTCCTTTAATTTCTTCAAATTAATTCTGGCAGGTTGAAAACTCTTGTTTAATTCAAGAGAACGTTCCCATTGTCTTTTGGCTTCCGTGAAATTTTTATGCAGGTAATGAATTTTTCCTATATTATTTCGAGCTTGATAGTTATTGGGTTGAAGTGCAATACAACGATTATAGTATTTTGTCGCAGAAAGGTGCTCACCTAACTTAAAATAGGTGTTTGCTAACTTCCACATGGCAAAAGTGTGGGTTTCATCGAGGGAAAGAACATGGTGATATTCCATTTTTGCCTGAATATATTTACCGGCCTTATAATATTCTGAGGCCTTTTTTAAATGTTCTTCGATATTTTTCTTTTGAAGTTCCGGTTGAAGCTCATATTCTTCTATCTGACTTTTTCCTTTTTTGGAAGATTTTACAATATTCTGATAAAGTTCGGATACTTCTTCTGCATCCGGATTCATATCAACCGCCCGCAAAATCATTTTGAGTGCTCGACTATATATTTCTAATTTGTAATAAATTTTTACAAGGTTTACAAGATTCAAAAAATGACCCTGATCTCGCACGAATAACCTCTCTCCATAATCGGCTGCCTTTTCCAGTTCTCCCAAATTTCTGTAGGTATCAGAAAGAAGATAAATATAGTTATTGTCCGTAGGAATTAAGGATATGTAGTTTTGCAGGCATTCTCTTGCATTCTCATATTTCTTAGAAGAATAATAAAGCCTTCCCAGAATCTTTAGAAGTTCCGGAAACTTTTTATCCGGTGAATATAGGTCCTCAAGGTATTTAATTGCTTCAATCTCCTGTCCGGCTTTGATTAATTGATCCGATTTCATTATTTTTTCATGATATTCGTTATAGAAGTTATTTTGAGATTCAAGGAGAACAGGATTGGCCTGATAGGTAATTTTTATTAGGGAGAAATCATCCATCAATTTACCCGTATTTCGCACTTTTTCTACAACTTTTTCGAGAATTCCTTCTCCTTCTTCTACACGTCTTAAGAACTGAGTTTCATCTTCCTGAATAAATTCTTCACCTGTTTGTTGATTTTTAATAATCAAGTCATCTCTACCATCTGAACCGGTAAATACCACATCTCCATCGAACATTTGAAAAACTCGAACTCGGAACATATCTTCCTGATCGGGAGTTCCTAATTTACGTATCATTAATTCTTCTTCTAAGAAACTGGCCTGGTTGTCCCTGTAGAGTACAGTCCAGGGATGTTCAGCATTCAGGTAGTACATGACACCTGTATCTTCTTCAATGAGTGCCATAAAAACGGAAATATACATGGAACCATCGAAAGAAATAAATACGTTATGTAAGTCGAGGAAACGTTCTCTGAGCCAGATTTCCGGAAAGAACTTCTCATTACGCAGGAGCTTGGTTCGAGATAGGGCAGCATTAAACACCACACCCAGAACGAGAGCACCACCGGCACCCTGAATGGATTTCCCCATGGCGTCTCCGTTTAAAACAACGGTATAATTTCTGCCATTCAAACGAATACTTTCTGAAATACAAATATCTCCACCAATTTGTGCGTCCCATTTGCGGAATTTGAACTTTTTCTTTTGTTCAATAAAAAACTCAGTCTTAATAAAACTGGAATTATTATTATTAGGTTGTAGGGGATTTAAAAGCAGGGAGGTTAAATAGTAATCTCCATCCTGGGCAATTTTTAGGGCTCGAACTTCCTGCAAAGACTTATTTAATTCTTCTGTTCTCTGTTGAACTTTCTGTTCAAGATTCTGGGTAAAGTCCTGTATCTGGGCGGTCATTTCATTGAAACGATTGGCTAATTTACCGAATTCATCCTGTCGTTTGATAACAATTCTATGACTGAGTTTTCCTTCACCGATTATCTGGGCGCCTTCTGTAAGCTTTTTAATCGGCCTGGTAAAATATAAAGCTGAGAGTATCGCAATCAGAATGGCTACACCCAGGGCTGCTGTAGAGACAGTAAAAATGGTGGTTCGAATTTGCTCTACAGGTCTATAAACTTCCGTACTATCAAACTCAAAAACCGCTGTTCCTACCGGTAAGATCTTGTTCTGTATAATAATGGAAATCGGGTAAGAGAAGCGAAGAATTTGATCCTTTCCTATTTTTAATTCTTCTTCCTGTATGTCTTTTAAAAGTAAAAAAGCTGCATTTTCTGATTTATCCAGGGTTGTATTTGTCTTTGTTTCATGTAAATCAGCGACATACTTGCCATCAACATTTAAAACATAAATGCTCTTTAAACCTGCTATTTTACTTTTTTTTAATCGGTTCACTGCCGATTTTGTAGCATCATAGGTTTCATCTACTAATAATTCTTCACGGGCGAGGTTGGAAATATGATCTCCAAGATTTCGACATACTTCCAGAGTCTTTCCTCTCACTACAGCCTGGTTTCGCTGTAAGACGATCATGGAAAGAGGAACTACACTGATTAACACTACGCCTGTAATTAGAGAAATCATCTTCGTTTGAAGATTCAGGTCTCGAATAAATTTAAAGATGTTTAAGTATTTTAGTATAAATTTAAGCATTTGCCCACCCGAAAAAATTAAAGTTCAATGTTCTATTTTTTATTAGAATATACCCATCCAAACTATGAGTAAATGATTTTTTTTTGTTTTAAAGAAAAATACTTGGAAGATGAATTATCAGGTATTAAAATAATAATTCGGATGGATGTATGGGTTGGAAAAATTTGTCTTTATAGGGGAATTCGAATCCTTTATAGCGTTGAAGTTCTCCCTCATTCGAACAATCAGAAATAGAACCGGGTTCTAAAATCGGAACATTTGAAGCTTCTTTACGTTCTTCTTCTGAAACGAGAGAAAGCTCTTTCTTTTGAGGGGCGGGGAAGGTATGAACTCCACTTTTGTAAACGAAATAGGCAGTAAGCCTTGCTGAGATGATATAGCTTAAACCTTTTTGAAGTCCGATTAACTTTTTCTCAGCTTCTCTATCGAACTTATTCCTTCTATAATGAATATAGAAGTCCTGTCCGTTCTTATCATAAAACACGGCATAATCTTCTTCTTTTCCTTTGTAGGAAAGAAGAAGACAGGCCTGCTTCGGTTCTTTTTTAAAATCTAAGATTCGCTTTGCTTTATCCGGAATTCCTTCTTTAAATTTAAGGGCCGGATCCTTGCTTTCTGCTAAAAGATTTGTGAGCAGAAGGATGAATAAAATCAGGATTCTCATGGGTTTAATTTCTTCTCCGGAACTATATCAGTCCCATAATCAGAACTATGTATCAGATTTCCATCACTGTCTTTACCATCGATTTTTAAATTCTCTATAGGCTGATTGCTATTAGAACTATTAGATTCTGTTTTCTTTTTCTCTTCTCTCTTCTTTTTCATCTGTTCGAGAATTTTTTTGGCCTGGGTCTGCACCCTTCTGTCCGGGTCTCTCTGGGCTTTATATTCAATGAGTTCATAAATTGAATCATCTTCCAGATCGGCCAACTGTTGAATGGCCCTGAGACGAACCGAAGCATCATCATCTTTTGCATAGGCAATGAGTTCACCGAGAACATTTGAATCTCCCAGAGCCACGAGAGCACTCATTGCATATAATTTCAGGGAAGAATACTTCTTCTGGTCAGTTTTGCTTTTTCTTTCATTGATTTCGTTCAATATATTTCGAATGGGTTCAATAGATCGGGTAGATTTTAATTTACTTAAAGAACTAATGGCATAGGAGCGAACGATTGTATTTTCATTTTCGTCAGAAGCCATTTGAATCAGGGCATCTTCAGAACGAGTATCTTTTGTTTTTCCAAAATAAAGGGCTATGGCCGCTTTATATTCTGTGATAGTCAGGGGAGATTTAACTTTTTCGTGTAAAAAATCGAAACCTATTTTATTCGCATCAATATCTGCAAGGGTGTTAATCAGCATATTAGTAATCGTTTGATTTTTATTAAAATCCTGCTTTTTTAACATCTCAAGGATTTCGCTCGCAGCCGGTTCTAATTTCATTTTTTGAATGGCACTGATTGCGGCCTCTTTTACATCCGGGGATTTATCTTTTAAGGCTGCGATGATTTCGTTGGAATGAGAGGTATCATTCATTTTGGATAGGGTTTGCAGGCTAACAATTTTTACGCTATTATCTCTATCATTCTGGATAATATCAGAGAGGATGTTGTAAATGTCCTGACAGTATTCGGAAGGAAGGCTTGGTACTTCCCGCATGGCAGCTTTTCGTTCCTTGTGAGTACCGTATTTCAGGACTTTTTCTAGAACCGCTTTTTTTTTCATGAGTGGATCGGTGGGGTCTAAGTGTTTCTTGTTTCCTTCCACTCCACTAACAATCACATCTTTTGGGTATAGGCCAGGATTAATTATCAGTATAAGTAAAAAGCTAAGTGTTTTTAAGTTTTTGATTTTCTTCTTCCAGTTCATCGATTCTTCTATTGAGTTCATTCAACAGATGCTGAGTCTCCAAGTTTTGACGGAATCTGTCCAATAAAGTTCGAATGTCATTGCTCAGAGTCTTAATATCCCAGGGTTTTTCTACATATCGGCTCAGGCCACCCTTGTTGATAGCATTAATAGCGGAATCAAGCCCGGCTTGACCTGTCAGAAGAATTTTAATAGCATCAGGAAGTTTTTTGTGTGTGATTTCGAGAAATTCGTCTCCCTTTATACCGGGCATTACCTGGTCGGAAATTACCAACTCTATAATTTCTCCACTTTCAAGAATTTCATCAATTAATTCAAGAGCATCTTCTGCACTTAAAGCTGTTTCGATTTCGTTTGTTTCTCCGAAATGAGTTTTTAGCTGTTCCTGGAGGGTTTCCAGAACGGATTCTTCATCATCTACACAAATTATATAACCTTTACTCATCTTATCCTGAATACTCCGAAACTAACATTCCCGAAAATAATATCGGAAATCATAAATTTTGTCAACCTTTGAATCATTTTTATTTAAAATATTGTTGTATCACCGAAGGCGACCTTCGCGAAGGCGACCCTCCGGAGGGTCGCCTTCAATACACGGAATCCAAAAATTAAAAATATTTTTTTAATATTTTAATTCCCTTTTCTCTATAAATATTATCCTCGATTTTATGGTCCTCTTTGGGTTCGGTTGCTTCGAGCCATTCGAGGTGTTCTTTCGCCTTGGGTTTCTTGCCTATATCAATATAAAGTTCGGCCAAAAAGAGACGATTGTTCATAAAATCCGGTGCTAATTCTATACTTCTTTCGAGGTGATCGACGGCCTTTGTTTTGTTTCCAATGGAAATTGGCCAGCCCGGTGCCTGGTGGTAAAGACGTCCCAGAGCCCTGTGCGGTCCGGCAAAGAAAAAATTCTCATTTTCTTTTAGGACAATTTCAAAGCTCTTTTTTGTCGGTTCGATCGAAGCGAGAGAAGCCATAATTCCTTTACAGATACCCAGCATTCCTACATTGGAAGCATACCAGTAGTTTCCATAAATGGCTTTGGGATTCATCGAGATAGCTTCTTTTCCGTAGTTCACCCCGTGTTCGTAGTAAACTTCCTGTTTCTTTGCATTTTCTTCGTAGAGTCCCTTATAGAAATAGGCACTGGAAAGCTTTCCACAGATAATATCTTCATCCGGGAACTCAGCCTTTAATTCCAAAAGTCGGTTTATTGCCCTTTCTAAGTGTCCGGGAGTTTCTCTCTTATCAATAAACTCGTTAACTTCTATTAATTTCTCTTTCATGAATAATCCTTCTGTCTATATTTTATATTTTGCCGCCGGTTCCATAAGACCGCTGTTAGGTTTTACTTTCCAGATTTCATCAGCATATTGTTGAATAGTTCTATCCGAGGAGAATTTTCCAATTCTGGCAACGTTCAGGATGGACTTTTTGGTCCAGAGTTTTTTGTTCTTATATTCTTCGGAAACCAGGTTCTGACAGTCGCAGTAGGCTTTGAAATCTGCCATTATCATGTATTTATCTTCAAAAATGAGACTATCATGAATCGGTTTAAAGAGGTCGCTGATTTCTCTTGAGAAGAAGTTCTCACGGATAAGGGTAAAAATTCTCGGCAAGTAGGGATCTCTATTGATATATTCTTGAGGGTTATATCCTTTTGCTTTCAGATCCAGAACTTCAGGAGTTTTTAAACCAAAGATGAAAATATTTTCTTCTCCAACTTCTTCCATGATTTCAATATTGGCTCCATCCAGAGTTCCAATAGTCAGAGCTCCATTCAGGGCAAATTTCATATTCCCGGTTCCGCTGGCCTCGGTTCCGGCTGTAGAAATTTGTTCTGATAGATCAGAAGCCGGAAAAATCTTTTCTGCCAGAGAAACGCTATAATTTGGAAGAAAAACTACCTTGATTCTACCATCAACTTTACGGTCATTATTGATGATATCTCCAACCGCATTGATGAATCTCAGGATTAATTTCGCCATATAATAACCCGGAGCAGCCTTTCCACCGAAGATAAAGGTTCTTGGAACCATCTCCATGTAAGGTTTTTCATTAAGTTGAATATAGAGTTTAATGACATGCAGGATGTTTAACAACTGTCTCTTGTATTCATGGAAACGTTTCACCTGAACGTCAAAGATCGAGTTTAAGTCTACATCGATGTTGCAAAGGTCGGTAATAATTTTCGAGAGAACTACCTTATTTTCTTTCTTACAGTTTTGCCATTCTTCGTGTAAACCCGGATCATCTGCATGGGCTTCGAGGCCCTTCAGGGTTGATAGATTGGTCCCGAAACTGTCACCCACCCGTTTGCTGAGAATTTTTGAAAGAGTAGGATTGGCCTTAATCAGGAAGCGTCTCTGGGAAATGCCGTTAGTCTTGTTATTAAATTTTTCAGGGAAATATTTATAAAAAGCTTTAAAAACCAGATCTTTTAGAAGTTCGGTATGAAGAGCGGCTACTCCATTCACACTGTGACTTCCGATAACAGAAAGATTCGCCATCCGGAGTTTCTTTTCATCGCCTTCCATAATGACTGACATATCAGCCAGCTCTGCATCGGTAACTTTTCCACTTTTCTTGGCTTCTTCTAAGAACTTATAGTTGATTTCGTAAATAATCTGCATGTGTCTCGGAAGGAGATACTCAATCAGACTTACATTCCAGGTTTCGAGGGCTTCCGGAAGAACGGTATGGTTGGTATAGGCAAATACATGAGTGGTGATGCGCCAGGCTTCATCCCAGGTCAGTTTTTCTATGTCTACCAGGATTCTCATTAGTTCCGGGATAGCGATACTCGGATGGGTATCATTTAGCTGAATAGATACTTCTTCCGGGAATCTTTCATAGCCTTTATTATTTCGTTTATAACGGTTAATAATATCCTGTAAACTGGCTGATACCATGAAATATTGCTGTTTCAGTCGAAGAATTTTTCCCTGTTGAGTTGTATCATTAGGATATAGCACACGGGAAATATTTTCACTTACCTGCTTATCTTCTACGGCTTTCAGGTAGTCCCCGTGGTTGAAATAATCCAGGTTAAACTCGGTAGAAGATTTGGCTGTCCAGAGCCTCAGGTCATTCACCGTATTTGTATTGAATCCGGGAATAGGATAATCATTCGGAACCGCAAGAACGGTTTCTGTCGATTTCCAGACCGGCACAACCTTTCCGGTAGGGTCTATACTGTTTTCAACATGACCGTAGAAAGAAACCGGGTATTCGGTATCTGCCCGGAGAAGTCCCCAGGGATTTCCATCGGCTAACCAGTGGTCAGGTTTTTCTACCTGTGCTCCGTTTACGATATGCTGGTTAAACATTCCGTAGTCATAACGAATTCCATATCCGTAACCGGGAAGATTCAAAGTGGCCATAGAGTCCATGAAGCAGGCCGCGAGCCTTCCCAGACCTCCGTTTCCGAGGCCGGCATCGGGTTCGTATTCAATAATATCATCCATTTTATAGCCAAATTCACTTAACAGGTCTCTGGCGATGTCAAATACACCGAGATTAATCAGGGCATTGGAAAGGGCACGTCCCATTAGAAATTCAAGAGATAGGTAATAAACTCGTTTTGGATTGCTTTGCCGGTAATGGCGCTGAGTCATGTTAAAACGGTCGATTAAAAGGTCTCGCACTGTATAACTCAGAGCTTCATAGATGTCTTTTTCTGTAGTATTAAATTTATGTTTCCCTATCGTGTAATTGAGATGGTGAACAAAGGATTTTTTCATCCTCTCAAGATTCACTTCCCGCTCCTGGGATAATAAGTTCCAGAGCGACTCGTGATTGGAATTGTTATCAGTCATTTAATAAAGCCTCCGCTAGATTGAATAAATTCTTTCTACAAATAGAATGAAGCAAGTAATTTTACTTATTAAAAGAAAAAAAAGCACAATCCGGAATTTCGTCTACATATTTGCTAAAATCACCTTCATAACCGGGGAGAAGGGGATGGGTGAATACCTGAAAAATGCTTTGTTCTCTATGAGAGGACTTTCCTTTCTCAAAGATGTAGAGCTTTTTGGAAATTGTAGTTCTCCGGATGAAAAAAGTTCTCAGGAAACTTCAGGTCGATATATTTCGGGTCTGCAAATCTCGCATAAACCAGAATTTGGCTCCGGGAAGGTATTTTCTGCTTTTCTTTTCCTGAATAGCAAGGGTCGACTTATTCAGATTAATATCTTTTAATTATTATAAATTAGAAAAATCGTAAAAACAAAAAAGCAAAATGAATTTAATTATAAAATCTTAAATGCGATAATAGTAAAATGAAACTCCCTTCTATAATCTTTTTTTTCATTCTTGTTATTGGAATTGTTTCCGCAGTTTTATACAATGTACTTAAGAAAACGCAGGATATCTATTCCGATGAAGTCGGAAAAACTCCTATTCTTTCTCTAAGGACTGCCGGGAAATTTGGGTTTATAAGATACAAAGGTCCCATTATTCGCATTAACCTTTATGATGATTTTATTGTCATTTCTGGTAGGAGTGTAGTAAAAATAGATTATAAAGATTTAAGCTTTAAAAGAAGTTCTTATTATTTTTTCAATAAAGCCCTCCTGGTTATGGAAAAATCTAAAGAGCATCCTGCCGAGATTTATCTAATCCCTCCGGATAACAAAGAGTTTTATGAAATTCTGTTAAAAAAAGGGGTAAAAATTTTAGAATAGGGAAAGTATTTTCATTTTCTAAAACTCTATTTTTCCTCTGTCTTAAGCATTACAATCAAAAGCTAATATATCAGATATTTATCCAAATTATCTTTGCTATGCTTCACTCGTTCCCATTCTATGTAATCATCTTCGTGAAATTCTTTTATTAGGATCTACCGAAGCAGTAACTCTTTTTTGTAATTTTAAGATTTTATTCTCCCTTCCGAGAAGAGAAGCTACCATATATTATATACTTTTTTTTCTTTTCCTGTTTAAATTCCTTGCGAAAAAACTATAGAACTGTAACTTTTATGTAATGGTTGTGAGGTTAGCTTATGTCTATGTTTTCTATTGAATTAAACCCGGTCAGTACAAAAGAGAAGATTCAGTCCTATCTGGACAAACTCGAAGAATTTGTAGAGTTTTCTTCCAGTATGAAGATAATCGGTCATCGCTTCGGGGCTCATAAGAAATACCCCAAGAACCTGAATCGAAGGAAACTTATTGAACAGTATAGCGAAACCCATGATTTAGCAGATTTTGCTTTTTCCTTTACCGGTTTAAACTCCCTCGAAATGGATATACGGCTCTGGAAAGATGGAAATGTTTATATCGTTCATGATAAGCTTAAGAAGAAGCTTCCTTCCGAAGCTCGGATGTATATGTTCAACAATTCTCTCGAAAAGTTTATCAGAACCTTTATTGAGAAAGAATACTACAAGAAACACCATATTTATTTGGAACTCAAACTTTCCGGAAAGATATTCGATATTTCAAATTTTCAATTTTTTCCGGATATATTAAATCCTCAGGAAAAGGCTCTTATTGAGAGAACTATCGACACCCTGGAGTCCGTGCTGGCCGCTCATCCTGATAAAGAGAATATTCGAAAGTCAATTCACTTTATTTCCTTCAGCCTGTCTTCCCTGCACTATCTTTATACAGTAAGTAAAAACGAATACGATACTTTCTTAATTGTCTCGACCGACATTTTCATGAAAAAATCCCTCTCGAAAATGTTTTTCTATTTTCCCTTAACAGAAAAGGAAAAGAGTCGAATTATCTTCTCAGAGTGGCTGAAAGGCATCTGGTTTGATCCGAAGCAAATAAAAAACCCCATGAAGACTTTCCATTATATCAATCAGGAAAGGAAGAACAAGTTGAAGTTTTTTCTTTCGAGCTACGGCATGAAGCCGGAAAAGCTCTTTAAGAAATTGAAAGGTTCGGGTGAAAAATTGCCTATTGAAGGGGTCATTTTTGAGTGTACGTAGAAATCAAAACCCCAATTCCCGTACACCTGAGAAAAAGCAGTAAGAAAATCGTAAAATCAAGTAGATATTTTTACTAAAGATATTTACTATGATAGAGTATGGAAAAAATAAGATGGGAAAAACGATACGAAACCGGTATCGAAAGGATAGATAAGCAACATAGAAAACTGGTGGAGCTTACTTCTGAACTGGTAGAAGCCACTGAATCCGGAAAAGCCAGAAGAATCATTGTAGATGTCTTAAAATCACTGATTTACTATACAAAAACCCATTTTGTAGATGAAGAGAAAATTATGCAGGAAGTGGGTTTTCCGGAATATGAAGCTCATAAAGAAGAGCATGAAGAATTCATAAAAAGAGTACATGAATCGACAATAGACTTAATTCAGGGGCATTCCGTTCCATCTATAAAGTTAACAGAATTTCTTTTTTCATGGCTGGTAGATCATATTCTTATCCACGATAAAAAAATTGGAAATTATATAAAACAAAGACTAAAAGAGAGTTTATGAAATTAATGGAAAGAGTGGAAATCCCTTTCCTGGAGGATGTTAATAAACTTTTAAAAGAGGATGTACTTCTGTGTACTCGTTCACAGGAAGGTAAAGTTAATATCATGACTTTAACCTATAAAACCCTCGGAATTCTATTGGGCGACCCCTGTTTGTCTATATATATTTCTCCAAAACGTTACACTACCGAACTCCTTCTTTCCGGGATAAAAGAATTCACCATTTCGAGGGGACCCCGTCTTTCTGAATATATTTATCCCTGTGGGAACTTTTCAGGAAAAGATATAGATAAGGTTAAGGAGTTTTCCATTCCGCTTATGGAATCTAAGCATTTAAAAACGCCTATTTTGCAGGAAGCGGAAGTATCATACGAGTGTCAGGTTGTGGGTAATGCTAAGTTGAATTATTTAATGGATTATTGTATGTTTACAGGTCTGGTAGTGGGGGCTTACAGACACAGTGCAGACTAAATAAAAAAAGCGAAGTTTGCTCCCCCTGCTGGGCTCGAACCAGCGACCCAATGATTAACAGTCATTTGCTCTACCTGCTGAGCTAAAGGGGATTGTCCTTCGCTTTCTCACTATTGTTTTGAACTTACTTTTTTTGTAAAGTCTTTTTCGGATTTATTCCTTTTGCCTTATCAATTTTTTTTAAACTCATCCTCTTCATCAAAAAGCATTCTATACTTGGGGCCTTCCATATCTTCGAACTGGCCTTTCTTAAAAGCGATTATAAAAACTATAAACGCAGCAAACGCGATAATCATCGCCATCGGGATCGTCAGGTAGAGAGCATTCATTGTATCCTCCTTGCTCTATATTTTAATAAAAATGAATTTAAAAGCACGCTTAAAGAACTCAGGGTCATAAATAAGGCACAAAAAACCGGTGCCATGAAACCGAAGGCAGCCAGGGGCAACATGATAAAATTATATAATAGGGAAATGCCAATATTTTGTTTAATGACCCTGTTACTGATAGAAGAAAAGGCAATGGATAGGAAGACTCCCCGCAGATGATTGTGTAAAAGAATAATATCCGATTTATCTATGGAAATATCAGAAGCTACTTCCATTGTGATACCCACATTGGCTTTTGCGAGACAGCCCGCATCATTAATTCCATCTCCAACCATAATCACAATTTGCTTATCTTTCTGCAATTTTTCTAAAAATTCAAGTTTATCTTCCGGCTTCATTCCTGAGATATGGGAGCTTATTCCTAATATTTCGGCTATAGAGCAAACACTGGCTTCTATATCCCCTGAGAGAATCGAAAGTTTTAAGTTTTTAGACTGTAGGCGCTGAATTTCTGCTTCAGCTTCCGGTTTCAAAGTGTCCGTTAGAATGAATCCTCCTATATATTCTCCATTGAGAGAAATATATACCAGGGAGGCAGCCGTTTCTACCTTCAGTTCTTGAAATGTTGAGGGGTCTTTTAGAGAAGAAATAACAAATTCTTTTGTGCCCAGAGAAATATCGTAAAAACTCTCTTCCCATTTTATACTTCCTTTTACTCCTCCACTTCCGCTCTCTTCGAGGAAAACAAGGTCACTCTGTTTATTCATTTCTGATTTCAAGAGGCCCTCTCTTTGAATATAGGCTGTGAGTGCTTTTGCTATAGGGTGGGTAGAGGAGGATTCTAAGAGGTAAATAAATTGAAATAATAAAGATTTATGTGTATAGTTCAAACTTTCTTCCCTTACCTGCATTTTTCCTTCGGTAAGGGTTCCGGTCTTATCAAAAAGAATATGAGAGGCTTTCGATAAAAACTCCAGAACATCCGGATTCTTCAAAATGATTCCTTTTTCTGTGAAAACCTGATGGGACATGACAAGGCTAATCGGAACCGAAAGACCGAGAGCACAGGGACAGGCAACGATTAATACGGAAACAGTAGTGACCATGGCTTTTTCAAAGTTTCCTGTATAGAAAAGCCAGGCGACGAAAGTAATGATGGCAATGAGAAATACAATAGTAATAAATTTAGAAGCAAGCCTGTCTGTAATTCTTTGTATAGAAGGCTTCTCTAACATAGCAGTTTCGATGAGAGTCTGAAGGTGGGATAAGCTGGAATTGGCATAAGAGCTACTCGCTTCGAGAGTAATGGCCCTGTTCAGACAGATAGAACCGGAAAGAAGTTTGTCTCCCTTTTTTTTATGAACCGGTCTGGATTCCCCGGTCATAAAGGACTCGTCCATAAAAGCTTCTCCGTCCAGAAGGATTCCATCCACCGCGACTCTTTCTCCCGGTGCTATAAATAGAATATCCTTTTCCTTTACCTCTCTCGATAAAATCTCTTTCTCTTCTCCATCTTTAAGAACTTTAACTGTTTCCGGTAGTTTACTGAGAAGAAGCTGTATCTTTTCGGCTGCTTTATTCCGGGCGAGGGCTTCGAGGTATTTTCCGAGTAAGATGAAAAAGTATATCATGCAAACCGAATCAAAGTATACTTCTCCTTTTTGGGTAACTGTTGCATAGGCACTATAGAAATAGGCAAGGGAAACTCCGAAGGCAAGAAGACTGTCCATATTCAGGCTGCGATTCTTTAAGCCATAAAAAGCTCCTCTTAAAAAAGGAATTCCCGAATAGAAAAAGGCAGGAGTTGCAAAAATCCAGGAGATATAATGAAGAAGCTTTTTAAACTCCATCTCGATTCCACTGAAGTAACCGGCATATAGAGAGGTGCTGAAAAGCATGATATTTCCGAAGGAAAAACCGGCTATTGCCATGCGCAGGAAAAGGTCACGAGACTGGACAGTGTTGGCATTTCCTTTCTTATGTGGAGAGTAAAGTAGCGGTTTATAGCCTATGGACTGGATTTTGTAAAAAATATCGTAGAGTTTGAGTTTCGAATCATCCCAGACAATATGGGCACGAGAAGAAGCAAAATTAATCCGTACTTTCTTGATTCCCTCTGTTTCAATGAGTACTTTTTCGTTTAACCAGACACAGGCTGAACAGTGTATGTTGGTAATATTTACAAATACTTCCCGGTTGGTTTCATCGGAACCGCTGACATATTCTGTATAAGTAAATTCGCTATTCAGGCTTTCTTCAGTATAGAAGTCTTTAAGCTGAACCGGTTCGAGGTTAGAACTTCCCCGAAGTTTATAGAAATCTGCTTTTCCGGTATCGATTAAAAGCTCTGCTACAGTTTTGCAACCATGGCAACAAAATACTTCTTCTTTACCATTGATGCTTGCCAGAACCCTCTCTTTTTCAGGAACCGGGTTCTGACAATGAAAGCAATCTTCCTGCATATTTTATTGGCTCAGGCTTTTCTTATCCGCATAAAAAAAGAGTGATTCAACCATTTCTTTACCCTCTACCTCTGCTTTAATATTCAGAATCCATTGCCCGCCGGCAGGAATATTTAGCTGAGAGGTATAATTTCCCTTTTCCTTTTCGGTAAAGGTTGAGGATGTATTATATCGGTTGGTGGCTCCTCTTTCAAGAGTCCAGGAAAGTTTTGCCTTTTCTACTGCCTGTCCGTCCCGATTAAAATTAACATTTAAGGTATTTTCACCAATATAGAGGGATTCTTCTTTTTGCAGAACTTTAGAATCTAACCTGTAACCAAGTTTTTTAAGCTCACTTTTCTGCTTAATTTCTTTTTCGTAATTTAGACCTTTTTCATAGTAAGCTTTGTCCACAATCCCTTCATGTCCATTTCCTGCAATTTTGAAGGTGTAATAAGTTGCAATGAAAAGACCGAGGAAGAGAAGACCTATTAAAGAAAAGGCCATTTTTAAACTGGAGTGCATTTTCGCCATTAGTTTAACTCCGGATCATCGGGTAGATTTAAAGGTAATTTGACTTTCTTAATAAAAGAAGTATCTTTGGGATCAAATATCCTTAAATTTACATGATAGGTTTTACTAGATTTTTGAGATTTGGGAATATTCTCAGCTTCTACAATTAAGCGAATGACCTGTTCGGAATTGGCCTTAAGTAATAGCCCCGATTCCTCAGTACCTACCCGAAGGTTTACAGACTTTCCGGTTGAGGGGGAATCTAACTCAAAGCTCAGTTTCCTATCCACATAGCTGATGTTAATCAGGCGAACTTCATAAAAATTTCGGACGAGGTGTCCCGGGATTACCATAGGTAAAATTTTACGATCCGGGAGAGCCCTTACATACATGGGGATTCGTTTGTAAATCAGTATAACGGAAAAAATGGATACTGCTAAAAGGAGAATTCCGTAAAGTATAGTTCTTGGGCGAAACCAGCGAACTTTTTTATTGGATTCAATTCTTCCGAGCGAATCATAATTAATCAGTGATTTTTTCCCTTCTTTTCCCATCTGAACGGTACAGGCATCCACACATTTGGCGCAGGCAATACAACCCACATTTAAGCCTTCCCGTATATCCACTCCTGTAGGACATACTACAAGACACATATTACAGGCGGTACAATCACCTATTTTCACTTTTTTCTGTCTTCTGGGTTCACCTCTTTTGTAGTCATAGGTCACATTAAAAGTATCTGCATCCATCATAACTGTCTGGAATCTTGCATACGGACAGGCAAATTTACAGAACTGTTCCCGGACAAAACTCATGTCAAGATACAGCAAACCTGCAAAAAAACCTATTGCATAAGGGTAATAGGCATCAGGAGAAATTTTAAAGCTGAGAATTTCGTTTAACATTTCCGAAGGCTCTGCAAAATAAGCTACAAAGTGAAAACCGGAAACCAGTGAAAAGACGATCCATATTACATGTAAAAGTATGGTTTGGATTAGAGGGGCATCCTTCTTTCCGTATTTCTTTCCCAGAATGAGTCTTCCGATTACATCAAAAAAGTCTGTAAAAACTGTTTGAGGACAGGCCCAACCACACCAGACCCTTCCTATCAGGGAAGTAAAAAAGAAAAGGGATAGGCCCATTACAGCCAGGAATAAATGTAAGAAATATCCTTCCTGGGGAATGTACATGTTTCCTAAAAGATGAAATTTTCTGGCGGGAATATCCAATCGCATCAGGGGATGCCCATTGAATGTCATCCAGGGAATTCCAAAGTAAATGAATGCAAGTATAAGTTCAACTAAGTACCTTGCATTCCGAAGTTTACCGGGCATATGTCTGGAGATAACCATTATCAAACCTCCGATTTATAAAACTGTTCTAATTCTATTTATTTCTAAAAAATCCCGGCCCGTTTTGCCCGGAGAAACCTCCGGGCTAAGTAGTAAGAAATTATTTATCTTTTTCTTTTTTTAAGCTCTGATTATTAGAAGCAATCCAGGCCATAATCTGGTAAATTTTTTCAGGGCCAAGACTGGCTTCGTGGGCGGGCATAGGTCCTTTGTTTAACTTGGTATTGGGTGGATTTACACCTTTCATGATTACATTGAAGATAGCTCCATCATAATCTCCGTGTAACCACTCATTGTCAACAAGACTTGGCCCTACAACTCCTTTGGCGTCCTGACCGTGACAGGCTGCACAAATAGATTTGAATTCTTTCTCTCCTTTTGCAATGGCTTCTTGTTTTCCCCTGAGAGGGTTTTCGCCATTCGGAAGAGATTTTATTTCTTCTTTTGTTGGGAATTTCTTTTCGTAGGCTGCTACATCGGCTGAATACATTTTTTCTGTCGACCAATTGTTATCAAAGCCGTGGAAATAGATACTATAGATTACCGCAAAGATAACACAGGCTAAAAAAGTGTAAGTCCACCATGGGGGAAGTTTATTCTCTGCCTGCTGAATCCCGTCAAACTCCTTATTTGGATCATTCATATTAATCCTCCTCTAACATCCTGTATTTGGGTTCTTCAATCTGAGTTCTTCTTTTTTTACTGTAAACGTAAAATATGATATAGCCGATAGCGATTACCAGAATTGGTAATCGCAGAGATTTATAAATCAGGAGTAAGTCAAAGTGTTCCATCTTTTTCTCTCTTATTTATTGGCCTTTTCAAACTCGGCTACGTCTTTTCCTAAGCGTAATAGATAAGCAATCAGAGCATCCCCTTTTGTCTTACCCTTTACAGCATTTTCAACAGAATTCATATCGGACTCAGTATAAGGTACACCCACAACTAAAAGCCCCCGCATATTGCTTTTAATTGTACCTGAATCTACAAGGTTATCAGATTCAAATAGATGAGGGTATGCCGGCATTACAGAACCCGGAGAAGTTTTTCTCGGATCTATCAAGTGGTCTTTATGCCATTGAGAAGAAGGCTGAATCTGTGATTCGTGAGAAAGATCCGGACCGGTTCTTTTGGAACCCCAGAGGAAAGGATGTTCATAAACATACTCTCCGGCTTTTGAATAGCCTGCTTTTCCATAAGCTTTAGTCGGGTCAAAACGGTCTACTTCCCATTTAAAAGGACGAATCATCTGTGTATGACAGTTGTTACATCCTTCTTCCATATAAACATCTCTACCTGCCAGTTCGAGCGGAGTGTAAGGTTTTACCGCTGAAATAGGAGTAACCGTTTTCGTGAGGAAAAAAGGAGGGATTACCTCGAAGATTCCTCCTATCAGAACTGCTATTGTAGTATAGATGGTAAATTTAACGCCCTGGGTATCCCAGGTGTCTACAACATTTGAAAACCAATCCAATAATTTATCTAACATTTCCGTTCTCCTTATACCTTCACTCTCAGGTCTTCTTCTTTAAAACCAGAACCAGCGGTTTGAATGGTTTTAACAAGGTTGAATACCATTAAGATAAATCCGGTTAGATACATAGTTCCACCTAAAGCCCGAACTAACCTGTAAGGGAAAAGTTCTCCTGTAATTTCTACCCAGTTTTTGTACTTCAGAATACCTTCTGCATCGATAGTTCTCCACATAACCCCTTCTGTAATGCCGGAAACCCACATGGAGATAATGTAAGCAAGAATTCCGAGGGTTCCAATCCAGAAGTGGATGTTTGCCAGTTTTTCTGACCAGAGGTTTGTATTCCACATTCTCGGTACCAGGTAGTAAATCGCTGCGGAAGACATGAATCCAACCCAGCCCAGCGTTCCACCATGCACGTGGCCGATAATCCAGTCTGTATCATGGCCTAAGGCAGAAATAGAGCGAATCGAAAGTAAGGGTCCCTCAAAAGTTGACATTCCGTAGAAGGTAATCCCTACGAGGAGCATCTTAAGAGTTGCATTTGTCTTTATTGGATCTTTTGCCTGAGTCAGGGTCAAGAAACCATTCAGCATTCCTCCCCAGGAAGGCATCCAGAGCATAACGCTAAACACCATACCGGTAGTTTGAAGCCAATCCGGAATGGGTGAATAAAGTAAATGGTGAGGACCTGCCCAGATATAGATGAAAATTAAACTCCAGAAGTGAATGATCGATAGTTTATGGCTATATATAGGCTGTTTAATGATTTTAGGAAGATAGTAATACATCAAACCTAAAAAGGGAGTAGTTAATACGAAAGCTACTGCATTATGCCCGTACCACCATTGGATATTCGCATCGAAAACCCCGGAGTAAACAGAATAGGATTTTAATAATCCTGTGGGTATTGCTATATTGTTTACTACAAAAAGAATAGGAACTGTTACAAAGGATGCAATGTAGAACCAGATGGCTGCATACATTTGTTTTTCTTTTCGCGTGAAGATAGTAGCAAGAAAGTTAACAAAGAAAACTAGGTACCATACAACTATTAACAAATCAAGAGGCCATTCTAATTCTGCATACTCTTTCGCCTGGGATTTACCGAGAGGGAGAGTAAGCGCCGCAAGAACTATGGTTATGTTATAAAGAACCAGATGAAGTGTTGCTAATTTATCACTCCAGATTCTTGTTCTAAGTAGCCTTTGCGAAGCATGATAAGCAGTAGCAAAAACAGAACTTAGCGCAAAACCGAAAATTGCAGCATTAGTATGGAGAGGCCTGAGTCTTCCAAAACTAAAGTACTGGGTAATATTCAAGCTTGGAAAAACAAGCTGGAACGCTATCCAGACCCCGATTGTCATGGAGGCCACACCCCAAATAAGTGCAGAAATGATAAAAGCCTTAACAATAAAATTGTTATACTTTTCTGTGACCTCTGGCACAATCTCTACAGAAGCCGCTTGCCCCGTTTTTTCATTAGATGATGTGCTCATTCAAATTACCTTTCCTATTGGAATTTACTTTCAACATTTTTACAGAGACTAAAAAATGCAAAAGAATTCTATAGAAAGGTTCGTAAAAATAGCTGTGATTTTTCTCAGTTTGTGGATTTATATAAAAGCAGGGGAAAAAGTCCCTGCTAATAAATTAGGAATAAGGGAGTGTTCTATACTTAATATCGTAATTCGTGTTTATAGATTTCGGACATGGCAAAAATAGCGTTATAGTCCTGTATGACAATTTTATTCTTTTCGAGAGAAATCCAGTTTCGTACTTTAAAATCGGAAAGAGCCCGGATAACTGACTCTGTGGTAGTACCAATCATGCTGGCCATGACTTCGCGTGTGATTTTTAGTTCGATTTCGGGTGAGATTTCACTGGAATTATAAAAGGCAATTAAAAGTTCGGCAAGTTTGCTGTGAATCTGCTTGGTTCCGAGAGAATACGCCTGATTTTCGGAATCCCTCCAGTTTTTTGCCATGTCTTTAAGTATTTCGTGCTGGAAGTCGCTGTCTCTCTGGATAAATTCTTCAACTTTGGACTTAGAAACAAAACAGGCATAGACGTCTTCGAGACAGACCGCTGAATGATTGTAAATGTCACCGATGATAGTATCCCTATAACCTACCCAGTCACCGGGATAACAGATATTAAAAGATTGTTCTTTCCCGAGGCTTGAAACTATAAAGGTTCTGATAGAACCCTGGTTGATACAGAAGAAACCCTTAACATCATCTCCTCTCTGGAAAACCGATTCACCTTTTTTAAAGAAAACAGCTTGCTTATGACAACTCAATTCATTTAAAAAATTGGAGTGTAAATGATTAAAATTGGTCTTGTTGCGAACTCCGCATTCGTTACAGTCAGAAAACTTATTCATGGCAGACTCCCTTTGTAACTTTTTTTAGCTTGCTTTTAATTACAATAAAAAAAGGTGACTAATATCATATTTTGATAGTTTTTATTGTCAAGCAGAGAAAAGATACATTTCCTTCAGTTTAATATACGAATAGAAATGCGATTTTCTTACAGAAAGTTTCATTTTTTTTATGATGAAAGTAGTAGAAGCTCTGATACCACCTATAAAAAGAGCTGGTAAAAAAAGAATGTTTGAATTACTCTATATGAAATTACAATAAGGAATCCTTCTGTATGAAGGAGTGGTTTATACATGAAAAAAAGCTTAAAATTTATCTCTACCCTTTTTCTTTTATTTCTTTTTGCTCTGAATGTTTCTGCAAAGGAATATAAGGATGATAAGGCCAGGATAAAATTATCCGTTCCGAATAATTGGAAAGTATCCGGTGATGAGGATAACCTCGAAATTTATTCTCCGGATGAATCTATTTTCATCATGTTTCATGTTTCGAAGAAGGGGAATATAGATGCAACTCGTTCCGAGGTGAATACTATATTGAACAAAGTTTTAAAGAACAAAAAAACTACAAAGTCTTCCAAGGTTACTGTGAATGGTATGAAAGCTATTGAAGAAGAAGGTACCGGTGTGACAGAAGGAACTCCTGTAGAATGGAGTGTTGCTATTTTGCAGGCAAAACGTCCTGTTATGGTAATTTCTCTACTCGGACCCGGTTGGAAAAAGTGGGAATCGGCACTTAACGGTATTGCCAATAGCTTAAAAAGATATTAATCAGCATAAGAGCCTGTCTGAAAATGAAGCTACAGGCTCTTGCAGCTTGCTTTTCATTAATAGATAAACCTGTTTTAAGACACGCTGTAAGTTTTTTCCGGAGGTAAAGCTTACTGACTACCGGTGCTGAGTGAAGTTGAAGTATAAATCGGGAGTAAAGGGAATTTGAGTGGATACCTCCGTACATAAAAAAGGTGAAGCTTTTTGGCTTCACCTTTTTTTTATCGCTTAAGCGAATCTTATCTCCAACCATCGTTGGTGAGTTCGCTGTGGTTTTCATAAAGACCGGCAGAACCCACAGAAGGAGCTCTTGTATGTCCGGTAAATTGTTTGTAGGTTTTATTAGAACCAAAAGGCCATACACCTTCGTATTGAGTCAGAGAACTCTGGCATACACTTAAACCACCGGCAGTATTGTATCCACAGGAAGAGTGGTAAGCTACTGCATAGTCGTCTTCTCCCGGAAGGATAGCGGAAGCACCTGCCATTCCTTTATAACCCGGAACATGAGAAACGGTTACACCGGCAGTATCATTATGGTCAAAGGAAGAGCGAGCTGTATTTACAATCAAAGCTTTATCCATTGCATTACCGGCATAGCCAAAAGTTATACCATTTAGTGCACTGGCGAGTTCTGAACCACCGGACGCAGCAGCAAGAGCGGTAACTCCGGAAATTTTGTAACCTTTGCTCGCAGCACTACCACCTAATTTATCTAACCAGTATTCGGTTGCGTAGCAGCCGGCACTGTGACAGATGATTTTACAGGTGTCGGTTCCTTTACATCTTTGATTCATTACGGTTGTAAGGTTGGTCTGGGCTCTGGCAGTTCCATAGGTGCGGGGGTCTGTGGTTCCGTCATAACCTACGAAATACTTAGTTCCGCTCACTGTATTGGCAGAGGTACCCCAGTAACTATTTACATCTGTTGTACCGGTTCCGTTATGGTTTTTGTCTGATTTTCCATGTACGAAGACATAAATGGTTCCGGCAGAGAGTGAACCTGCAAAAAATAATCCAAAAGCAAGAAGGCTTAGAAGTTTCAATTTGAGAGTTTTCATTTTCTTTTCTCCGATTTAAATTTTTTAAATTTTTCTACAGGTTCTAAACTTCCCTGTTGATGATTTTAGCTTAGCATATCTTAAATTAGTATTCAATAAATTAGGGATGATTGGTAAAGCCTCTGGGACGAAAGGAAAAAAAAGTTACGGGATTTTTTTCTGCCACTATAGGTGCGTCCTTCCCTTAACCCACAACTTATAAGGAAAGAGGGAGGTGTTTACTACTCTGGCCCGATTTTAACAATAAAAATCAGGCTTGCTTTTTTGTAGATATATGTTTATTGTGTCATTATAGTATAATGGCACATAACCCTGAAAAGTATCTGGAAATAGCAGCA
Source organism: Leptospiraceae bacterium (assembly GCA_024233835.1). Classification (NCBI taxonomy): domain Bacteria; kingdom Pseudomonadati; phylum Spirochaetota; class Leptospiria; order Leptospirales; family Leptospiraceae; species Leptospiraceae bacterium. Next base: position 2,048,256 of record JACKPC010000001.1, read on the forward strand.
CTCTTGCTTCAATCCGAAGATTTTATAAGTTCCGGAGCTCTATCTGAGGCATATTCTCAGTTATTTCCGGAAGAACCGGAATTGGATGAAAAATTTATAAAAGATAGTATTGCCAAAGTAAAAAACTTCCTCCCGGAAAATTACTTTGAATCCATGAGAGGTTCAGGCTATCGTGTGAGCCAGGACTACAGAAAAGACTATTCTATCGCTTCTTCCCTTTTTCTGAAATACCTAAGCCTTGTGAATGAGAATGCCCTGGATTATATTTTTGAACCCCTGACCTTTCAATTTCAATCTCGCTCCTTACTGAATCTGGTCTTATTAGAATATTCGAAAAATCACAATATATCTGTTAAGTTTCTTTATACGAAATATAACCGGATAAACGCTGAACCCAAACAAGTTTATGTGTATAAGATTCTTTATCGGGGCCGAAAGCTGATTCTGTATGTTCGGGATAAGAAAGATGAAAAGTTAAAGATTTTATTTTTTACCTCTATCGACCGGGTTGAGTTAGTGTATGAAGATAGATTTTCACCCTTGACTGATGAAGAGATTATGAGTAAATTTGAATATAGTCTCGGAGGTTATATCGGTGGAGAAATCCGGGATGTAAAACTACGGTTTTTGCCTGAGTTTAAAGCACAAACGATAAAAGAATTTTTTCACAAGAGCCAGTCTCTACAGGAAGAAGCAGATGGCTCAGTGATTATTCAACTTAAAGCAAATCATTCATCCGAGCTATTTGATGCTATTTCCAATTTTCTGGAGTATGTTGAAATCCTTGAACCGGAAGATTGGAGAGAAGAATACCGAAAAAAATTGGAAAAAGCCCTTTCTTTGAATAAAAAAAGAGACTAAGAACATTTTTCGTACTTAGCCTTTTTTACTTTTTGTGATAAACTGAACCTATAAAAAGAAGCCCTATGTGACTGACCGGGCGAAGCTTTGTACGGGGGATTTAGGGATTAGGGATGAGGGGTGAGGGATGGA
>JACKPC010000002.1:0-80000 GCA_024233835.1 Leptospiraceae bacterium
GGATTAAATTTCCCTTTATTCCGGTTAAAGATGGGAATAATTCGAAAAAAAACTTATCAAAGATTAAGTAAATACTTGACTATTCCATTCTTATCTGCTACTCTGGTATTTCGGTGCAGAGCGATGAATATTACAGTTTATTCTCAAGAACCTTCAAAGGAACCCGTTTATAGGCTTATTTTGCATTCTCTTTCAATGAAAAAAGTTCCGGTTCTTATCATGGGGGCACAGGGCTTCCCCTTTCGTTCTTACATACAGTATGCAAGACAAAAGCACTTCTCTTCGGAACTCTTCGGAAGGCTGCAAGTCGCCAGTGCAGTTAATATGCACCATATTCGAGCCATTTTCAAGCAACTCGGAGGGAAAGATATTCTTCCTGTTCTTTTTAACTTGAGTGAAGTCTATACCGACGATACTCTCGAAGAACGAGTTCGTCTATTTATTTTCAGGCGAGACTTGAAAAAGCTTTCGGCAATCAACAGGCTTTCTTTTGCTTTTGAATACAACTATGATCGTCAATTTGAGCTAAGAAAAAAGTTTATTCGAATCCTCTTTCACAAAAGCCATCTTTATATTCATAGCACAAAAGGAATCATCAAAAACCACCTATCCCAAAAAGAGGAGGAATATCTCTATGGGCATTTTAGTCCCCACCTATTCCATTTTACTCGAAGAACTGCAATCAGAATGGACGAATTTTCGCCGAACCCTCTCCAAAACAGACAGGTACTATTTTGATAAATTGTTTAATCTGGCTAATTCTTATGTACAGGCAGGGAATACACAGGGAAATGCCTTTCCTTCAGAAACATTTTTCCTGTCTTTGTTTTTGGAATTACTCAAACAGAACCACAGTTTAGAGAAGAGGATACAAAAACTTGAAGGTGAACTATCTAAACTCAGCCTGTCTCGTTGATGCCTGGTATGTACCTTTTGAAATCAACCTCTGGATAAAAGATAAAGAAGGAGGAAACTATTTTTTAAAAGATACATTTTTTCCGGAAATCTTAGTCGAGCTTAAAACTCAAAAAGGGAAGTTCTACTTTGATAAATTTCTACAAAAGGGAATTTTTGATATATTGGAAAATACGAAAAGAATAGATGTATGGGAAAATCAAACCAAAGACTACATTTTAGTTCGAGTGAAGAAATACCTGGCCTATAAAAAAATTTTAAAAGAAGCTGACTTCTTTGACGAGGACATAGAATACTATAATGCCGATCTATTGGAAGTGCAACAATATTTCTTATTGCATGATCTATTTCCTCTCTGTGAACTGGAACTGGAATTTGATAAAAATCGACAGGTCCATTCTATTCATAGAACAAAGGAAGTCTTCATTCCGAATTTTTCTATGGCTCTTATGAAAGCCAAATTTGGAATCTATAAACCTATAGGCAAAGACAATCCGGTATCATTCATTAGCCGAAGCGGGAAAAGCTTTGAGATATGTGCAGAGGGTGAATCTTTCTTAAAAGAGCTCAATCTTTGTCTTCAAGAATTGGATCCGGATATTATTTATTCTGTTCGGGGAGATGAGAAGATCATGCCTACTATCTTCCAATGGAGCAATCGGTACAAACTCCGAACCCTTCTGGATAGAAGTGAATATGTATACAGAAGAAATCCATCCGTTCGTAAGCGCTCCTTTGTAGTTTACGGCCGTCCCCTGTCTAAAGTTAGCCCATTTCCCCTTTTCGGTCGTTTGCATATAGACAAGGGCATTTCTTTCTTCCAACAAGAAGCAAAGTTAGAAGGCATATTGGAAATCGCCAGGCAATCTCGACTTCCTATACAGAAGCTGGCTCGCTCAAGCCCCGGTAATGCCATGTCCGCTATGGAAGACGAAGTTGCCTTAAAACGAGGTTATTCGATTCCAAGGATAAAAGGAAAACCCCCTCTTCCCCGCAGTCTTTCGATTATACTCAAAACCGATCAGGGCGGGATAAGCTTTCGTCCTCCTGCTCCCGGTATATATGAAAATGTAGCGGAACTTGACTTTCGTTCTCTATACCCAAATATTATGCGCTATCATAATGTATCCGGAGAAACAATCAATTGCTCCTGTTGTGAAAAAGATGGAACGAAACAGGTAGTTCCTTTTACACCTTATCATACCTGTTCTAAAAGAAAGGGAATTGTGGGAGATACCATTTCGACTCTCCTTGACAGAAGAGAAGAACTCATAGAAGAACTCAAAAGAAATTTAAGTATGAAAGAAAAGTTGGCAATAACCAACCGTTCTGAAGCGATTAAATGGTGCCTGGTAACAAGTTTTGGTTATACGGGTTATAAAAACGCCAAGTATGGAAGAAGAGAAGCCCACGAGGCCATTACCGCCTGGGGTAGAGAATGTCTTTTAAGTGCAAAAGAGATAGCGGAAGATAGGGGTTATATTTTCCTTCACGGCCTGACAGATTCTCTCTGGCTCTGGAAGGGAGGAGAAAAATTTAGCAAAGATGAAATATTAGAGATTACGAACGAGATCTATAATTCTATTCAAATTCCGATTATCCATGAAGCCAATTATTCTTTCCTGGTCTTTCCGGAATCAAAAGTAAAAAAAGGAAATACAGTAGCTACAAGATACTATGGCAGAAAAGAAAATGGAGAGCTGAAGATCAGGGGTTATATGGTTCGCAAATCTGATGTCCCTAAAATTATCCATACGTTTCAGGAAGAACTATTTAAAGAAATAGGGACCTGTCAATCAGCAAAAGAATTAGAATTACTCGATACAAAATTATATAAGATTTATTGCAGATACTATACCTACATCACTTCCGGTAAACTTCCTCTCGACGAACTCCTGGTAAATAAACATGTTTCAGGCAAATCGAAGGATTATACACAAAATAATGCATCAAAAATTATCTTACAAAAATTAGAAACAGATGAACTAGAGCACGTAGGAGGAGACAGGATCGAATACATTGTGTTTGATTCCAGGGCCCGGGATCCGAGTAAACGTTATATCTCGATTATGGAATACGATTTCAAGAAAGGCTATGATATACAATGGTATTGTAGAGAATTGCGAAGAGCTTTTGAAGAAGTTCGGTTTAGAGAAACGGATACATTATTTCCGGGCTGGGTATAGAGCCTTTCATTCAGGAGAAAAGATCGTCGAGTTCATCCATGTTCATACTCAAACTACCCTCTTTCATATCTTCAATATGCTCTTTAATCGATTCTATGTAGTTATCCATAAAGTATACACTATTCAAATAAAAATCTATAATTCCCTGAAACTCTTCTAATTCTTCCGGACTGAGTTTATTCTCAATCAAGAGAACCGAAAGGCAAACTACTCCAAAAGCAGACTTTATATGAGACTTATCTTTTGCCAGGTCTAACAATTCCCGAATTTCCAGATCCTGAAAGCTGGAAAGCTGACTGGCAATGAACTTGATGGCTCCGAGAGGAATGGGCCTGTCCAGAGATTTTCCGTAATTGATAACAATGCGGTAAGATTTACTGTCTCCAATTCTTGAGAGCATGAAGAATATTCCACATAGAAGTTCTTTGTGATACCCCCAGGAGAGCCTCCCTGCATCGGCTTCTCGAATAACCTGGTAGATCACAGACCAGGTCAGGTTATTACTGGATGATTTAGCATTTTCTATGAGTACATCGATTAGGTATTTAAACTCGCTGGTCTGGGACTTTTTTTTCAGGTATGTCACAAATTCGCTGAGCGTTTTGGGCATTTCATCCCGGAATTCTTCCGTATACTTCATCTCTTGGTTATGTTCTCCCATTTTGTTTATACTGGGGAATGAATATATTTCAAGCGATTTTTAAAATTTAGAAAGAAAGATGAATGACAGGGTGAAGAAAGTCACTTCACCCCGGTAAATATTTTACTGGCCGATATACATCTTCTGATCTCGCAAAAGATCAATATCAGGGGCAAGAGCTTTCACATAACGATCAAAGTAAAGAAGTTGTTTAATCAGAAGGCCAAACTCTCTCGGAATTTTAAGACCATTATTTCGGCTCACTTCACTTAAATCTAACATTACACGGTTTAATCGGTCTTCATCGATCATACCGACGCCTGACTGCATGTTGAAAGCTATAGAATTAATTTCATCAAAAACACGCTGTAAGTCCCGAATAAAGGCCCTTTCATCGATTTCTTTAGCGGTAGAATCCATAGCAATAAGTCCTTTGGCCATTAATTCTGCATTATTGGATTCAATTCCCTCCATAAAGGTTAAAAGTCCGAGCCATACTTCTTTCGAAATCTTCCCTACAATACCAAAGTCTATAAATCCAATCTTTCCATCGGTAAGAACCATCAGGTTTCCTGCGTGCACGTCTGCATGGAATACACCGGTAGTGCCGAGGGAAGTAAACCAAATATTCAGAGCGTTTATCAGGGTTTGTCTTGGATCATCGGAATATTTCTTAATGCTCTTTATGTCAGTCAAGGGAACACCATACAGCCTTTCCATTGTAAGAACTTTTTTCGTACTCAAATGGTGATAAACCCTCGGAACTCTGGCCCTGTCTTCTCTTGTCATTTGCAGGTGCCTATCAAAAAGCTCGATATTCTCAGCTTCTTTAATAAAATCAGTCTCCATTAAAATAGAGGTATAAAAATCTTTTACAATATCCATTATTCCGGATTTACTTAATCCCGGTGATATCTGGTTAAAAAGCAGGGTTGCCAGATAAATCAGGTTCATATCGGCACCCAGAATATCCTCAATATCCTTTCTCTGTACCTTTATCACTACATCCAGACCGTTTCGTGTAGTAGCCCCGTGAACCTGTGCAATAGAGGCGGAGGCGATCGGTTCTTCGTCTACATGGCGAAAAAAGTCAGAAAGACTTCCTCCTAACTCTTCTTCTATGGTTTCCTTGATTTCATAGAAAGGAACCGGCCTGACCGAATCGAGACATTTTTGCATTTCTTCTACATAGTCTTTAGGAAATAAGGAAGGGGCTGAGGCAATAAACTGGCCGAGTTTAATATAGGTAGCTCCTAATTCCTCAAAAGTTTCCCTGAGCCTGACAGGTAAATTTATGCTTTTTTTTCCATTAGCGAGATCCAGAGTAATAGCCATAAGCTTTACCGAAAAGACCATGCCTGACTGAAGGATACGTACGGCTCCGTTTATGCCGGAGCGAATGGGATCTTTTAGCTTCATAATGACCATTTTTTTACGGGCACTTTTCGTGACAACCACATTATTATATAGTGTTTTCTTTATTTTTGAGTCCTGCTTAACAATGTCTTTACAAAAATAGAAATCTTCTATATCCTACGAAAAGGAGATATATATGTCTGAAATTAAGGGTCTGGATAACATAACTTATGCTCAACTGGATATAGAACTACGGAATGGTGCAAAATTTGTATATTACGAATACTGCATATCTATTCTTGTAATGACATTTAAACGACCTTCTAAAATTTACTTTATTCGTGCCGAAGAAAATCCGGTGTTTAAAGGACTCATCTTTACAATTATAAGCTTTTTCTTTGGCTGGTGGGGGATACCCTGGGGCCCTATCTATACAATAGCTGCATTTATCACAAACTTTTCCGGTGGAAAGGATATCACTTCCGAGGTAGTAAAAAGCCTTCAAAGCAATATGGAATCATCAGCGAAAGAAGAAGAGGATGATAGATGGTAGTTTTAGAGATAAGGTATATTTTATGAAAGTAATTTATCTTTTCCTTATCATTACTTCTTTATCTTATGGACCCGTTTTTTCTGAGGAGAATAGTTCTAAAAATCGGGAGCAGAATCATTTTATACACAAATTAATGAAAGAAAGTTATGAAAAAGCAGAACGAGAACGAAAAAAGCAAGTAGATAATGTTAAACTAATACTCTATCCTCTGGGTTTGCTTTTTATTTTTATAGGTTTGAGTAATTTCTTTGCTACAGATTTTTGGATAAAACTTAGAAAGACAAGGAATGAACTAAGAGGAGTTAAAACCAGGATCAAGCGAACTACAGTCAACGGAATTTACCTTGGAGGAATTGTTTTCATTATAGGAGGTTTATATTTTTTACTTATGGCGTCAAAATTATAATGGAAAATGCTTGATAATTTTTTGAGTTATAATAACATGGAAATTATGAAGTTCAAAGGCTTAGCTCTACTTCTCCTTTTAGGTTTTTTAAACCTTCTTTCTTTCGTTTCTAAGCCTGTAAGTCCTGTCAAATCTGCATCTTTCCAAAATCCCGGATATGTTCAAATATTCGACTTTAACGAAGAAGAGGAAGAACTCCTACAATTAGTCAGCTTACTCTGTTCCTGTTATTATCTATTTTCTCATGTTGTACAGATAAAAGCGAAAAGAATTTCTACTCAAACTTTAGTTCAAACTTTTTCCATACCCTTTCATTTACTAAACCTACCTCCTCCCCAACACTCCTAAGTTTTTAATTATCCGAGTAATCGGGTGTGTTTTAAGCATTATCACATAATTTATTAGGAGTTTTCATGTACAATATTCTACACGTACTCACGGGTATAGGTTTGCTATGCCCTCTTATCTACCTTTATCTTCAAGGTAGTACTAACTGGCCTTTATTTCTGGTTCTGTTTCTCCAGGGTCTGATTGGAAATATTGCCCTGTTATACGTTCGGGCTTATGAAGATAAGCGAAATTGGAGTCTTCATTATACTGCTTACTTTCTTTTCTTCACCGGTTTATCCGCAATTTACTTTACAGGTAAAACAAATTGGATCTGGTTTTTTTGGGAACTCAGTGCTTCTGCCTGTTTTCTTTTCTATATAGGTAAAGAGAAGATTCTCAAGCGGGATATCTTGAGTATACTTAGCTTGAGTCTTGTAAGCGCAGTTTCCATGTTCTTATTGGCCACCTGGGTATTTTTAAAAGAAGACGACAAGGCTATCTACTTTTTAATATCTGCCCTATTTTTAAAATCAGCTTTTTCCGGCTTTCATCTCTGGCTATCGAAGGCTGATAGCGGAGGGCCTTCTCATAGTCTTGCTATATTTTCCAGCTTATACTTAAATATGCCCCCTATATTATTTTTACTTTACATCGGACCGGTTTGGGAACAGGTAAAACTCGGTTTTATTCTAATTCCTTTAGCCGGTCTCGGTGTTTTCTTTGGGGGAATCACAGCCTTCTTTCATAAGGACATTAAGAAATCCCTTGCTTATTCCAGTATAGAAAATATCAATCTTATATGGTTTTCCCTATTCATGTTCCTTGAGTTAAAAAGCTCAAGTATCGAAAATCTTAGATTCTTATCTGATGGCTTTTATGTGCTCTTCTTACTGAGTATCCTGAATCACAGTTTATCCAAGAGTTTTCAATTCTTTTCTTTTGGATATTTAACGAAAGTATTTCATGTAGAAGATATAGATTCTGCCAAAGGAATCGGAAGATTGAGTCAAATACCTTCCTGGCTATTAGGTGTAGGTACATTTAGCTTTTTAGGACTACCGGGAACTCCTGGCTTTCTTTTTGCAGCAAGCCTACTCTATATGTTTTCTTTTATAATCGATTTATCTATTCCGGATTCAATATTCATTTTATCCGGAATTATTCCGGTTATTTTCGGGATAATCCTTGGAGATTTCTCTCACTTGCGATTATACTTAAGCACAACTTTTTCCTTACCGGATAAAAAACATTTTGATAAAGTGGTATTAGATAAGCCGATTCTTCTTAAAAAATCTCTTATACTCCATGCTTCCGGTATGATAATTCTCGGAATAGTTATGAATGTTCTTCTAATATACTTCACGGATAAAAACTTTCAAAACTGGTTTCTGTCCTTACTTTTTGTAAGTATTCTAACTATAATTTTTATTTCATTTCTACTCTTTATCAAAAGAAAATCTATCGTTCGTAAACTGAGTTGGGATTGCGGGAATAATTATAGCTCTTCAGTAACCAATATCCCTGCTTCGGTTATTTCCGATCCGATTCATTCCTTCATAGGAAAATACTTTATTAGTTCCGAGGGAGAGTCGATCATCGATACTTTTTTGGAAAGAAATCTTTTATTTCTTATGAATATACGAAAGTTAAAAGCTGGAATAGAACAAAGTGGAGAGGTTTCCAATTATCTTGCCTTTTCTTCTTTCGTCTTTATTCTTTCCATTTTGATTTTAGGTATATTATTATTCTGAGGAGAAAACATGGAATATATACTATCTTATATTATCGCAATTTTAATTTTCATAGGCTTCCCTATTCTTCTACCGGGAATTATTCGCAGTGTCAGGGCAAGAGCACAGGGTAGAAAGGGTCCTTCTATCCTGCAAGCCTTTTATGATGCAAGCAGAAGCTTTAAAAAGGAAAGCTTATATTCTAATGAAGCGGGTTTTTTTAGCCCCATTGTTCCTTATGTTTCTGTATTTGCTTCATTATTACTCTGGTCATTAGTAATGTTTGAATGGTCTTCCCCGGTATTAATTCCTTTTCTTTTAGGACTTTCACGTTTGTGTATTCTTTTATTTGCCATGGAAGGGGGCAATTCATTTGGTGGACTCGGAACTTCCAGGGAAATCCTTCTATCCCTAAGCGGTGAACCTATACTGTTCATTGTTATTCTTTTTGCCGGCTCTCATCTCCAACTCCAGCTCTCTTTTGAGGTGATGATAGCCGGCTTTCTTTTTATCATAGCTTCCTTCGTGTTGATATTTGCAGAAACAGCAAAACCACCTTTCGATGATCCAAGAACTCATCTCGAATTAACAATGGTGCACGAAGCTATGATACTGGAAGCCTCCGGAAGAAGCCTTTCTCTTTTCGATATAAGTGCTTCCATCAAACTTTCAGCTCTTCTAATATTCGTTGTTAACCTCGGAATCGAACATTCCAATATAAAGGATATGGGAATGATCTGGCACTATGGAATATTAGGTATTTCAGGTTTATTGTTAAGTGTTGGAATAGGTATATGGGAAGCCTCCCGCATGAGACGAAAATGGAAATGGAACCCTGAAATTATGGGCTTAACTTTTATATTCATCCTTCTTCTGGGAACTTTAATTAAATTGAGGTAAACTTTATGTTTTATGATATTATTTATCTTTTACTTCTTCTTTCAAGTGTAATTATCTTGATTGAAAACCGTTTACACAGGGTATTTCGCTTTTTAACATTCCAGGGAATTTTGCTTGTATTTCCTCTTTTACAGGTGCTTCCCATTGAGGAGATTCATACCCACATACTAATTCTTTTAACCCTAATATTCAAGGCTTTTCTTTCTCCATATGTCTTGTTTTGGATTACAGAAAAAAAGCACTTACCGGAAGCTACCAATCCGAGAATAGGTTCTATAGCTACATCTTTTTTCCTTCTGCTCGGTCTTGTAGTTACCGTAACCTTTGCAAATAAGTTAAGCAGTTTTTCTGAAGGAATTCATAAGATTGATCTAATATATGTTTTTCTGATGATTTATACCGGTATGCTAACTTTAATTATCCGAACCCACTGGATAGCGCTAATTACCGGTTTTGTAATTTTTGAAAATGGAGCTTTTATTTTAAGCCTACTATTACGAAAAGGATTACCCTTTGGAATTGAACTAGGAACCTTTATCGACGCTTTAATGATTCTTGTAGCAGCAATTACTTTAAAATCCGGAAAAGAGGAGATTTTACATGAAGCTTGAAATATTTGCTGGTCTTGCCATTTATACCGGCCTTACCCTAACCTTCCTTTTCATCTTTGCAAATACGCGAGAAAAAGGAAGGACTATTTTTTGGCCATTAATAATTCTTTTATTTCTTTCCACCATTATCGGATCTTTCTTCACGAAAGATATGGGTTTACAATGGGTTTTAATTGAAGCCAGTACTCTCAGCGGAGCGGTTTTAATTTCAACAGCAAAGACGGAAAGATCAATGAAAGCAGCCTGGAAGTTTTTGCTTATGAATTCCTACGGACTTGGAATTGCATTTATAGGCCTGCTATTCATATTCTATGGAAGTACCGTTAAGGGCTTAAATCGAGAACTGGTATCTCAATCTGTTAATGAACATGATACACTGATTGTTCATGTGGGAATCTGGTTTACTTTATTTGGTTATTCTGCTAAGCTGGGTATATTTCCAAATTACTCCTGGGTAGGTGATACTTATGCAGATAGTCAAAGCCTGGTTTCTGCTTTAATTGCATCCTTCGTTCCACCTGCTGTCTCTTTGGCGATTTATCCCCTGATACAGATGGACAAAACACTTCAACACAAATATATAAGTCCTTCTACAGTATTTGTAATATTCAGCTTTATTACTATACTTTATAGCATCTGGAAGCTTTACCATACAAATGATATAAGACGTTTAAGTGCAAAAATTGCTCTTTTTCACAGTGGTTTGCTCGGTGTAATTCTTTACTTTAGCCCGGAAATGGAAATTCTTTATTATATTCTTTTAACAGTTTTACTGGTTAAAACCATGTTGTTTTTAAGTCTGGGTCTTTTAAGGATGAATACAAAAACCAGGGATCTTCCAGAAATAATTAAATCAGGAAGCATTCATAAAGGAATTCTTTATGTTTTTCTATTTGCAGTATTTATCTCTTTATCATTCCCCTTATCTCCTGTATTTATAAGCGACATACTCTTATTATTTACAGGACTCGCTCGGAATGCTTATTGGGTCCCATTTATCTTATTTTCGGGTCCCATTTCTTTTGCGATTCTTATTTATAAACTTTTACCTCTCTGTAATCTTTCAGACAAAGCCATAAATGAAAAAGATAAGAAGATAATAAAGATACGCTACATTGCTACTCTTCACTTCATGATCCTGATAATTCTTCTAGGTACTTATGGAGTTTATAAAATTCAATTCGGAGAAATTTTCCATGGATAATAAACGTCTAAAAAAAGCAATTACCGGTCTCTTTTACCCCAGCCTCGGTGATAAGATGTACACTTTTTATGTGGGCGAAGAGAAAATATGGGTAGAACAGAATACCAGATTAAGTATTAATGAACTGGTAAAAAATAGAGCTTATCCGATACAAATCCTTCAGCATTCCCTCGGAGTAGATAATTCTGAAGAAGACTATCGTAATATTCCTCTTGAAGATTATCTTTCTAAAGATAGAAGAAATCTTATAAAAAGATTATATTCCAAGAGTCTAAAAAGCTTTAATTTTACCGGTCTGGAAATACCGGTTCCTGCCGATCATTATGTGCATGCAGTCGGACCGATTCATGCGGGCATTATTGAACCCGGACATTTTAGATTTCTCGTTAAAGGAGAAGAAATTCAATCTTTAGATATCCGCCTTGGTTTTCAAAAAAGAGGTATATTGGAAAAGCTAAAAGGTTTATCTCCTTTTGAAGCTTTTCATTATATTCAAACGGTATCCGGGGATAGTTCCATTGCTTATTCTTTAAGTTTGTCCAGATTGTATGAAAATGCTTTGAATATCGAGGTAGAAAAGCATATCCAACTTTCCAGATTGATACTTCTGGAGTTAGAGCGTATAGCCGTACATATCGGAGACCTGGGTGCCATTGCTGGTGATGTGGCTTTCTATCCTTTACAGGCAGTAGGTTCTACAGATAGAGGTATTCCGCTTGGAATCACAGAAGCACTCACAGGTTCTCGCTTTGGAAGAAATAGTTTATACCCCGGAGAAATCCGTACAAAAAACAAACTTAGTAAATTAGATTTAGATAAATTAGTTCAAAGACTGGTTCTACTAAAAAAAAGAATTAGTAAACATGTTCGAAGAGCTATGAAGTCAACCACCTTCCGCGAAAGACTTCAATTTTGCGGAACAGTTCATGCAAGCACAGCCTATAAAAAAGGTTTTATCGGAATGCTGGCAAGAAGCTGCGGACTCAGACAGGATACGCGCTTTTCAGATTATGACTATAATCTAATAAAAAAACTTAGTTTAGAATTAGATAGAGGTTCCTTAAAAGGGGATGCCTGGTCTCGTTTTCTAATTCGATATTTAGAGTTTATGAATAGTACAGAATGGTTAATTCATGTATTACCTTATTGGGATATAACAAATAGTCAGAATGTTCCGAACATCTATAATCGACAGTATGATATTGAAAGTAAGTTCTATTATGGTATTGCAGAAGGCTGGCGTGGTTCAGTCATCACAGGTTTCATCCTGGATAAAAATGCTAAAATAAAAGAAGCATATATTCGAGACCCTTCCGTTCTTAACTGGCATGGTCTTGAACTTGCTGTTAAAGGTGAAAATATTGGTGATTTTCCCCTGAATAATAAATCTTTCAATCTAAGTTATGTAGGAGTAGATCTATGAGTGTTCTAACTGAATTAATAAACTTAATAAAAAAGCCTGCAACTATGCATTATCCTTCTATTCCTCATACAAAAATGGAAGCAAGAGGTATACCGGTTCCGGTGGATATGAACCATTGTAACTCCTGTAAAGCCTGTGAGAACATTTGTCCGACAAAAGCGATTCATTTTAGAAAAGAGAAAAGCCTTGAAATCGATTACGGTAAATGTACTTTATGCGGTTTTTGTATAGATACCTGTGAAACTTCTACTTTAAAAGATTCCTCTATTGTATCTGTTTTTTCTTTGCAAAGAGAAGCACTTGTCTATACTTACGACAGCAATGGATTTAATACAACTGAAGATACAGCAGCAGATAAACAAAAAAGTTTTCAAAATCTTGTAAAAAAGAAAGGATTTGTTTTTCGAGAAGTAGCAGCATCGGGAAATAATACGGTCGAGATGGAAATGAATGCAAGTTTTAATAATGTATTCGATATGGAATCAGAAGGAATTCGGGCCTGTGCTTCACCAAAACATGCAGATGCTATTTTGTATTCCGGTCCTATCGGAAAGAATATGCAAATTCCTTTACAAAAGGCCTGGGATTGTCTCGTAAAACCCAAACTACTTATAGCAGTGGGAACGGAAGCTGCCAGTGGAGGCTTATTCGAAAAAAATGAAATTTCAGAATCACCAGGTCTCTACATCATTGGAGATCCTCCTCCCCCCTATGTAATTATACAGGCTTTACGATATCTTCAAGGAAAGCTTGATTATTCTCTTTCCAAAGAAATATCAGAATTTATTAATAAAGAACAAATAAAGGGAGCAAAACAATGAACAATAATTTGACTTTTAAGGAAGTGTGGAAAGACGATCTACTGGCGGGTCTTATCGTATTTATGATCGCTCTTCCACTCAGTATTGGTATAGCAACTGCTTCAGGTGCACCACCGATAGCAGGTCTTTTAGCGGCTGTGGTAGGTGGAATGTTATGTGGCTTCGTTAGTGGTTCCCATGTAACTATCAACGGACCGGCAGCAGGCTTGATTGTGGTTATCTTGCATTCCATAGAATCTCTGGGAGAGGGAAACAGGGTACTGGGTTTTAAATTAACACTCGCCTGTATTGTGATTGCCGGAATAATACAAATAATATTTGGAATTTTAAAAACGGGTAAATATGCAGCATTATTCCCCTCATCAGTAGTGCATGGAATGCTCTCTGCGATAGGAATCATAATTTTTTCTAAGCAAATTCATGTGGCCTTAGGTGTAAGTCCTGAATCAAAATCTATACTGGGACAAATTATGGAGATACCGCATAGCGTTATGAACATGAATCCGGAAATCGCTTTAATTGGTTTTCTGGCTTTACTAATTTCATCTATATTTCCATTATTTAAAAATAAATATTTAAAAATGATTCCTGCGCCTCTTTTAGCGGTGATCCTCGGTATTGTGTTGAGTTTTTATTTTGATCTGGATCATCAGCATCCTTATACTTTTTTACAACATACATATTCTCTCGGACCTAATTTCTTAATAAATCTTCCTACAGAATTTTCTACTGCAATAACGTTTCCTGATTTTTCTAAAGTACTGAGTTCTAAAGGAATCATAGCTATTATCAGTATCTTTTTTGTTGCCAGTCTTGAATCCCTTCTGAGTGCAGTAGCGGTGGATAAACTGGATCCCTACCAGAGAAAAAGTGACTTAAATAAGGAATTTGTTGGAAAAGGTATAGCGAATACTTTTCTCGGTCTCATAGGTGGTTTACCGATTATTGCAGAAATTGTAAGGAGTTCTGCTAATATTCAAAACAATGCAAAAACCAGAATGGCCAATTTTTTTCACGGGTTATTCTTATTGATCTTTGTTCTGAGTGTTCCTGCATTATTACATGAGATCCCCCTTTCTGCTCTTGCCGGGATTCTGATCTATGTAGGGTTTAAATTAGCTTCCCCTTCTACTTTCTGGCATACAATGGAAATAGGAGTGGATCAATTTATTATTTTTGGTACAACCGTTTTCGTTACACTTGCAGAAGATCTACTTGTCGGAGTTTTTGCAGGATTGGTAATGAATTTTATCATTAACTATTTCAATAAACTAAGCTTAAAAAATACATTTAAAGCTGAATATACAAAAATAGTCAATGGAGATGCAGTTACTTTTAAAATAAAAGGTTCCCTGGTTTTTTCAAATTATTACTCACTGGATAAGGAATTAGAAGAAGTATTAAATGAAAATAAAAAGGTTGTTCTTGATTTTGAAGAAACACAATATATCGATCATTCTATCGTAGTAAAACTTTTTGAACTTACGGTATTAAATCCAAATTTGACTTTACAGGGAATTGAAAATATGCAGGGACTGTCCAAACATCCTCATGCAGCAAAGAAAAAGCAAAAAGTAGCATAATCATAAATCTAAATTCTCTAAATATTAGGTGAATTTAGCAATAAAGTGCCCGCTCAATTTCCATCGGATATTGTACAAAACAGTATCCGATGGTATGATAAAAAGCATATCATTAATATAATACAGTGAGAAAAAAAATATTTCAGAATTTGAATGGTGAATTAATAATTGATAAAACCTTCATTAACACCTGAATAACTTTAATGAATATAGTCAAAACTCCTTTACTTGCTATTTCTATCTCCTGGACTATTGTTATCTTTTCTTCCTTTCTCTGGAATTTACACCAGGTTCATGAAAGCATTGAGAAAATTTTCTATGTCACTGCCAGGTCCAGTTTCGAAAAGGACCTTATTTATAGAAGTTGGAATGCCGGTCATGGTGGTGTTTATGTAAAACTGGATGCTAAGACCAAATCAAATCCTTTTTTAAATGTAGAACACCGAGATATAACAACAAAAGAAGGTATCAAACTCACCCTGATGAACCCGGCTTTTATGGTCAGAGAAGTTTTTGAACTGGCACGAGAAAAGCTGGAAATCATATCTCATATTACCAGCGACAAACCCTTGAATCCCAATAATAAGCCGGATGAATGGGAGAAGCTTGCTTTAGAAAAAATCAAATCCGGTTATAAGGAATTTAAAGGTATCAGTGAAGATGGAAAACATTTCCGTTTACTAAGACCTTTATATGTACAAGAAGATTGTTTACAATGTCATAAGCACCAGGGATACAAACTGGGTGATCTCAGGGGAGGTATCAGTATTTCTATTCCAGTCAGTTTATTTGCCGGTCAAAAAAATAAACAGATATTATCCCTGTTTGGAGCACATTTCGGGATCTGGTTTATTGGCTTTGTAGGTTTATACTTTGGATATGAAAAATACAAGCAGTACCACCAGACAAAGAGGGATTTACAATTACAAATAAAAGAATTTCAATCTTTACAATCTATCATGGATGGAATGGCAGATCCTATAGTTGTAATTGATACGGTAGGAATCATTATTCAATCCAATCCTGCCTTCAGAGAGTTCTTTTCCCTGGAGCCACCGGGAATAGGTATATATTGTTATGAAGTAATGTCTCGTTGTAGAAATAGTTGTTTCCTTATAGAAGATAAAACCTGTCCTCTGCTGATAGAACAGGGAAGATATAAAAAAACCATCCAGAAAGAATGTGTATTAGAGAATGGGTCTTCTCGTATTGTTGAAATTACAATCACTCCTTACTATGATGAAAATAATGTATATAAAGGTATTATTGAAATTTTACGTGATATTACCGAAAAAGTAGAAGCCGAAAAAAAACTAATTTATATTGCTCATTATGACAAATTAACTTCTCTTCCGAATAAGTTTTTATTTGAAAAAGAGTTAGAAAACTCCCTCACCGAGATGAAGAAAATAGAAGGTGAGTTAGCTTTATTTTTTATAGACCTGATTCGATTTAAAAACATAAATAACATTCTTGGTCATCCCAGCGGAGATAAAATTTTAATCGAAGTCGGACAAAGACTTAAATCTACTTTTTCAAAATCACATTTTATTTCGAGATTTGGTGGAAATGTTTTTACAATCATTGTAGCTGGAAATAATACAAAAGAAGAATTAAATACAATCTCCCAACTTGTTCTTGATGCTTTTTCACAACCTTTTGAAGTCAATAATAATAAACTTTTTATCAACGCCTGTATCGGGATATGTTCTTATCCTCAGGATGGTGAAAATGTTATAGAATTAATGCAACACGCAGAAATAGCCTTAAACCGGGCTAAAAACGAGGGCAGGAATTCCATCCAACATTATTCCGACTTAACAGAAAAATACTCTTTCCAACGCTTAAAACTGGAAAATGAATTATACCATTCTATTGAAAACAAGGAGTTGGAAGTCTACTACCAACCACAGGTTGATTCAAACAATGAAAATTTAATAGGTTTTGAAGCCTTATGTCGATGGAAACATCCGGTTATGGGTGAAATTTCTCCCGGAGATTTCATCGGCATAGCGGAAGAAATAGGCTTTATTGTTCCCCTCGGAAAATTTGTTCTAAAGAAAGCCTGTGAGCAAACCAAATTATGGATGGATAGATTTAATTATCCATTCCGAATTTCTGTAAATATTTCTCCCCGCCAACTATTAGTTGAGAATATCGTTTTTGATGTAAAAAATATTTTAGAAGAAACAGGCTTAGAGCCATCTTCTCTTGAATTGGAAATCACAGAATCTTCCATTATTCAAAATGTAGAGCATGTACTAAAAGTCCTGCACTCATTAAAAGAACTGGGCATAAAAATTTCAGTAGATGATTTTGGTACAGGCTATTCCAGTTTACAATATATAAAGAGCCTGCCCATTGATAGTTTTAAAATTGATCTCTCTTTTGTCAGGGGTGTACCGGATAATCTTGCCGATAAAGCAGTTATAAAAACCATAGTATCCCTGGCTAAGAACCTGAATCTACATACTGTAGCGGAAGGAGTCGAGAATTCAGAACAGAAAGAGTTCTTAACTACTGTAGGTTGTAATATTCTCCAGGGTTACTATTATGGAAAGCCGACTCCGGCCAAAGAAGTAGAAATATCACTGCAAAATTTAGTAAAGCAGGTTTCCCTATAAATTCATAGAGATTTTTGGGGTAAGCCTTCTTTATAGTTTTTTAATGATTGTACCCTTATTATCTACTTTCAACTTTTTAAAAGAATACAATAACTCAGAAGAAATATGCTCATTTAAAAATAATTCTACTTCCTTATGAAACTTTTCTTCCTCAGATTTCTTACAATAAAGAAGTAAACTCGGTCCGCTACCCGATAAAGAATAGCATCCACCCAGTTTTTCTATAAACTCGGATAGTTTGGGTAAAACCGGATGTTTCGTGATTCTATAAGGTGTATGCAGTTTATCTTTAACAGCAAGTCTTAAATGAGAGAAACGCTTTGTTCCTAAAAATTCAAACCAGGTAGCGACCCTCGCCATATTATAAATTACATCTTTCGTTGAATAAGAAACGGGTAAGGTTCTTCTTGAGGCACTGGTTTCAATTTCAATATTCGGAATAAAAATAAAAATCGAAACATTTGTAGGAAGTTTCTTTTTAAAAAAATGAAGTCGTTTTCTTTCAATAAAATAAGCCAGGACCAAACCGCCCATGTAAGCCGGAATTGTATTATCTGCATGTCCTTCTACTTCTGCCAGCTCATACAAAAACAAATTTTCATCGGGAAGCTTATCACTTTTATAAAACTTCTTATGAGCTAATCTCGCAGCAGAAAAACCCGCTACAACGGCTGAAGCACTCGAACCCAGGCCTCCCTTCAGGGGAAGATTTAAATCCATACTTAAATCATAAGGCAGAGGTTCCTGATTCGGTAAAAAAATAGAAAAGTATCTCTTATACGATTCCCAGACCAAATCATCAGAGGGTTCAAAAGGTACCGGCCTTCCGTCAACCAACTGTGTTTTATAAGCACTCTTATCTGAAAACTCAAAGAAGAATTGGTTATAAACATTTACCGCAAGACCCATGATGTCAAAACCGGGCCCCAAATTTGCGGAAGTACCCGGAACCCGAATTAAATACCTTTGCTTTTTCAAGCTTTTACCCATTGCCTTATTAATTCTGCTACTTGCTTATACACCGTATCCAGTTGAGATTTCTCTTCCGGCTTAAAATTTGATAACACATAGTCGGCTACATCGTTTTTATCTTCCGGTCGCCCTACTCCAATTCTAAGCCTGTGAAAATCCCTACTCCCCAATTTCTCTATTATATCCCGAAGTCCATTATGACCGGCATGACCGCCGGAAAATTTAAGCTTTACCCTAGCAAAAGGAAAGTCAATCTCATCGTGTAAAACTAATATTTCTCCGGGCTCAATTCCATTTTTTCTGGCGATCAAAGAAACCGCAGATCCCGAAAGGTTCATATATTCAAGGGGCTTTAAAAAGTAAGCCCTGCATTCTCCCAGGGTTTCCTGTGCCAGGGAATACTTCTTATCAGAACTGAAACTTGCACCTTCCGCTTCAACAAATTTATCCAGCATCATGAAGCCAACATTATGCCTGTTTGCTTCATATTTTTTACCGGGGTTTCCCAATCCAACAATCAGGACTTTTTTCATAACTACCGTAAAAGAAGATGGATCATTTTCTCGGTAGCTAATATGGCTGCTACCGTTTGATCGGTATCCACCCCTATAGTTTTGAATGTAGTATCCCCCGGTTTATCCGGTTCTTTGTCCCAGGTAATTAGAGTTTCCACCAGGGCTGAGGTTTTACCTCCGGGTGGAATTCTTACCTGGTAATCTACAAGATAAGGAAGTTTAATGCCTATTTTATTCATTACAATACTTAAAGCATTCATAAAAGCATCATAACCTCCATCGCCTTTTCCAACCTCTTTATAAATTACGTCTTTATAACGAACCTTAAGACCGGCAGAAGGAACCACTCCCACACCGGCACTGACAACACAGGACTCAATTTTAAAATCATTGTTCTGTTTTTCACCCGACACATCAGCAATGAGAAAAGGAAGGTCTTCTTCGGTTACGGTAAGACCGGCATCTCCCATCTGAATGACTCTTTCTAAGACCTTTTTTTCTAACTCTTTGGATAAGGTAATTCCTAACTGCATCAAGTTTTCGGTGATGCTTGCCTTTCCGGCTAATTTACCCAGAGCATAACTTCTTCTTCTTCCGAATCGTTCAGGTAAAATGGGGTTAGCGTAGAGATTTCCTTTCAAGTCTCCGTCTGCATGAACACCGGCCGTCTGGGTAAATACATCCTGTCCGACTATAGGTCGATTATCGGAAACTCTCTTCCCACTGAAGACTTCGACCAATTTGGATAAGGCTGTTATTTCACTTTCCTTGATACCGGTTTGAATACCGAGTTTATCATGAATGGCAGTTATCGTAGCTTCGAGAGGAGTATTTCCCGCTCTTTCTCCGAGACCGTTCACCGAAACGTGTATTCCTTTGACTCCTGCCTTAATGGCATAAAGGGCATTCGCTACCGAAAGATCATAGTCGTTATGACCGTGAAACTCCAATTGCAGGTTCGGATACCTGTCGAGAATATCACTTACTGCATCGTAGATTTCATAAGGTGCAAGAACCCCCAGAGTATCTGCGAGATAAATCCGTTTAATAGGCATTTCTTGCATACCTTTCAGAATATCGTATACATATTCTCTCGAATTCATGTAACCATTAGACCAGTCTTCGAGATACGCATTCACCGTGATACCTTTAGACTTTGCATAACTTACCGTCTTTTCAATGTCGGAAAGGTGTTCGGGAAGGGTTTTTCTAAGTTGTCCGCTCAGGTGTTTTAAAGATCCCTTGGTCAGAAGGTTCAAATTTAAAGCACCACATTCCACCAGCCAGTCAACCGTAAGGGTGTGATCTACAAATCCGAGTAGTTCAATCTTATCCTGAAAACCGTTTTCTTTGGCCCAGTGAATGATATTTTGAACTGAACGTAGTTCCCCTTCGGAAACTCGAGCAGAAGTTACTTCCACTCTCGGCACTTTCACTCTTTCCAGAAGAAAGCTTGCAATATTTAATTTCTCTTCAGCGGTAAACACAACTCCACGTGTTTGTTCACCGTCTCTTAAGGTAACATCCAGAATTTCTATTTTATTATCCATATATTTACTTCTTATAATTTTTCAGGTCAGCTTTGTCGGGGGGAAATATCTCGACTTTCGTACTTCCCGGGTTGGAATAAATCCATTCATCGGTTTTGTAGAGCCTCAGAAAATCATATTCATTCACCATGTCTTCCGTTAGTTGTTTCAGTTTTCCTTCTCCTATACCATGAATCACTTCCACAAGAGTCTCCCCTTCCATAAAGGCGGCATGAAGCTCTCGTTCCAGTTTATATTTAGCTTCCTCGTAGCGCATTTTTCGTATATATATCTCTCTCATAGTGTAAGAAGCCCGGGAAAAAATTTACAAAATACAATATGTGGAGTCGTTTTAAATCCTGCAAGTTTAAAAATAGGTTTGTCATTTCAGGTGCTTTTACAGGAGTATGGAATTGACAGGATAGATTGAAGTGGATATAAACGAACAGGAAATCAAGAAGCAGTTTAGCCGTAAGATTAGAGGAAAAAAACGCCTCGCTATCTGTGGAGGTAGTATTGGCCGTGAAAATCGTATTCTCATTCAGGGACAGGTAGTAGATGCCGGCATCCGAGAACCTTTTAATGTAGATAGCCTTCTTGATTTTTTAACCGGGCTTTTCAACGGAGAGGAAGACTTTATAACCCCTTTTCTCGATTTCAGCCTTGCCCCGGTTCGTAAGCCTTTTCTAAAAATCCAGATTTTACGAGAAACGGAATTAATTTACGAATCAGACATTTTTAGTGGCAGTAGAGATGGATTTTTCAATTTTGACTCGCAGCTTAAACTGGAGCCGGGACTTTATTTTTACCAGGTCGTTTTCCAGGGAAGTGATTCCTACAGGCAACAAACCCGTGACCTAAACTTTATTACCAATTTTCGAGAAAGCCGGATCAACAATTATACCGTAATTGGAATGGGTCGTTTAACGGTTCTTCCTTCCGATTATACCGGGTATATAACCACTTCTGATATCGATCAGACATACCTCGCGACCGATCTGGAAACAAAGGGAGGTAAGCTGGCTACTCTTTTTGAAACACCGGAACAAAAACTTCCCATTCCCGGAATGCCCGAACTATACAAGGAGATGAAACTTCATACTAATAATTCTCCCCTGAGCTTTATCTCGGCCAGTCCTCATTTTTTTAGACGCTCCCTGGCAGCTACCATTCGAAAAGACGGCATTGAAATGGACAGCCTGAATTTGAAGTATTTAAACGGAACCCTGCAAAATGTAATGGATAAGGCCATTAATTCTATTTTCAACCTGGATGATTTGTTTCGAGACGGCTTTGCTCCGGCCCTGAATCGAATGAAAAAATTCTGGAACTCTTCTTATTTAAGTTTATTCGACCAGTTGACCTACAAGCTCTCCACTCTTCTCCATAACCGTCTATACCAACCCACAAGGGCCAAAGAAATATTAATGGGAGATAATACAGAGAGTGATTATTTGATTTTTACCCTGTATCAACTAATCCTCATGGACCTGATTTCCGGTAAAGAACTGGAAGACTACCTTTATAACTTACATTTTCTCGGAAGAAATGCTGTAACCAGGGATAACGCAATTAAAATCAAGAAATTAGCTTCAGAGTGTCTTGCCATACACGGGAAAATGAATCCGGTAGAGGTAGTATTGATTAACATGTCTCACATGGGACCTGTAACAGAAGAAATGACAGACCATCTGGATAAAGCTTTACCCATAGGAATCAATATTCATCACCTCGAAAACTTTAAACTGTATCATACAACAGAAGGCGCCCTCGGTTTTGCAGTTATCCTTCATGCAAAAAATATAATCCCTTTTGAATCAATGATAAATGTGGCTACATCTATGTTGGGAAAATGGTTTAACGGACAGGTGATCGATGAAAAATACCTTCTCTCCCTCTGCCGCAATTTAAGTGTTCCCGATTATGCAGAAGGAACGAAACATTTACTTCGTGATGTAGTGGAAACAGCCTTACAATCATAGCCTCACCCACCGGACTGGCCTGTACTTCTAATCTTTTACCGAGTGCTTTTCCATAATTTTTAGCACCAGGCTTGAGTGTTCGGTTTTATCAAAGTCCGGTTGTAGAATTTCTCCCGACTTAAACCGAAGACTCTTAGAATCGAATTTTAGAACTCCGAGATATTCTCCTTCACCCGGAAGGTGATACAGAGGTTTTTTTTGTAAAGACAGGCTGTAAAAACCCTTAGAAGGTTTTTTCTTTTCCGAACCCACTATCATGATAAATTTATTGCCTAATTTATCGATTAAAGTAGAAGCTTCTTTAAGAGTTCCGTAATATACTAATATCCAGAGATCGGCTTTGTTGTTTTCTACGACCTGCAGAATACTCTCTTCCACTTCCGAAATTTTCAAAGAATCATACTTCTTACCCAGCTTGAGTTTTAGAAGTTTGGGTGAACTTAAAGGTAGAAGCCCTATAACTTTTTTATTCCTTTTTAAAAGGACAAATTCTTTCCCGATAGGCTTGGATAAAAAATAATTAGGAATCCGAATATTAGCTGAGTGTAAAGGATAACTGGAGAAAGGCTGTTTAAACAGATCCTGGGTTCGAAATTTTAATTCATGTAGGCCGGGTGTAATCAGGTGATAGCCAATTTCTGTATAACTTTCATAGATAGCAAAGGCTTTATTTGGTTTTATAAAACCCTTATCAAGAATATCACCTGTTTCAAGGAGAATATCTTTATATCTATCAAAAGATAAGCTTTGCAAGAGAGTATGACGTTTACTTAAACCCGGTGCGGGCACGGCCTTACAGAGACAGTCCTTGATATAACCATTTAAAGAAGAAGTAAAAAAAATCCGTAAGTCAGAAGCCGTTAAGGATACTTGAAGGAAAAATAGACTCAGAAAGAAATTCAATTTCATAGTCATGTCGTAGCTTATTTCTTTTTCTTTTCCAGGTAATCCTGGGCCAGACGGTTTATTTCCTTATTCAGTACCTGTATGGATTGATAGACTCCTCCGAGGCTTTTACGATTCATCTTTTCAATACCACTTATCAGTCCCGGAATCGGTATCACCTTTTTTAATATCCCGTACGGCTTATCCATAATCTTATTCTGGATTTCTTCTATCGTTTTGGCCCCACCGGCAATAGCCGTTTCTACAAGTCCGCTTAAACCCTGCAGGGCCTCCGGTTCGAGACGAAGATTTTTTTCTGCTTCACTTTCTTCTTCCTTTTGTATTTCCTGAAATGCTTCAGAAAGTCCTTCTTTTACCCATTCCCGTATTTGCTCATATACTTCCAGAGAGTGGCCGAGACCGATATGTCCGATAGAGGTAAATTCCTTATGGTTCTTATCTTCTATTAAGAGGAAGTCTTTTCCATCTTTCGTTCTTCCGAGGGCACTTCCTCTTCGCACCATGGCATCGCCAAACCAGTGACTAAAAATGTGTTCCGGATCCTTCGTAATGGTTCCGGAAATTACATAGTATTTTACACCCGTATACAGAGGAATATCTACCTTAGCATTCTGTAATAAAGCATCTTCCTCTACATCTTTCCAGTCTTCATCGATAATATTACCAAAACGTAAATCTTTAATTCCTTTACTGCGTAAATTAATCAGGTTTCCTGCGAGGCGGGTATAAGTGGAAGGAACAGCCTCCAAAACATTGGTCAGGATATTACCGAATTTTTCTAACGGTGCTCCCAAGTGAGGAGAACCGATAAGGATTATTTTCTTCAAAACCTGAAGCCAGGAAGCCTTTCCCTGTTCTGCATAGTAAAAGGCACTGCGACTCACAAGTCCTCCCATGCTATGAGCTACAATAACCAGTTCGTCTATAGGAATCGGATAGTTTTGAACCAGGTTTTCCATAAACTCTGAGAATAACTTACCATTCTCGGAAATACGTAAACCTGAATTATAACGAAAGTAAAAGGGAGTGAATTGCAGATCCTGTTCTAACATTTGACCGTAAGAGGTCTTTTTCTCATCCTGTTGAAAATCCCAGTAGTTCTCGTCACAGACAAGTCCGTGCAAAAACACGGAAACTCTCGAACTCAGTGTTGTATAAGAAGTTTCATAGATTAGATTTGTCTCATGAATCTTCTGATTATTCTTATAAAAACCCGGCTTAATAGCCAGTCCATTTTCCGTCTCTGCCAGATAATCCCCGAATATACCGTTTAACACAGGTTTACTCAGTTGGAGACTCTTCGCCAGCCCCCCTATCAACCGATTAGCTTCTTCTTTTTCTGTTTTTTCCATGTTTTATAATCTTCTTAATAGTAAATAGGTTTTTACGTCTCTGGTACCGGAGCGTATCTTGGGAGTTCTTTCTTCAAAGGCATACTGACCCTGCAAAAGTTTGTGGGTGTCTTCACTTACCTGAATCTGTCCGGTTACACCGTGAGATTCCATTAACTTTCCAATGCCGAGGGTTTCTCCGTAAAGGTCATAGATATAAAGTCCTTCTTTTCCGAATAAACAGGCCACTACCGGCCCGGAATGAATACCTATCCTTACCTGGAAATAACGGTTGTTCTTTCGGGATATATTCCGAACTGCTTCTATCATATCGAGAGCCAATTCGGCTACTCTCGAAGCATGATCGGGTCTGTATTCCGGCATCCCGGTTTGAATCCAAAAACTTTCTCCGTCGGTTAATATCTTCTCAATTCCATGCTTCTGGCCCAAAAGCTCAAAGGCATCTTCAATCTCTTTTAACTGGGAAGCTATCATGTCCTGGGGAAGAGTCTGGGAAAGCTGGGCAAAACCTGTAATCTCGGCAAAGAGAACAGTGGTATTTTCATAGCCGTTAGCTGTCATTCCCAGATTATCCCGAATTCTCTGTGCTGCACTTTCCGGTAATAAGCGATGAATTACATGATCTAATTTAGAATCTGTATTTTCCTGGTTCTCCTGCTGAATAAAAACAACTCTTACATTGGACTCTATCTTATAGTTAATCAGGTAGCCTAAAAGTATTAGAGAAATCAGGATGAGCATATTGGTATGAAAACTCATCCCCGTCGGAAAACCCGGAAGCCCTACACTAAAACCCACTACAAGATAAAAACTCAGAACAAAACCCGAAATAACCAGGAAAAAAACCTTTCTATGAAATCCGGAAGCTGCTACAATGATGTAGGGAAGAGCAGAAAAATATAACCAGTGAGAATCAGCATTCTGATAGCTAAAGCCGATAGCCCAGCTCTGTGTTAAACCAAATACAATTAGAGACACTGCATTTAACAGTTCACGACTGGCATTCTTAGCCAGTTCCGGCATCTGGTTGGCCATCAGGCTAAAAAGTAGCAGTCCGAAAGAGGTTAAACGAAAAAAGGCTATTTTCCCAAAATTACCGCCGGAACCATTGATATCGATATAGATAAAGGGAAGGGAAAATATAAGTGTAACCAGGGAAAGGATCTTTAAATTGTCAGTCGTTTTATCTTTATGGGTTTCCATAAACTTTTTTTCCAGACCATGGGCGAAACGCAGATCCATGGCTTCTTTTTCTAATTTTTCAAAAGGAAACATGTTTATTGAATGATAGGAAAGTTCAGGCTAAACACAACCTCACTATCACTACTCTGGTTAACATTATTTCTAATAGTATGAACCAAAAGACTTGCTCCGTGTAATTCTATGATTTTTTTCACGATAGTAAGACCCAATCCATAACCAAACTCTTCCTCGGTATATCTATCGTCCACTTCTTCGGTTAATCTAAAGAAAGGTTCAAAAACAACTTTCGCATCTTCTTCGTTAATCCCTATTTTTCCTTCCTGGTTGGATCGGGCCGGATTCAGGACTTTCAATTCCAGATGATCGTTATTGATAAAGAATAAGACAATTATCAGGTCTCTTTCTGCCGAATACTTCATGGCATTTATCAACAGCTCTTTTACAACACTTTTCAG
The DNA here is from genome assembly GCA_024233835.1 of Leptospiraceae bacterium. Taxonomy (NCBI): domain Bacteria; kingdom Pseudomonadati; phylum Spirochaetota; class Leptospiria; order Leptospirales; family Leptospiraceae; species Leptospiraceae bacterium. The sequence goes on from JACKPC010000002.1 coordinate 26,197, forward strand.
GTAAGGTCTGTGGAAAATGATTTTCTTTTGCTTTCCGATTTCCGGGACTTTTCCGAGAGAAACCTGCTGGTTTTTAAGTGCGGCCATAGGACGGATTTCCGTATTGCACTCGGAGAGTATATGCACAAATTCAGAGATATAATTCGTTTCGGTAATCGGATCTTCTCTTGTCAGGATTTTTTGGGATTCGGCGATGGTTCTCACCATTTTATCCGCCTGGGCAAAATTATCCTTGATTAAGTTGTAGAGATTACGGGTAATTTCGTAAGAATTCTTCTGGGCGTTAAATTTAGCCTTGGAAAAAAACATATTCAGGGTATTGAAAAGAATGGCAAAGCCACTATCCTGAAACAGGTTTTTATTCATCTGCTTAATCATATTCCCGGTGAGAGACTCTATCTGGCTTTGTTGTAATTCCTTTTTCCAGCTAAAAATATCAATAATGGTTGTGTAGAAGTTCTTTTCACTCTCAGTAAAACTACTTACCCGCAAATTATACTCATACCTCGCGACCGCGCCATCAATGGAAGCTTTCAAAACCTCTTTTTGTATGGGTTTTAGAACATAGTCAAAAACTCTATATTTACCCAGACTGGAAATAATGCGTTCGGGGTCAGAATCGTCTGACATGATGATAGGAACGATTCCATAGAGCTTGTCTACTCTGTCGATAAGCTCAAGAGTAGGAATATCAGAAAGATCTGCATCAGCTAAAAGAACATTGTAAAAGCCATTTTCCAGTTCTTTTAGCGCATCTTTCCCATTGTTTACGAGTGTGAATTCAAAACCCAGCTCCTGGGTTACCTTCTGAATCTGCTCAATGTCTACCGGTTCGTAATCAACAATTAATATACTGGGTTTCATATGTATTTTAGTGTTCCCGTTCAAAGCCTGAAAAAAATATTATCCTTGCACTCAGGGCTATTTTTTCCAGTCTTTTATTATTCTATAGTATCAAGAAATGCCCTGATAATAAAACTACAAAATGATTATGGAAAGAAAAAAAATCACAATTACAGAAGTCGGCCCGAGAGACGGTTTACAAAACGAAAAAACCCCGGTTTCCACCGAAGATAAGCTCAAATACATACAACTTTTGGAAGAAGCGGGGCTAAAAAGCCTTGAAACGACTTCTTTTGTGAAACCGGAGGCTGTGCCGGCCATGAAAGATTCCTATGAGCTTTCAAAAGCCCTGAGAAGATCACCCGGACTTGAATATACGGCCCTCGTTCCCAACCTCAGAGGCTATGAAAAAGCCCTCGAAACCGGCTACCGCCAAATAGCCGTTTTTACTTCTCCCTCAGAAGCCTTTAATAAAAAGAACATCAATAAAACAGTAGAAGAATCCCTCCTCGCTATCCGGGAAATTTTTGAAAAAGCGAAACAGGATGGCTTAAAAGTTAGGGCTTATGTTTCTACCGTCGTGCATTGTCCCTATTCCGGCTATATTCAACCGGAAGCCGTACTCCAAATATCTGAGAAACTCTTAGAACTCGGAGCCTATGAAATATCCTTAGGAGAAACTATCGGAAAAGCTGTTCCTTCTGAGACCGAAAGGCTTCTTGAGAAACTTCTTAAGACCCTTCCTTCCGAAAAGCTCGCCGGTCATTTTCATGATACCTACGGAATGGCTATCGCAAATGTCCAGAAATCTATAGAAATGGGGCTTCGTTCCTTTGATTCTTCCTCCGGAGGACTCGGAGGCTGCCCCTATGCACCGGGTGCTTCCGGAAACCTCGCTACAGAAGACCTGGTTTATTTCCTCTCTGCTTCCGGACTGGAAAGCGGTGTGGATTTATATAAACTGAGCCTCGCTACCGAGTTCATTTTCAAGGTTTTACAAAAACAGAGTACTTCCAAAACCTACCAGGCCCTACGTTGTAGCTCCGCAGGCTAAAACCTGGGGCTTGAGGATAAAACTTGACAGAACTTTATAAATACTTAAAATATGTTTCTATGTCAGTTGAACTACTCAGGTCATTCCATCCGGAAGAGCTTTTAAAAGGGAGAAACTGGGCTTTCTTCGAGGGAAATCTCATCTTTTTTGATGAAGCTTCGCAACAATATATGATAGCTGAGATACAGGAAGGAAACAGGTATAGCTTCGAGGACTATATGAGTCTACCGGAAGGTGCCCCCTTCCAATTGATTGAGGGAGAACTTACATTTATGGCTGCACCCGATTTTAAACATCAGGAAATCTCAGGCAACATCTATTTTGCTATTAAAGCCTATTTACAAAATCATAATCTGGGAAAAGTAGCTTACTCTCCTGTAGATGTAAAACTGGACGAAAAGAATGTAGTGCAGCCTGACATCATTTTTGTTTCTATCAAACGTTCTTCAATCATTGACAGGTACATTAAGGGTGCTCCGGACTTTGTCGTGGAAATCCTCTCCAAAGGCAATGTTGCCACCGATAGGAAAAAGAAAAGGAAGCTCTACGGAAACTTTGGGGTGCTAGAATACTGGATTGTAAATCCTATGCTCGAAAATATCGAAATCTACCACAACCACATGGGTATCATGTTTAAAACAGAAACTGTAGGAAAAACCGGCAGGATTCAGTCCAAAGCCATTGAAGGCTTCTCTCTCGATGTAAGCAAGATTTTTTAAACTCTTCTCTACAGCTTACTGTGTGAATATTCAAATCCCTAATCCCTCCATTTCCCCATATTCCCCTGTTCCCCATTTTCCCCATGCTAAAGCATGGGGCTAAGAAAAAAATCTTTCAATATTAGAATAATCGAATAAACCTACCGGACTATACACCAATCCTTAATTTCTAATCCCTAATCCCTCACCCCTTCATTGCCCATTGCCTTTTAGACGGATGGAGTAAACCGAGAACTATATCTTCTTTAGGAATACCTTTATCTACCAGACTTTCTGTGAGATCTTCCTCGGTTCCGTTAAACTCTATCCATATTTTTTCGTCTTTTATACGAAAGTGAATGGGGGAACCATGAATTCTGCTGTTATTTTCCCAGCCTACCCGTGTAAAAAAATAGTTCTTTGTGCTGTCATCTACCACGACATATTTATCGATTGTTTCTTTTTTTGGATATTCATTATAATATTCCGTCAGAACTTGAATGATTGCATTTCGATAGAGTTCTAATTTATCCATTTGATAACCTCCTCCTTCTGTGGATCGAACACCAGTAATTTTATATTATGCCGTTTGAGTGAAAGTTTAATCAATAAATATTTTAAAAAACTTTTATGGGTATCTTCTGTTATAGCCATGAATAGTTCTCTATCACAATTATTTTCTTCTAATACCACTTTATAGTCCAATATTTGTCCAAGTGCTTTATGGAAATCATTTATCACCGAGTTGCTTAAAAAGCTTTTTACCTCTACAGCAATTCTTTTGTTTTCCTTGGTTGCGATTATAATTTTTTCAGCACCTAAATCAATTCTATAATCCTCTTCTCCTAAACTTGCAATTAGAGGATCATCAGTTACAAGCCAACCATCCTTTTTTAAAGCATTTTTCGCCTGGTAATGGTATATATCTCTTTTGCTCATTTTGACCTCCAAGAATTGTCAACAATGAACTATACGCATAAATAGTCAATTTTATTTGCAGAACAGAACTAATTTCTATCTTTCAACATTCCTATCCGATGACGTGGCTTTCCCTCTTTCCCCATTCCCCATGCTAAAGCATGGGGCTAAGATAAAATCTTCTTATATTAGCATAATAGAATAAATCTACCGGACTATACACCAATCCTTAATCCCTCACCCCTTCATTACATGATTCAAAACCAACTCTACCCTGTTTTTATCCAGGCAGTTCGCTGTTCTTTCGGTTACCAGAAAATCTTCAAAACCCTGAAGCTTTGCGTTTTTAAAATGCTTTTTTATCCAGCGAAAAAGAGAAGAAGCTATTTTTAGAAACTCTGCATTCTTTTCTTCGCTCTGTCCTTTTTTGTTGAGTATATCTTTTACATAATACAGTCTTCCTCTGTAAAATTTATTCTCTTTGATTCCTCCCGGAGAAAATTCGATTACAGGAGAGTCCATTATATCAACATTATACATTTCTTTTGTTTCTATGTATCCGGGCTTTAGGTGTGGAAGGTCTTCCTGTAATAGAATCAATCTGTTTTTTTGAATGGGCTTATCATTTTCGGATACGAGTAATGAAGGAAGAACTTTTATCTCTTTTTCGGAATGATAGGCACTGATGATAACAAGTCCTTGAGCTTTGAGATAATTGTCTATTTCTAATATATCTTCATCGGTCATGTAAAAGTTTATCTGACTACTTTTCATTGTTTGTCGTCCTCATTGTAAGCATGAAATTCAGGTCTGATTCCAAATTCTTTTTCTACTTCGTCTAATACTCTCTTTTCACGCATTACCGGTTCTCCATTCTTATTTTTTTTGCCTATCTGATGTAATTCGACGATGGCTTCCGTTTCTTCGTCTATTCCAGCTACATCAATGTACCTTCTTTTTCCGCTAAAAAATCTTAATAATTGTGTTCCAGACGAGGGATTAAACCGGTTTTCTTCTTTCCCCATGCTAAAGCATGGGGCTAAGAGAGACATAACCAAATAGCCTTTCCGTTCTCTGAGCCTGGTTGCGCCCCCTGAGCGAATGAAATGAGTCGAAGGGCAGCCAACGGCGAGTCGAAGTGCAATCCTCAATCCTCCACCTGCCCAATCAACGCCAACAGCTCTTCGTCACCCAACTGCTCCGCAAGCTCCTTTGCCCGTGCCAAAACCTGTCCCGCTCCCTCCGTTTCTCCTGCTTCTTTTAGCTTTACTGCCAGAATAAGATGTAACTGTGCAAACTGCTTGAACTCTTCTCTCTCAATCTCACCCGCTTCCTGGAACTTTGCATCCATCTGTTGGATGAGTTGGATGATTGTGGGAAGGTCAATGTCGTCAGAAGTTTCTTCTTCACCGCCTTCTGCAAGTCTTTTTACATGATTATAATTACCGATCATTGTCTGCATATTCGGATGGGATTCTGGCACATAATCTTTCAAAATATCAATAGCTTTTGCAAACATTTCCATTGATTCCTGATAACGTTTTTGATTATAATATAAACTACCGATATTGTTATAAGTTGTGGCTACAGAGGGATGCCTTTCCCCTAATTTCTCTATACTTATTTCTAAATCTTTTTCGTAATACTCTATCGCCTTATCATACTCACCTTTTGACTCATAAGCACCGCCGATATTGTTATAAGTTGTGGCGACATCGGGATGCCTTTCCCCTAATTTCTCTAATCGTATATCGAGCTCTTTTTTGTAATACTCTATCGCCTTATCATACTCACCTTTATTTCGATAAGCTTCGCCGATATTGTTATAAGTTGTGGCGACTTCCTCGTGTCTGTCTCCGTGGATCTGGATTCTCTTTTTCTGGGCCTTTTTTAGATAATCTACGGCTTCGTCGTATTCACCTTTACTCTGATAGAGGTTTCCCAACCATAGTTCCAGATCTGCTAAATCTTCATTGGTTTCTGTTATAGCATCAGATATAGCTCTTGCCTGTTCTATCAGGTAATAATTGGCGAGAGGATTATCCCTGGATGCAGATAATTTGGTGGTAATAGTCGAAACCAGTGCCTTACAGTCCTCATACCCGGGGTTTAGTTTATCATACACTACTTCTTTGATAATCGAGTGCAGGCGGTATTCCTCCTCTTCACCGTTTTTTTCCAGCCAGCCGCGCTTGTAGAGTTCTTCTGTGGCTTCATCCAGTGTATTTTCATCCAAATCTTCAGTCTTTACCATATCACCAAAGTCTTCTTTCGAAATATAATCCGGCAGGAAGTAATAGTTTTTCAAAGCATAGATAAGGTTTTTCTCATTCTCGAGTTCTGTCATATCAAAGATTTTTGAAATATACTCAAAAGCAATAACCTCACCTTTTGGATGATTTGCATGAATTTTCTTCCGGGCAGAAGGATTTTTTCCCAGTTCATGTTTTTTTAAAATATCAAATAACTCAGCAACAGACTTAATTCGGCTCGCTGTTTTTAAAGTTTTGGCCATGAGTTCAACTGTCAGAGTATGCTTGCCCACATGGTTTAAAAGAACCTGAATATCTTCCTTACTTCCCTTATCAGGACAATGGAATAAAAATAATTCCAGGGCTTTTTCATCAGTCAAATAATCCAATTTGTATTCCTTTAAATATGGGATTTCCTCAAAAGATGTTACCAGAATTTTCCAGTTGGAAGATAGATGGTCTATAACTTCTTTTAGAAAATCCCTGCTGCCCTTCGCTTTTCTCGGTAGAGCATTATCGATTAAAATAAAGCCATTCTTTTCAGACGAATCTTTTTCAACCACATCAGTCAGGGCATGAAGAATCTTTTGCAGCCTGTCTTCATCGGTTTCACCTTCTACCACATCCACCCGGCAGGGAACTCTGAGTTTTTCAATAAAAGACTCTAAGAAACTCTCGGTAAGTTCAACAATCGCATAATAAGAAAAAGAATCCAGCTCTTTCAAATGATGATACACCAGTTTTCCAAGAGTCGTTTTCCCAACACCACGTATAGCGTGAATATAAACGGTTTCCTCCTGTTTAATAAGCCCTAACAATTCCTGCAATGCCGTTTCCCGACCGATGATTTCTTTGGGTGAAACCTTGATCGGATTGAGAAAACGGGGGATGGGGTCTTTTTTAATTTCATTATAAATTTTAACTCCATCTTTATTTTCTTTTATATAAATTGCTTTAGAGTTTTCCCCTTCCGCGTTTAAAGTAACTCTCTCTTCTGATGACATTTTTCTTCCTTTTGATGATTGCTTATGATAAAACAAGTAACTTATTCAATGGTTAAACCTTTATTTTTCTTTATATAGATTGCTTTAGAATTTTTTCCTATCGCATTGAGTGTTACTCCATCCACTTTTTCCCCTTTTTGTTCCAGCTTTTTGTCTATGTCTTCGAGTTTACCCATTACCTGCTTCGTATTTTTATCTCCTTCCTTTTCTATCTTCTCCTGAATGTTTTCTGACTCCCGGCTCAGGTGTTCGGCGAAGAATTCTCGATTTTCTTCGAGTTGGAGTTCCAGTTTCTTCAAACCCTCCCGGCTTAAACTACAGAGAAGCATCACCTTCTCTTCGAGGATATGTTCGAGTTTTATTCTCTCTTCTTTTAGGCTTTCAGGTTTTTGTAGGTGTTCCAGCTTTTCATCCAGTGCTTTGATAATCACATCCACATTGACTTGCGGAATGGCTATTTCCCTATTTTTCAGTTCCAGTAATTCATTACGAATCTCTAAAAAAGAATCATAGCTTACAGCCCTGAAAAAGGTTTCATCGCTCTGAATGAGTTTTCTTAGTTCGGCAAAAATATAGCGAAGTAAATTCTTTCTTATGATTTCCATAAAGCGATTCCCGAAAGCCTGAATCTCTGTCTTGTTACCAAGATGAATCTAAGAAGTGTTATGAATTTTCTCTGCTATAAGGTTCAGGATATTCAGGTAAGCTCCATCTTCTTCGATTTGCTGGTAGCGAGTATCCCTTCCCCCGGAGTCTATCATCATAGATTCGAGGACTTTTTCTTCTCGCTCTCTATCCGGCGCACCGAAGAGTTCCTCTATCTTTTCTTTGGTACTTAAATCCTTACAAAGAGCTTTCAGGCGGTTCGGTAAATCGGTATGGATAATATTCTCACTGGCAACTTCTTTTTGCCAGTCCGAAAGGCAGGAATATAAAGCTCTTGTATAAGCTTTAGAAAAAGCAGAATACAAATAGTTACCGCCATCAGCTTCCTTCTTCCCAAAAAGTCCTGTAAACCTTTTGAAATAAGATTTCTCTTTCTCTTTTACAAAATCTTTTAACTTTCCCTGTAAATACTTCTCCGGGTCAATATAATCCCCGATAACAGGTTTTAAAAAACTCCAAACAAGTCCCGCCCAGGGCAGTATTTCTAATCCGGTCATGATTTCTCCACCTACGTGCTATGCAAATATTGCTGTATATGGAATATCATAATATTTACAAAAAAATCCAAGTATTTTTATTTTTTATTTGCAAGGAAAAGTGAAATACTAATCTTTTGTTAGTAAGAGGTATATTTATGGAATTGTTTTCAGATGATAAAGCATATAAGGAATACAAAGATTTTAAAATTGCAAGAGATAACTTCCGAGAGTCTAATCGTGAGATGACTGATCAAATCGATGTCAAAGCCAGAGATAAAGAAAATGTCAATTATACAGAAGTTCATTTAAATATCTATGAAAACGTTGGTTTAGGTAGAGAGTGGCGTGTAGAGAAAGAAAAAAATCCAGAGGGACTCAATCGGGCAACTCATGGTTTTAATACTGTTACAGAAGGTTTGAATCCTTATCCCGATAAATCAATTTCTTCCAATAAACTTCTCAAAATAATACTTTCTTTTTTCGGGAAAAATGAACCTGCAAGAGATTAAAATACCGGGAAGAATTTGTATCTTCTTGGAAGAGGTGAAGGCTTTAGAGTCTGAAGTTTTTCTCCGAAAAGCTCGTGAGGATTTTTATTCAAACATGAACGAGCCCGGTTTTCGATACTATTCATTTTTTCTAAAAAAGAAAACGTATAGGATAGACTATCCATTGCTTGAAGAAGAAGATATTCATCCATCCCATTTCCGGGAAGAATACGGGCAACGATTTTCAAGACTATCTAAACTTTCTACTGATGTATACTATTTCCAAATTAAGTCTGTAAATGAGTCTTTGAGTCAAATTTTAAAATACTCGGAGGAAAAAGGGCTACATCGTATATTGGTGTTTAACTCGGCACATATACTTAGAGATGAAAAAAGACTTTTAAAAATTTTCAGAGCCAATTCATTTTTATATAACCGGGAAGCCAACTTTAGTCTGGCACATAATCTTTTTAATGAAACTGCCTATATACGGAAGGGCAGGTTAAATGCGATTCTACAGGGCAAAGCAAAGTTAGCCTATGATTCTACATTCCGAATGATTGAGCTGGAATTGGATCAAACCCTCGGTTCAAAGCTCAGCACCATTCGTTATATTTCCGAAAAAAGAAAAGTATAATTAAAATCAAGAGGGATTCGTAAATGAAAAAGCCTTCATTTTCTTCGGAAAGCAAGCGAGCCACCGATGGCTCGCCTACGATTAAAAAAGATTTCCCTGATTTTTTGAACGGATACATCTATCCTACTGACCTGTGAAGGAAGAAAGGCATTTTTCATCCACGCTCTTATATGAATAATACAATGGTGAATTCTTGTCTCCTTATTCCAACCAATATGATACAAAAGAAAATGTTGGCTCTCTTTATCATGAATTACATAGTATTTATCCGAAGACCCGGTACGAACGCTTTTATATCGATGTAATAGTGCAAGAATTGCAGATTCAATTTGTTCTAATCTATCCATTTTATTACTTTCCAAACACCATTGCTGTTTCCAATAATAACCTGCCGGCAAGACCCAGAACCTTATCAATTTGTTCCCGCGAAACATAGGGATAATCTTCCATATAGGTCTCGATAGATTCACCGGTAGAAATGTAGTCAAACAAACTTTTTACCGGAACTCGCGTATTTTTAAAAACCGGTGTACCACTCTGGATTTCTCTATCTATTGTCAAAATATCTGTATACATAATGATTTCCTAATAATATGCTTTGGATTTATTTGTTTTCCAAATATTTCTCTGCAGATTCTACAATTTCATCGATTGATTGTCCTTGAAATAAATTCTGACTCCAGGAAGAATAATCGAAAGGTTCTCTTTGGATTAAAGCTATAAACCTTTCCGATTCTACTAATCCAAGACCGGATATTAAAAGTTCTACACCCTTTAGTCTTAATTCTGTATCAGTGATCATGATTTAACTCCTTAACATAATGACATTGAAATTAGGGGATTTACTCACCCGCCAACTTTACTGCGACATCAATGATTTCATCACTATAATAATATCCATTATCTCGAATTGCTAATAAATGCTTCTTCACATTATCTATCAAATTTTTCTTCTTAGCTTCTAATAAAACTCCAATACTTCCTGTAAAATTTAAACCTAATTTCTCAGCAGCAATTCTCGCCTGTCTATCGTCAATAATGAGAAAGGAACCTGTATTATAAGCAAGGGCAATCGCTTCTTTTTCTCCTGCATCTATCGCTCGAATCGTTATTAAAATTTCTCTGGCAATTACTGGTCTGGCTGTAACTTCAATAAAAGAAGAAATAGCTTTTTCCAGCTCTTCTACCTCATCAGATAACTTAATAAAAACTTCTCTTTCTACCATTGGCGGAATTTGAACTTTTCCAAACAAATCTTCCAGCAGATGAATTTTTCCTATTTTTGCCAGAGCAATGATAGGTCCTGTATTGGATACAATATTCATGGAAACATGGTCTCCAGAGTTTTTATATCTTTTTCAATTTCCTCTATTGCTTCTTCCGGCGGATAATTAAAAATAGATACCCTGTATCTCCCACACATGTCTAAAAAATCTACTCGGGTAATACCAATCAACCGTGCCGCTTTTCCTGAGGAAATTTTACCCAATTCAAACATTTTTAAAGCAGCCATCAGTCTTATTTGATAGTTCAGCTCTTCTTTAGTCAAGCCCACAGCCATATCGAAATTATCCGGTATCTCAATTTCCATCTTTTCCATAATCAAATCTCCTTTTCCCCATAAATCCCCCATAGGGGGACTTTTATCAAATATAAAAGATTTCTCCCCCTATGGGGTCGGGGGATTCGGTGTACCTAATAATATTTTTCATATATTCCTGAAATTAATTGGCTAATAAATTACAGATTAAAATAAATAACGATATTTGTAATTTAAAAAATATATATCGTCAATTTGATCATCTGTCAAAATAAATAATTCCATACTTTGCTATAAACCATTTCCTTCGACTTTATAAGCTCCTATCTTCGACTTTATAAGCTTCTATCTTCGACTTATCCTTCTCATCCGGTTGCTGTCCTTCGGGAACGCTGACTGAGAGTGCTTCGGTGCACCCAGTTACTGAGCAAGCGAATCGGAGACTGAGTAGCGAAGCGTATCGAAGTCCCGAAGCCCGGCCCGGGAAAGAGAAAAGTGGACTTTTTCCCTGATTCTTTGAGCGCTTACTACTTAATACCGACAATCCCGATCCATTATTTTTAAACTCTTTTAAATTAGAGCATTGACAGGATAAGATTCCTGCATCATAACTACCAAAAAAACCCGGAGACTAGTCTATGGAAAATCAGATTTTTATGATCCTCTCTATCATCGTCAGTGCAGTTATCTGGCTCAGGTACATCAGAAAAGAAGATAAGTATGAGCCGGAACCTCTTATGACGGTTCTTCGGGTAGGGCTTACAGGTGGTTTTATCAGCACCATGATAGCCGGTTTTCTGAATGTGGAAGCTGCAAACTTTTTGCAGGTAGATATCGGAAATACCCAGAATATGTCCAGTATGCCGGCAGGTATTCTTTCCACTTTTATTGGTTTTAACGAAGAGTTTAATAAAGCGATAGCGACTATTTTTCTGGTTCGAAACCTGAAAGATCTGAATGAGCCGGTAGATGCCATTGTCTATTCCACTGCTGTAGGTCTCGGTTTTGCCTTTATCGAAAACTTTTCCTATTCCATGCAGTATGGTTTTATAAACCTCGTTATGCGCTCAGTTACCGCTATGCCCCTGCATATAGGTCTCGCTGCTCTCTGGGGCTATAAGATTGCCGATGCAAAGTTTGTAAAAAACACGGGACTTTTCAGGGAAATGTTTCCTATGATTATCACAGCTTCCTTAATCCATGCCTTATACGATTATTTAATTTTTACGATTAATAATCCTCTGGTTTCTCTTTCTATCAGCCTGGTCACCGGAGTAATTTTAGTTAAGTTCATCAAAAGAAAACTGATAGAGCTGGCCGAAAAAAGTCCTTTTAAACCCCAGAATTATGTAAAAAAAGAGGTAGAATTTCTTTAAACGTAAGCGAACCACCGATGGTTCGCCTGCTTACCTGAAAAACCTGAGTATGGCTTTTCTGTATAGAATCTCATTCAGGGGGTCTTTTAACTCAAAAAGACTCCTGTCTTTGGAAAGAGAACTTACCTTCTCTTTTCCAAAGATTCTATCGAGGCCGGAAAAGAATACCGAAGCAGTAGCCTCAAGTCCGAAAGGAAATTCTTCTTCCATCTTTACACCTTTATCTTTTCTTCCGGAAATATCCCAAATTCTTGCCTCCAGGTTTTGAAGATGTTCGTGCAGGTAAAAGACTTCCCTTTTATCTTCCTCGGATAAGAGCTTTAATTCTCCGTTTTCCTTTAATTTCCGCAAAAGCTTCTTTCCGAATCCGCAAAATATGGCCGTAAGACTCAAGATTTCGGAAAGACGGTATTCGAGGGCATGGGCTTCATACTCTAGAGGTAAGATATCCTCTTCAAGAATTTTTAGTTTATCTGCTCTGGCCCGGCAATGCGTGGCTTCCGGTGTAAATTCGGTATGGATTCTTTCTATACTCATTTGGGAGGAATCTACAGGTATGAGGACCGGAACATAGGTCTGCCGTTTTTCGTCTTTGGCTATAATAATAAAATAATCTGCTCCATAGCCATTGGTCAAAAAACCTTTTTGGAAGTTTAAGTCTCCTGCCTCTGAAATTCGACTCTGTAAATTTTTAAGTCTTCCTTTCCAGCCGGGTTCTGTAACTCCTGTAGAACAGATGGCTTTACCCTCGATAATCTTTTGTAAGACTTCAGCCGCTTTTTGAGAGCCTGCCTGTTTTGCCATTTCGAGAATCCTTCCGGAAATGTTTACCTGTGCCATAAGAGCGAGGCCTATGCCTGTACCTCTCTCTTCTTCTGAAAGTAGACTGAGCTTTTTATGAAACTCAACAAAGCTCCCCCCTTCCAATACGCGAAAAAAACCATCTTCTGCAAGATAGGGTAAAAGTTCTCGATACAGAGTTTCATCGGGCTGTGAGGATAATTGTTGTAGTTTTTCCGGGCTTTTCACAGTAAGCAGTAAAAAAAATAGAGTCCCAGAAAAAAAGAATTTTCTCTTTTCTCATATCCCTACTTTTATCAGGAAATGGTTTTTTTTCAGAGAACGGCACATTACCTCTTCTTTCTCATTGCACTTATTCAGGCTTTAGCTTATCGTTGGGTCTGTGACGATGCCTTTATTAGTTTTCGCTATGCGAGAAACCTTACAAAAGGATTGGGTCTTGTATTTAATGAAGGAGAAAGAGTAGAAGGCTATACAAATTTTCTCTGGACTCTTTTACTTTCCTTAGGCTTTCAATTTAAACTAAACCCGATTCCCTATTCAGAAAATTTGGGTGTTCTTTTCTATCTCGGAACTCTATTTGTCACCTACTACTTTGCCAAAAAAATCAATGCCAGGCAAAGAAATTATTTCCCTATAGCTTTCTGCGGACTGGCTGTGCATAAGTATATGCACACCTTCGCTTCTTCCGGGCTGGAAACTTCTTTTTTCACCTTTCTTGTTTTATCTGCCTATTACTATGTTTTTCTTGCCGAAGATCTAAAACCGAGACTCATTGCTTTTACCTTATTAAACCTGGCTGCTCTTACCAGACCGGAAGGACTTTTGTATTACTTTGTAGCTGCTTTTTATATATACTATTTAGATATTAAAAATGGGATCTTATACAGGGGTAGTACCGGAAAGGAAATCCTTTTAAGATCTCTTCATCACATTCCTTTTCTAATTATCTATATACCCTATTTTATCTGGAAATACAACTATTACGGATTTCTTCTCCCCAATACTTACTATGCAAAATCAGGAGGAGGAATTTATTTTTCCCAGGGCTGGAAATATTTAGAAATATTTTGTGATGCCTATTATTTCCTGTATACCCTGCCCTTTTTTCTAATTTTGTACCTATTCAGACTTCGTAAAGAAAGAAATACACACAGGAACTTTTTACTGATTTTTATAGCTCCTCTCCTTCATCTTTTGTATATTTTAAAAGTAGGAGGAGATTTCATGTTTGCCCGCTTTTTCATTCCTCTCTTACCTTTTGTATATATTCTTTTTGAAATATTCCTATATCGCTTTTTTAGAAAAATCGATAATACCTTAAAATTTGTAGCTTTAATCATTTTAACACTTCTGTTCATGGATCCCTATAAAGGAACCTCCGTACCGATTATTAACGGAATCAGCAATGAAAGAGAGATCTACAAACCCAATAATGTAACTTATCTTATGCTAAAAATACTCTCCTGGAAACCACATTTTGAAAGAGCCAATGTGCGTTTTGCTTTTGGTGGAGCCCAGGCAATCTATGCTTACTACCTGGAAAACAACTATGCAATTGAAGCAGAATGCGGCTTAACTGATTCGTATCTGGCACATAGAAAAATCAGTATGAGAGGTAGAGTCGGACATGAAAAGGAAGCTCCTCTTTCTTATTTAAAAGAAAAAGGCATTCACCTTCACATGAGCGGAGAGGAAGGTCACTGGGGAGAAGAAAAATATAAGGGTTACATAAAGGGTCTACCCGGTGAAATTAACATCATCTATGATGATCCGAATGTAATCAATATCTTAAGGCAACACCCCGATATACAGTTTCCCAATTATTAATTACTAATATAAGTATTTCGATATTTATTTCAGAGGAAGTTATGGAAAATCAAAATGATTTGCTGGAGAGGAGACGTTTTTCAGAACAGATGAAAACAGAGCAACGTAGTATTCATGTATTCGATGCAGGTGAAAATCTATCAGAAGAAGTCTGCAGGCAAATACGAGCGGAATATGAACATCTGGGCGGACTTCATATTTGTAATACAGGTTTGAAAAGTGAAGAAGAATTATTACCTTTTATGGATGCACTGGGATTTTCCAAGCTTCGTCAATTTTCCGGTGGAGGACGAACCAGTACCCAATGGCAAGAAAAATGGGTAGTCCCCGGTCTTCGTCGAATGGATTATTATCCGCCGGATCTGTATCTCTTACCCAATAATGAAGTACAGTATCAACGTTATTCCCCCAGGGATATTCTGTTCTTTTGTAAAAAACCTGCTGAGACGGGAGGAAGAAGTTTCTTGCATGAGGCAAAACGTGTAGAAAGGTTTTTAATAGCAAAAGGTGGTAAAAAGTTATTAGATAAATTGGATAAATTTGGTCTGACAATAGAAACAGGTTTTCTGGATAATAGGCATCCCAAAAAGTCAGAGAACTATTTTGCTTCCTGGCAGGAACGCTTTCAAACGGAAGATCCTTCAGAAGCTCTTGCAATCATCAAAAATAAACAGGATGAATATGATGAAGGCTGGTGGAATTTAGATGATGGAGAGTTTCCAAGTCTTATGACAAAAATAACTCTCTCCGCCTATAAAACTCTGGGTAAGGATAAATTTCTTCGTTTTCCGAGAATAGCATTGGGAGAAGCTAATATTCAAAATGGTTATCGACGCTATCTCCTGGGAAACGCTCAGGAAATGACAGATGAAGAAAAGACTTTACTCTTTGAAGCCTATGATAAAACCAAAGAAGGTATTCAGTGGCAATTTGGTGATATAATTCTTTTTGATAATATTCGCTACGGTCATTCCAGGGAAGCCTTTGAGGGGGAACGGGAAATTTGGGTTGGAATGGCAGGAATGGTCTGGGACGACAGGCTTAAAAAAGAACCTATTCCAATAAAACAAAATACCATTCATTCTTATGAGCCCCAAATAAATTCTCAACACTATTATCGTCAGCCAATTAATGTTGATAAAAGCAAAGCCTGCTCTATGCGCATCTTTGATGCAAAAGAGAAGCTTTCTGAACGTACAATACATTGGATCCGGGAAGAATTTGCCTTACATGGAGCTTTACATATTATTAATACAGGTTTGAATTGCTCGCATCCGGGAGAGTTGCCCTTTGAAATTCAGGCAGCCCTGGGTTTTTCTACTGAAGAACAATTTATCTGGGGAGGAAGTAATAGCGGTAGAACCATGAGAAAACACTGGGGAAATGGTGTATATGCTACAGATTACTATCCACCTGAATTATTCTTGCTTCCCCATAATGAAATTTTATATCAGCTACGTTTACCTACACGCTTACTCTTCTTTTCTACACATCCGGCCAAAACAGGTGGAAGAACTTTTGTTCATTCCGCAAAGGGTTTTGAAGAGTTTTTACTGAATTCCGGAAATGTAGGTATTGGATTGATAGAGAAAATGTATCAACATGGCTTTCGTATTGACACGGGTTTTTTAGATGATAAGGATCCCCAGAAAAAATTCAACTACTTTCGATCCTGGCAGGAGCGTTTCCAAACACAGGACAGAGAAGAAGCCCTGAGTAAATGCCGAAAGGCTACAGACCAGTTTGATGACTGCTGCTGGAAAACTGACTTTGATAAGTGTGATGAATTTCCTATGCTGATGACCCGGATTCATGTTCCTGCGGTATTATTTGACAATAGGATGAAGGAAAACTTCTTACTCTTTCCCCGAATTGCCCTGGATCCTCCTCATCATCATAACGGATTTCGAGAGTATTTATTTGGTAATGGAGAAAAACTTTCCAAAGATGAAATCAATCTGCTACTTTCTTCTTTCATGTATGAAGCAGAAGCCAGGTATACACAATCGAATGATATCATACTGGTAGATAATATACGATACGGACATTCCAGGGAAGGCTATAGCGGAAAACGTGAAGTAGGTGTCTTGATGGCAGGTCTTATCCATAATGAGGGAGCCAAGCATAGTGAATGAGCGTTTATTTGAGCCCAACCAGATTCGATATGCAAAAGAAATCATTGAGCCGGGCATCTATCGTGATGGGCGCTGGCGATATTACGATGAGCCGGAACTTGTCTCACATAGTCTCTGTGGAAAGAATTTTTTACTTCGTCCGGGTCTCACCTTTACACCCTATGCTAATCCAACAGCCTGTAATGCTCACTGCTTATTTTGCTCGGAAGAACTTTTGCGAAAAGACGGTGAATATTTAACTGCTAAAAGAACAATCCATGATCATGATGGATATTTTAAAGGTTTGGAAAAGTTTTTCCGGGAAATACGTGGTTTTCCACTGGGCCTGAGTTTAAGCGGATTAGAAGCAACCAACGATTCAAACTGGTTTTTACGCTTAATGGAACTTTTAGAAGAGAACAAAGATATTTTCGCTGAAAAGGTTTTATACAGCAATGGAAGCGGTTTATTACGTAATCCTCATTTTTTGGATATATTAATAAAACTTAATTTTGATAGAATTGAATTATCCCGCTGTTCCTTTGATACGGAGATAAATCAAAATATTATGCGCTTTAACCGTACAGAACCTGTATATAGACAGGAAGGATTTCTCTCTCTCTTAGACTTGCTTCGCGATCGAATACATACCAAGCTGTCCTGTATTTTAAACCGTAAGGGAGTATCAAGCCTTAAAGATATTGAAGACTATATTACAAAGGCGAGACAGGGCGGAATAAAAGAAATCGTATTTCGAGAATTAAGTCAACTCGGAGATTTGTATCATATAAACTCTTTTGTACAATGGATTGAAGACCATCGAGTATCCGCAAGAAAATTCATGGACGATATTTATCCTGAGAAAAATAAAATCCGTGAAGGTTGGGAGTTTATTGCAGCCACCTGCGGATATTATTACTATAATGAAATATACTCTTTTCAAAATGTACAGGTGATCTTCGAAACTTCTTCCTATGTTGTACATCAGGAAGCACAAACAAAAGGAGTCATTCATAAACTGGTTTTTCATTCCAATGGAGATTTGTGCGGAGATTGGGTACCGAACTCTAATAAACTAGGAAACTACTATGGATGACTTTCCATATAGGAAAAATCTTAGCCTGCAAATGCTTGAAGAAGGCTTCCATATCTTCAAATTAAGGTTTTTATATTTCGGTTCTTATGCTTTGCGTTTATATGAACCTGAAAAATTAAAATCCTTTTCTCCTCCGGATATTGATCTTTTAGTAGATAACGATAAAGAGAAATTACTCTCTCTGGCAAAATATCTTCACCAGAAAAGCTGGGAGGTTCGTATCTGGGGAGAAGAATACCGAGATGATTGGGATCCATCCTATCTCGAAGGAAAATTTTATATGCGCTTAAAGTATATAACAGAAGACCAAAAACTCAGCACCCTTGATATTACCTATGAGTCTCCCTATCTAAATTTTTCTCGATCTTACGCGGAAAAAGAAGATAGATATGGTTATCCATTATGTTCTCTCAAGGATTTATGGTATCTGAAACTCTTGAAAAACAGTGAGAAAGCTCTCGCATTTGCAAAAGAACATGCTTTAATTATTCCGAAACAAAGTAAGAAGTCTGCAAAATCCTGGAAAATTACAGGTCAGAGATAATAAAAATTGCCTCAATTAATTTTCCAGGATAGTAATTTCTACTCTACGATTTTGCCTTCTACCTTCTTCGGTATTATTATCACCAATAGGAACTGTTGAACCCTTACCAACAGTAAGAATCTGTCGATTCTTTAATATTTTTAAAGATATAAGAAAATCACCTACAGCTTTTGATCTTTTTTTTGATAAAATTTGAGAAGTCTCTTCATAACCGACGCGGGCTGTATGCCCTGTAATGAATACATCTCTATCCGGAACTTTTTGAATCAATTCTGCAATCTTTTTTAACTTTTCTTTTTCTGACTCAGAGAGCTGAAAAGAGTTTGCTTGAAATTGAATATTTTCAAGGGATAAGGTTACTCCTTTTTCATCTGTTTTAACACTTGTATCTGTTATTCCTTTCTCTTTTAATTCCTTGTTTAAGTCTTGAGCTATCTTCTCTTTATCTAATGCTGGAGATAAATAATAAGTTCCTTTAGAATTTCCTATATATTCAATGCTTGAGCGGTTAGAAAGTGTAAAATAATAATCAAATTCTTCCTTATGAGAATCTAACCTCCCCTCTTCTATATTCCAGTAATATACCTGCTCCGAGTATCCACTTATGAGAACAGGTATGGGCATTAAGTTAAGCTGTTTATAGGGAGTTTTATAAAATATTGTATAAGATACTTTTAAAACTGCGATTTTCTTAGAATCTATAGTAAGATTATTAAGATATTTATAATGTACTTTTATTGGTATCCGAAGAGGTTGTTCTAAACCAAACTGCTTTTTCATATCATGAACCTCGTAGGCATCAGAGGTCCAGGTTTCTCCTATATTAATATCTTTATCCGGAAAAAGCGGAATGTTTCTGATAACCGGCATGAAATATTTATCATCTATAGTATATAAACCTAACCTATCACGCCAAAATTTCGATTGATAATCTTCCTTCAATTGAAAAGAAGACTTATTTCCAAGGAAATTTTCAGAGGTCTGGTAAATACAATCTAATTCTCCGGAATCAGATTTTGTATTAATCGTATGAACCGCAATCTTATTCATAATTTTTGTTCGATTCGTTGGGATTCCATTAATATTTATATACTCATCGACTTCGTGAATAATTCGATATTTCTCACCTTTTAAATATTTATATTGTAACCTTTCCGGATAGATAGAAATACTTAATAAAAATAGGTAAAATACAAGAAGATTGAGATAACGATTCATAGTAACTCCTTACTCCTATTTATGTAGCCTTCATAAATACCTTAGTTGATATATTATAGTTTATAAGAATACGTTTATTTTCTTTTCAAATATAAGGTTCCAATTACAGAAAGTATAGCTCCTAAAACTAAAAAAACAGAAGCACTTACATAATCAGCAGGAAGCGGGCCTGCCGAACGAAGCCCTATACTCCATCCGAAGGTTGCATTTAAGGCAGATCCAATTCCAGCTAGCAATAGAGCATATCCTATCGTTTGAATAATAACCATGAATATTTTCATAAATTTCTTTCTCCTAAAGTGTATATATCCGTATTACTTATTGATACTATTAAATTATAACCGGACTATAGTGCAACTGTCATTTTTTATGGAGATAATATAACAATAATTTCTTTCAGCTTATCCTTTCTTTTCTGATTTTTTTCTTTTTCGTATCTGAACTTTGTATATGTCAGAGCGTCCTGTCCTTTATTATTCTTAAAAATTGCATCTGCACCATATTTTATAAACAGACGAACAAGATCCGGCCTGGCGTAAGATATAGCCATATGCAAGGGAGGTAGAAATTGCTTCTCATATTGATTTAACTCTACCCCTGTTTTTAAAAATTCTTCCATCCACTTTGGATCATTTTCTCGTATAAAACCATTTATTGCTTTTTGCTTATATTCCGGTTTGTCTTTTAAGAAATCAATATATAACTGATAGAAAGTATCTCTCTCAAAAATTTTTGCAAAATTATTCCGTATATACTTCTTCCTCTTTGAAGATTTATCTTTCTTGTATACCAGGTTAGTTTTTCCCGAATTATAGTAAATAGGTCGTTTATAAAAAAGCAGACTTTCCGGTATAACAACTTCACTATTTATAACCGGGTAATAAGATGTATCCCGAACTAAAACCATCTCGCCATCTTTTATATCTCTTGATTCCTGTTTCTGATCGGACTTAAAAGATTCTTTTTCCACCTTTTCTTCTTCATACGAACCGAGGCGAAATGGAAGACTTATCCAATCCCCTATAGAAATAACCATATCGATTCCGAGAGTGAAAATAGAATAAATAGCGAGGTGTTTAATATAGGATGCTTTTCCGGTTCCTTCATAAACCCAGGCCAGACCGATAACAATAAACTTCATACGTCCTTGATTATCCTTCTTAACCTGCTTATCACAAAGATACAGGGCTTTATATTGGTTTACTTCGTAATCAGTATAAGTAATATTTTCCCTAATTTTAAATCGAAGGCCTTCCTTTTCTTTTCGCAGGAATTTTAAATTTATAGATGAGTGTTTTCGAGTTTCTTTCTCTCCGCGAGAGATTTCTTCCTTTTTAATGAGTTTCTTCGTAACATGAGTAGAAATTAAAATACAATTCATCACAGGAAGTAAGCATAAAAATATAAGAGCCTGTCTGAAAATGAAGCTACAGGCTCTTGCAGCTTGCTTTTCTTTAATAGAT
The DNA here is from genome assembly GCA_024233835.1 of Leptospiraceae bacterium. Lineage (NCBI taxonomy): Bacteria > Pseudomonadati > Spirochaetota > Leptospiria > Leptospirales > Leptospiraceae > Leptospiraceae bacterium. The sequence goes on from JACKPC010000002.1 coordinate 47,218, forward strand.
AAGCCTGTTTTATGACACGCTGTAATATTTCTTAAAGTAGGCATTCTCCATATACTATGGAGCAGTTTGTAAATTGCAAGAGTTTTTAATAATCTCTTATATGTTTAATGCTTAAGGGATTCTATTTTTGATGCAATATAGGAAAATATTTTTTTTACAATAGTAAGTATTGGATTTCTGAAAATTCAGAAGGAGGCATAAAATAATAACCCTGGTAATAATCAAAACCAAAGGTTTTTAGTAAACCCACATATTCCGGTTTTTCAACTCCTTCTGCAATTACCTTGATATTCATTTTATGAGAAAGTTCAATGATTTCCTGTACTAATTTTTTATCCTTTTTTTCTTTACATATACTTTGAGTAAAATCTTTATCAATTTTTAAACAATGAAAGGGATGTTTCATCAAGCTCCCAAAAGATGAAAAACTTGTTCCTACATCATCTATGGATAGTTGAAAACCATTATTTTGAAGATAATTTAAGTCTAAATCTAAGTTCTTAACATCAGAAAGTAGTGATTCAGAAATTTCGAACTCTATATTTTCTTTTTTTATCTCTTTAGCATTTAATGTTTCTATAAACTTACTCATTATTTTACGATTACTAATTTGGCTGTTTGATAGATTGATTGAAATCTTAAAATTTTCATTTCTGTGTAAATAATATTTAAAATCATCACAAACTTTATTTAAAACAAATATAGATAAATCTTCTAATATACCGGCTTCTTCTGCATGTGGAATAAATTCAGATGGCGACACATAACCCAGTAAAGGATTTTTCCAGCGAAGTAAAGCTTCAGAACCCCGTATTTTTCCTGTATCGAGAGCAACAATAGGTTGATACTGTAATTTTAATTCTCCTTTCTGTATGGCATATCTTAACTCGCTCTCAATAGAAATTGGATTATGTTTATCATCCTTCATTCCATCAGTATAAAAAATAAAGTGACTTTTCTCTTTTTCCTCCGCCTGGGCACTTGCAACAATAGCTTTTTGCATCAAATCTTTTGCTCCGATTCCATGTCTCGGGCATAAAGAAACCCCGAAAGAGTATACAGGTTGTATTCTGGTTGTATCTGAGCTGAATTCTTTTTTTATTTCATTTCTAATAGCTTCCAATTTTTTCTTTAGATGATATTTATCTATTATATGTGGTATTACTAATGCATATTTATCTCCTCCAATTCTCGCGACCATTCCTTCTGAACTAATACTTCGTTTTAATCTTTCTCCAAGGACTATTAATATTTTATCTCCAAATCCACGTCCATATTCAGTATTAATATTTTTAAAATCATCTATTCCAAGATATACTACCGCAAGACTTTCTGAGGAAAACATCGCTCTTTGAATCTCTTTTTCAAGATGTTCAAATAATAAAGCCCTATTCGGTAAACCGGTTAAGGAATCATAATTCGCTTCATGACACAACTTCTTTTCATATTTTTTCCTAAGGCTGATATCTTCACTTACAACAAGATAATGTAATATTTCTCGCTTTGAAGAATATACCGGACTTAATTGCAATGAAACCCAGAAAAACTCACCACTTTTCTTCCGGGTCAAAATATCTCCTTCCCAGGTTAATCCTGACGATAGTCTTTGCCATAGCTCTTTATAAGTTCCATCTAATATATCAGATGCCTTTAATATACTAAAATTTTTTCCATAAACATCTTCAGCTGCATAACCGGTAAGCCTTTCAAAACGTGGATTAACATATTTTATTTTTCCTTCTATATCACAAATAAGTACCATAGCAGGGCTTTGTCTTACAGCACCTGATAACCTTCTTAGTGAATCTTCCGCAGACTCTAACTCAGTTATATCCTGTATTAAACCAACAAGTCCGGTTACGTTTCCTTCTTTTATTTCAGGAGTACAGATAACCCTGATTTTTTTTACTCTTCCCTGCTCTAAATAAATATTACATTCTTCTTCAAATCCAATAGCACTTCTTATACTACGATTAATCGAAATAACTAATCTTCTTCTCTCTGAATCTTTTAAAAAATGAAAGGAACCCTTACTATCAATAAGATTAGATCGCCCTTCCATTACCCAATGAGCTTCTTCGCTCCATTTTATAAATTTTTGTTCTATATTATAAGTCCAGGATCCCACACGGGCGATTCGAATAATTTTATCTTTTGAATTCTCTTTTAACTTCTTTTTCTTTAGTTCTCTAGTAATTCCTATTATTCTATAGACTTCATTTCTTTCATTTATAAGAGGAACAAATGTTGCTTGAACATAAACTGTATCTTTCCCAAAATTTATAGCTTCTTCTCTATGTATTGTCCTTCGAGTCTCTTTAGCTTCTTCGAGAATAGGAAAGAAAACATTGTAGGAGGATTCAGGTAAAATTTCCCTTGGAGTTTTACCAATTGCTGATGAATAAACTCGAACAGAATGATTTTCACCCGCAAGATTAAAGTATAAATAATGATATTCCGAATCAAAAAGTGCAATTCCATAAGGAAAGTTTTCTATTAAAACCAGCCATTCATCTTCTGTAAGAATTTCTTTCTTAAAGTCTTCTGTTTTTGAAAATTCCTGACCTTCATTCATAAATTTTATCACCATATCTTCTTTATTCATCAAAATTGAAAATAAATAAAAGGTTGAATTTCCGCTGTATTTAAATTATAAACAACAAGAAGACTTATAACAAAAAGGAAAGCCTGCGCGGAAGGAGGTAAAATAAGCCAAAACTCTTTTATTTTCTTATGTAGTTTTATAGGTAAAAAAACAATTATATACGAAAAGAACAAAACACCAAGGATATCAACAGAAGGCAGTTTTAAGGATAGATTACTATGAAGAGCCTGAAAAGCATCTTTGAAGAGCTCTAAACTTTTACTTCGAAAAAGTAACCAACCCAACATTACCAGATGAAAAGTTATGAAATATTGTATCATACTGAATACCGGATTATCGCTTTTTTTATTAAATCCTAGAAATCGTTCCAATGCAAGCAAAAAACCATGGTACAAACCCCAGAGTATAAATGTGTAACCGGCTCCATGCCATAATCCACAAATAAACATCGTTATAAATAGATTTCTATATACCATATTTCTATTCCCTCCCAGAGGAATATACAAATAATGCATAAACCATTTACCTAAAGAAATGTGCCACCTTCTCCAGAAATCTGTAATTGAATAAGCAATATAGGGTCTATCAAAATTTAAACTTAAACGAAATCCTAAAAGCATTGCAGAACCTATTGCCATATCAGTATAACCCGAAAAATCACCATAAATCTGCAAACCATAAGCATAAATTGAAAGTAAACCATAAAAATTTCCCTGTAAAGACGGGTTATCAAAAAAGCGATCCGAAAGGTTGGCTCCCAACCAGTCAGCCCCTGTTTTTTTTAAAAGACCTGTGATAATAAAAAAAAGAGCCAGAGAAAAATAATATGGGTTTAAACGAAAATGTTCTCCTCGATTCTTTAATGAGGGCAAAAAGTCAGAAGCACGGACAATCGGGCCTGCTACCAACTGTGGAAAAAAGGTTACATATAGAGAAAACTTTAAAAAATTACTTTCAGGTTGAATTTTTCCTTTCCAAACATCTATACTGTAAGACAAAGTTTGAAACGTATAAAAAGAAATTCCTACCGGTAAAAGTATTTCTGATACTTTAATACTATATAATATACCATTTACTGTGAAAGGCATAGATAATACTTCTAATGCCGGTATTTCTTTACCATTTATCCTGAGACCGTGTAATACTTCTGAAAAAAAACCAAGGTATTTAAAAAATACCAACAAGCCAAGGTTTAAGAACAAAGATATAAACAAATATCCGGTGCCTGCTTTTTTTTCTTTTTGACTTTCATAAATTAAAAGACCAACGAAATAGTCTACAAATGTTGAAAAAAGAATCAGAAATAAAAGAGAAGGGTTCCAGCTTGCATAGAAATAATAAGAAGCTATAAGTAAAATAAAGATACGAATTCCCTCATATCCTCTTAAAATTAAAGAAAGAAAAAATAAAAATAATAAAAAATATGCATAAGAACTGGTATTAAATAGGATTGCTGCTGACTGCTTTTCTAATTTTTCCTCATACTCAACTTTTTTCTTATATTCTTTATCTCCTATATATTCTTTGTATGCTGCAAATATATCTTCATAAACAATCGAAGCGTATACATCTCCTCCTTTACGAGTAAGATGTGTTCTATCTACTTGTAAATAGCCTTTTTGATAAAGTTCTCTATTTTTTCCCTGTTTTCCCATAGCTTTCAGGCTATCATAAAATGCCACATTATTTTGCAGAGAGATAGCTTTTTGCAATTCCCTGATTACAAGTACCTCCGGCATAGTATCAAAATATCCATAAGAGTTTTTCCTGATCCTCTCTAATGGAGATAGAACAATCATGTTAGTCTGAGGTAGTGCCCGTTTAAAAGTTTTTAGTACTTTCTCAAAACTGTAACGATAATAGTTTGGAGTAACTACAGAAGTAAGCCACATGTTTTGTGATTCGTTCACACCAAATTGAAAAACAATAAGATCCGGTTGGAAGTGTTGCATACCGCAGGAAAACGTTGCATAAGGGATAGTTAATAAATCTTTCATTTCCATACTGGTTCTAGAAATGGAACTATAAGCAATACCCACAGCAGTTTCTATATTGATGATATCGAGATAGGGAAAAGGAGGCTTTATATCATGAAAAGTTAATTTAACTGAGTCTATATCCGGTAAATTAACTTCTGAATACGAACAGGATCCCTCAATATTCAAATTTCTGTTTATTTTTCCCATCGGATATTTTAATTCATAACTCAGAGAAGAAGGAATATTAGAATAGGAATGAAAATATAAACCAAGTTTTCTCCATTTTTTAAAACCCTCCGGTAATTCATGCCGTGTATAAACTCCATTTCCATTAAGCCTGGCCGATTCACCGACAAAACCAAGAGAAGACTTTTCCTTGCCCCAGGGTTCAATAGCATCCCATTGAAAGTAATTTTCAGATGTATAATTACGATGTTCTAATATTCTTCTCTCCAGTCTCGGAACAATAGGAACAAGTCCCCTTCCGCCATCTCCAAATTCTTTTTGGAATCTTTGTTTAAAACCAAGTGTTACAAAATCTCCCCAGATAAGGGAATCTCCAAAATGAAGTATCCGAACTACTCTCTTCTTTCCACTTTTTAATTCTTGTAAGGCATCAAAGAATTTTGCTAGATGTTTATGCTGAGTTCCTGAATATAGATTTGTTTTTTCTGGTGAGGCAGGAATCATCATTTTTTTTCCCGCAAAGAAATGTGCTTTTAGTTTAGCAGGAAGTAAATCTTTTGTTCCGGGAAATATTCCTTTTTCTTTCAAATAAGGAATTTGTTCACGAGAAAAAATAACTAATGTTAGAAAGAAAATAAGAAAAATAAAAAAAGTAAAAACCCTCCTGTATAATTCCTTCAATTCTTCCGCCTTGCTCTTATCAATCCCGCTATCAATTCAGATTTATCTTTTAGGATTTTAATTCAAGCTTTTTTCCAAGATATATTAAAGATTGAACTTTACTTGCAGGATCAATAAACAAAAATAAGATAACATTATGCACTATATTTTTATAGCTTTTATTTTTCTTTTTATTTCCTGCTCCGGAACAAAATTTTTAAAAAAAGATGATTATTATCAATCTTACAATGCTTTAGAAAACAATCAGGCTCAAAAAGCTCTCCAAAAACTCCCGAAATCAACAGAGAGAAATACATTCATCACCAGTATGGAAAAAACTTATCTGAGCCTTATCTCAGGTAAACCCGATATTGAAGACCTCATTAATTATTCCAAAGATCTGGATGAAAGAGTGCGATTTAGTGTAAGCCGTGAATTAAAAACTTTTTTTTATCTGGAAACCCCGGAAGGATACTATGCATCCGAACATGAACTCATCCTCCTGCACATGTTTTTGTCCTGGGGATACTCTATAAAAGGAGAATATGAAAAAGCTTATGTTGAAGCCAAAAAAAGTTCTAACCTTCTGGGAAAACATTGGAGTGCTGAAGGCAGATTTGATGATCCATTTCTTCGTGTGTTTCAGGCAGTGCTCTGGCAATTATGCGGTCATTGGGATGAAGCAAGGGTAGATCTCAGGGCTGCCTATCACATGGATAAAAATCTTCGCTGGGCAATCAAATTATCGGAACAACAAGAAGCCCCGGAGGAAATCATTTTTCTTTTAGGAGGGCCGGGTCATGAACCTAAGTGGGATCCTTCTATTTCTTACAATCCTTTAAGAGGAATGCGTAATGTTCGTTTTGAAGGAAAAGGAAAAAAAAGTATTCTCATTTTACAGAGTCAATCCCAAAAACATGAATTCCACATTTTACCGGCATCTCTCCCCTGGTATGAAAGACATCTTAAACGTGATAATGAGATTCATGAACTTATTCGTGATTCCAATTATGGACAATTAGCTTTTGCAACCGGTGTAAAAAATACATTTGTAGTCATTCTCGGAACAACAACCGGGATAATCGGAATCGCAACCGGAGTCGGAATAATCGGAGCCAGTATTTATTATGCTGCCGAGTTAAAAGAATCAGCTTTATTAGGAATAGCTCTCGGAATTACTCTAATAAAAGTAAGTGCCGAATTTATCGGAGATACATTTGATTATGCTGTAGATGATACAAAAGAAAAACTGGATACCTCCTCTGATTATCGATTTGTTCGTTTTCTACCGGAATACGGTTGGTTGGGTTGGAGAAAAAAGAATAGTGAACCTCTCATCCTTTTTAAGTCAAACCCTTATTTAAAAAAGACTATTCCTATAAAAACACTAAACACCGGAAACAAAAAGGTAATTATAGACTTTTATGCCGATACCCATTAAAGGCCAAAATTTTTCTTAGGTATATAACGTTTATGCTCATAACGATTCTGCCATTTTATTGTTCCGGTTTCTAACTCTAATAATTGAAAGGTAAATATTAGAAGTTGCTCTTTATCACCTGAAATATATCTCACATTATCATTTATCTCGCCTTTCATTATATAGGATGGAGATATAAACTTACCTGCTTCCAGTGCAGAACGCTCCACCACGGCCCCCTCCTGGGCAAGGCGGATTTCTTCCATGGCTTTTTTTCTCTGGCTTTCATCTACAAGTTGTATTTGTAATTCTACCATTCTCGCTTTCATATCCGCAGTAAGTAATTCTGTATTAATATGCTCTGAAGATAAATTTTGTATCCCGCTAAATTCAATATATACATTTTTCTTTCTCTTATCGAGAAATTGTTTCAAAGAAAGTGTAGAACTCTGGGTAATTTTTTTAATATCTTCTGTGCCGAGATCCTCAGGGCTGCCTGCTTGTTCAGTAATTGTATTACAAAAACTTAAAAACACTAATAAAATAATAGAATAAATTTGTCTTGTCATATCTCATTGAGACAGCGGTAAAACCACTGTGAAACTGGAACCTTCTCCTTCTGTACTATTAACAAATATTTTTCCACCGTTTTTTTCTGTAAACTCTTTACAAAGAATTAAACCTAATCCGGAGCCGGTTTCCTCTTCGGTTCCCCTTTTACTAAATGAAGAGTCAATTTTAAAAAGTTTATTAATATCATCTTTTGATATACCTATACCCGTATCCCGTATAAGTAAAGTAGCTTCCTTCTCTTTACTGCTTAAATCTACGTAAATGCGACCCCCTCTCGGAGTAAATTTAATTGCATTTGATAATAAATTTCGGATAACCGTCCAGATAGAGTTTTTATCTACCAAAACCCTGCATTCTTTCGGGATATTATATTCTAAAATAATTTCTTTTACATCGGCCTGCATTTTTGCCATAGAAAGGCTGTCTATCATCACAGGCAGCAAATTTAAGTTGGTAATTTCAAATTGTATTCTTCCGGTCTGGGTTCTGGCCCAAATAAGAAGATTTTCTAACAACTGAAATGTAGTTTTAGATGATTTATTAATACTTTCAATATAAGATTTGCAACTCTCATTATCACAGTATTTCATCTGATTTTCCAGCCTTCTTCCATAAGAAATAATTGAATTAAAAGGAGCTTTTAGATCGTGGGCGATAATGGAAAAAAATTTGTCTTTCGAATGATTGAGTCTTTGTAACTCATCCTGGTGCTGCTGCAATAAATATTTTTGTTTTCGTATTTCAATATGCGTCTTTACCCTGGCTAATAATTCCTTGGGATAAAAAGGTTTTCTAATATAATCCACTCCACCTGAATCAAATGCACTTTCAATAAATTCAGGTTCAGCCATAGCGGTTAAAAAAATAATTGGAATATCTCTACAACTTTCATTCTCTTTGATTTTCCGGCAGACACTCAAACCATCCATTCCCGGCATATTAATATCTAAAAGAATCAAATCAAATAACACTTTCTCTATTTTTTCCAGAGCATCTTTTCCATTTAAGCATGAGTGTACCTCATAATGCTGCTTGCTTAATAAAGAAGAAGCAAAAATTACATTATCTTCTACGTCATCAATGATAAGGATTTTATTAAATGCTTTATCTTCCATAAATCCTCCATTAGAATAACTGCTAAATTTGCTTCATACATATTTTTTCCGGATAAAAAAAGATAAAAATATAATCTAAGATATATTATATAAGACTTATTTCCCAAAAAAATAAATCCTTTATTTTCTATTTTTTTAGATGATTTTTATCTGTAAAAAAAGCTATCATTTTTTTTAGAAAGCAAGCCACTGATGGCTCGCCTAAAAAAAAACGCTCCTGCTTGTTTCACTTAAACAGCTTTCTTAATTTTCTTAGCAAAATTTCTGGCTTCCTCCATTTTTAAGGAAACTATTTTTGAAATACCGGGTTCTTCATTCGTAACTCCAAAAATTGTACTGGCTCTTGAAATAGTGGGAGGAGCGTGGGTAATTACAATGAATTGGCTTGTGTCTTTAAACTTATCCAGCAGTTGACAAAAACGATTTTTATTGACTTCATCCAGAGCAGCATCAATTTCATCAAGGAAACAGAAAGGGGACGGCTTCACCATGTAAATGGCAAATAACAGGGCGATAACAGTGAGAGATTTTTCTCCACCTGATAACAATTTCAGGTTTTGAAAATGTTTCCCGGGAGGTTCTGCAATAATTTCAATTCCACTATTTAGAATATCCTCAGATTCAGTCAATATAAGCTCAGCTTTTCCTCCGTTAAATAGAGTCGCAAAAGTTTCGACAAAGTTCTTCCGGATTACTTCAAATGTTTCTTGAAACATTTTTTCTGATTCTTCATCAATATTACGAATTACCTCTTCTATATCTTTTTTTGAGGACTCAATATCATCTTTCTGGGATTTATGATGGTCATAAATTTCTTTGACATTCTGGTATTCCTCAATAGCGAGAGGATTTATAGAGCCGAGGATTTGCATTTCCGATTTAATTTTTCGAACCTTGAGTTCCTCATCTTCTTTTTTTAGGGAGAGCTCTTTTTTTTCTTCCAACAACTCTTCTTCAGAAAGTGAATAATCATTATAAAGTTCTTCATTAAAACTATCTAATTGAACCTTGAACGAAGTAACGCGTCGCTCATGTTCTGAAAGTACCGGAAGTAAACTTTTAAATTCTTCCTGATCTTTATGGGAAGCAGCCTTCATTTCCTGTAGCTTACTAAAGGTAGTTTTTAATTCCTGTTTTTCCGCTTCCAGGGTTTTACTCATTCCCATAAATTCGGCATAAGAAGCCTCTATCTGTTCTTCTAATTTTCTTACTTCCTGTGCAAACACTTCCTTCTTATCTTTTAAATTCTGAATGGATTCTTTAAGGGAAATAATTCGTACATGGACCTCTGCAAGTTGATCTTTTATCTTTTCGAGTGTATCTGAGTTCGCAGTCTTCTTTCCTTGCATTTCGAGAATGCGCTTTTCCAGATCGGTTACTTCTGTCTTTTTAATTTCGAGGGTATCCCGAAAAGATTCAATTCTGGCAAAGGATTCCTTTATCATTCTTGAATAGCTTTCATTCTCTTCAATCAGCTCTTCTATTTTTTGATCAATACTTTCTTTTCTGGCAAGCATTCCGTCTTTGTCAAAAAGTATATTTCGAAACAGGTCTTCAATTTTTAAGAATTCGTGTAAATGAGAAAGATACTGCTTTGTTTCTTCGAGACTTAACTCTATTGTGTCTTGCTTTGCTAATGAAACTTTTTCTTCTAAAAATGTAATCAGGTATTGCTTTAATTCTTTTCTCTCATTTTCAGAATCTTCTGCTTTCTTCTTACTTTCTTCAATCTGGTTAATAAGTGAAACAACAATTTCCTTTAAGTTTTCTCTATAACTTAAATGATTGGAGTCATTTTTCTGAATTCTTTCTTCGTAAGTCTCTATTGCACTTAACTCGTTTTCTATGGCTTTCTCGATATCAAATTTTTGTCCGGTTAAATTTTCAATACTATCTCGTGTAAGAGAAATTTCTCTTTCCAGAATCTTTACAGATTCTTCCAGATCTGTATGTTCTTTCATAATATTTTCATTCTTAATGGTATCGGATTCGAGCATACTTCTCTGTTCATCGATACGTACTTCGTATTCCTGCATTATGCTTTTATTCTTATCAATTTTTTCACGCAGGATTTCTTTTTGAGAAAGAAAATCTAAAAGCTTTTTATCGATTTCAGTAATTTTTTGTTCGATTTCATACTTCAACCTTTCATATTCTTCGATTTTTAGAGCATCATCTGAAAGCTTCTGCATAAGCTCTTCGTTTTTTTCACGAGTTCGATTTAATTCGATTTCCGCCTGACCCAGTTTTTCTCTCAAACGGGAAAGTTTTATAAAACGGAGATTCTTATCTGCTTCGGTAAGAGCTGTTTTCAAATCAAAATAAGCTCTGGCTTTCTCTGCTTGTTTTTCCTTTGTTTCCAACTCCTTTTGCATAGAACGCAGAACATCGCTGATTCTCAACAAATTGTTATTGGTCATTTCCAGCTTCTTCATCGTCTCCTGTCTTTCATGCTTGAAACGAGAAATTCCAGCAGCTTCATCAAAAATGGCCCTTCTTTCTTCCGGCTTGGCATTTAAAAGGGATTCTACTTTCCCCTGCTCCATGACCGAGTAGCTGGATTTTCCCACACCTGTATCCATTAGCAGTTTCTCGACTTCTTTACGTGTCACTTTTGAATTGTTAATTAGATACTCATTGGTCATATCAGGAAAAACTCTTCGGGTAATGGAAACTTCATTCAAGTCCAGGTTGAAAAGCCTGGTGGAATTATTAAAAGTAATGCAGGCTTCAGCAAAACCTGCGGGTTTTCGGCCTTCCGTTCCGTGGAATATCACGTCTTCCATTTTTTCCCCTCGAAGACCTTTCGCACTCCTTTCACCCAAAACCCATTTAATTGAATCCATGATATTTGATTTTCCGGAACCATTGGGTCCTACCACGGCAGTAAAACCGGGATCGAAAGTAATATGCGTTTCATCCGCAAAGGTTTTAAATCCAACAATTTTTAGTTTTTTAAGAAACATTTTCTTTTTATCCTGTTGACCAATTTTATAGACTCTGTACCATTATCAATAAATTTAGAATTATGTCTCTAAACTTTTCAACAGAACTCCTTGCCCGTAAACCTTATCTTGTATTTTTTCAGGATTTATCCAGAGAAATTACTACTAATGACTATTCTCTGTGTTCGGCAAAGAACTCTCAGGAATATTATGTATCATACGGAGAGCGAAAATTAGCAAGTACTATTTCTCCTCTGACGCAGGCGACCCGTCTTTTAAGCAATACTTCCATTCGAGAAACCGATTTATGTATAATTCTGGGACTCGGAAATCCACATCTTGCTTTTGAGCTAAATCAACAGCGAAAAGAAGGGGAAATTTTACTTTATATAGATGCTTCCAGTTCAATTCTCCCGGCACTGGGTTCAGAAATATTAGAAGAACTCTTACAGCCTGCTGGAAGACATCTTTTCACCGGAGAAGAATCAGAAGATCTACTCTGGAATTACCTGGAAGCCCTTCCGCTTGAAAGGCTTTCCGGCATACGCTTCTTTAGAAATCAAGCCAGTCTTAATCTGGCTCCGGATTTTTATATAAATATAGAAACGAAGGTGCAAAAAATCTTTTCTTCGAGGATGAGTGATTTACTCACAAAATTCGAGTTTGAAAGAATCTGGATTCGAAACACTGTATCCAATACCCTGCATTTCTTTGAAAACCCTCCAAGGTTTCGACTGGAAGAACTGAATCAGAAATTTGCCGGAATACCGGCTATGTTAGTATCTGCCGGACCCAGTCTAAGGGAAAATTGTGAATTTATCAAGGAAATCCGGGATAAGGTTTTTCTCTTTTCCTGTGATACTTCTTTAAAGGTTCTTCTTTCAAATCAAATAATCCCGGATGGAGTCATGACTCTGGATGCCCAGACCCATTCCTTTTTCCACTTCATGGGTACTGACCTTCAAGAAATACCGGTATTTGCTGATATGGTAGCCTCTCCTCTATTACTAAGACACATAAATACAGTTTCTATTATTCATAGTATTACTGCCAAATACCAGACCGATGTAAGCGGCCGACCTATTCGAGAAGTTACAGCCGGATCTTCTCTGGCTGAGACTATTTTAGGCCCTATAGGAGATGTACAGAGTGGAGGAAGTGTAGCTACCAGTGCCTTTGACCTTTTGAAGAACCTTGGTTTTTCTCCCATTTTTTTAATCGGCCAGGATTTAGCCTATAGTGGAAGAGAAATTCATTCTACCGGAACCCATCATAATGAAAAATGGCTCACCCTGATAAATCGAAAAAAAAGCCTTGAAGGGATTAACGAAGCCATTATCCAAAAACGCAAGCTCAAAGAAGTTCCTTCCTGCTCCGGAGGAAATGTTTTAACCGATTATGTTCTAGAAATCTACAGGCAATGGTTTGAAGATTCTGCTTTAAAGGTAGATTTTCCAATTTATAACATCAACGAAAAAGGAACCTTTCTTCAGAATATTCAAAATATCCATACAGAAAAAGCGAAAGAACTGCTTTCAGATTTCAGCCCTCATTCCTATCCCTGGAGAAACCTCCCGCCCTGGCAAGTGAGTCCTAAGGAAGTCAAAGACAAAAGACAGGATAAGCTTTTAGAGGAAAGTTTAGATTCCATCCAAAATCTTTCCCAAAAAATAAAAAAATGGGAAACTGATACATTAGAATATACGGAACTTTTAAAAAATCTGGATGAAGAAACCGAGAAAATTCCCTTTTTAGCTCAAATTCTGAGAAAAACCCTGGTGTATACCCGAAGGCAGGAAAACAAATTAAATAATGAAAGAAAAATTTCCCTTTTACTTACAAGCTTAAAAAAAGAAATACGGTACCTGAAAAAAGCTTTGCTTATATAATTAATTTAGAAAGAAAAAGTATAGGATAATTCCATCATTCGATTATGTGCTGCTGTATCTTCATAGGCACCAAAACTCCTGTATAGACGGGCCAGCCCGAGACTACCCAGTAAAAATCCGGCAGCTTTTCCTTCCAGAAGTCCATATTTTGGACCCTTTTTTAAAAAAAGATCATCCTGTAAAGACTTGGACTTGGTAGTATTACTAACATAAGCAGCAGCTAAACCCACGAGTAAAAGATCTACCATAAAATACAGACTGGCATTACGGTAGAGATCATTTCTTGTATAAAAAGGAGAACGATACGCATTATAGATAACACTAAAGCCCGGGCTTATAATATTTAATCCCTGGGAAAAAATATGGCTCTTGCCCTGTAGTTCCTTATAAATCTCTTCTTGCTTTTTTAGCTTGGCTTCAGTTAAATTGCCTGTATCTTCCTTTGGTTCAGCAGAAACTTCCGAACCTGCTCCCTCTACGATTTCTTTTCTAAAAATTGTTTTAAAAACCTTCTCTTCTCCCGTTTCATCTGCTTCTATCCGTATAATTGAGTTGGTGGAATCCTTTTTATATCTACCAATATATACATCAAAGGTAAACGGAGAATACCACTTACAACTGTATCTATAATCGAAGCCCTGCGTTTTTTCTTCTTTTGTAAAAGATTGATTCGTTACTTTTTGCAGAAGCTGCATAACCTTATAGTTTGTATCTTCGTAGTTGAAAGGTGATTCCAAAACCTCAGCTGAAAAAAGCCATAATGGAAAAAAAACTAAGAGAAAAAATAGCTTCATGAAAGTTTCTCCAATTTATCTCCAAAGAAATAGGCAACAATCAAACCTATAGCATTGAAGGTAACATGGGCAGAAATTGAGGCCCAGATATTCCTGGATTTTAGATAAACATAACCAAAAATAAACCCTACAAATACCAGAATTAGAATAGATACCGGAGAAGTGCCAGGTGCATAGTGCATGAAACCAAAAATAATGGAAGTTATCCAGAGTCCAAGCCTCGGCTGCTTTTCTTCTGCATAGTGTCTCAGTAAATACCCTCGGAAATAAAGTTCTTCTATGATTCCGGTAAGTAAAGCTACTGAATACAGAGACCAGAGGAGTAAAGAGCGATTTCCATAAATGCTTTTGAGTAATATCGCCTGATATTCTATGCTTGGTACTTTAAGTCCTACAAGATGCAAGAATAAGGAGAATAAACTGACCGCAATAAAAACCAGCATTCCCATAAAAATTCCCAGAATTATTTTTTCCGGTTTAAAATCATCGGAAATTCCTCGAATCCTTATCCCTAACCTTCTGTAGATAATATAATAGGCCAGAGGAATATGACAGAGAAACCAGACGGCACTGTTAAGAAATAGCAGCCAGTGTCTCTTTTGAAAAACGATCCGATTATACTCTTCAATAATAAAATGTTTATTTTCCGTGATTTTCGCATTTAATTCTTTTTCGACTTCAGTAGCCCTTTTAAGAATCATGGAGAAAATCTCAGAACTGCTTTTATCCTGAACCTGAGGCTCCAATTCTTCCACTTTCAGATAATCATGCATAACAGCCTGCTGTATCACACGTGTCTGTATGATTACCAGGAAGGAAGTAGAAACAAGTATTAATAAAATATGAATCGAAAAGATAACATAAATAGGAGTCGCATTCCTGCGAGAAAACAATTTATCAAACATGTACAATACAGATTTTTCAAACCCTTATTGTAGTCACGATTTTTTTCTTGAGACTGGTTAATACTAGTTTATGTCCGAATATAAGATAAGCATCTATGAAATTTCTTTTCCATCGAGTTCTTCTACTTTTAACCTTCTCCATTTTAAATAGTCATCTTTTTTCCGGAGAACTTATTCAGCTAAGTAATTTAGATTATAAGAATCCGATTTTACAGAGATTAAGAAGTGAAATCTTTCATAATCTAAAAATTTCTCGCAAGAAATTTCCTTCTGAAAGGGATGAGCTGATTCCTCTTCAATTTTACTTGTATATAGTAGGAAAAAAAGATAATTTTTTTTACATTATGGCCCGCACCGGGATGAATTTAGATACTCTTGCTTCGGTTAATTCTCTCAGTTCCCCCCACGATATTTACCCCGGAATGAAGCTTTTAATACCCAATATGAGAGGTTCCTACTTAAATACCGGTTTAAAAAAAGGAAATAAAAATAAGGATCTTCTTTCCAGAAAATATAAAATTCCTGAAAATTTTATTCTTTATGAACCTACAAATTCCCGCTGGTTTGTCCCGGGTCTTCCACCTACAAAGCTAGAGAAATCCTATTTTTATGGTTTTGGCTTTTCAAAGCCTTTAATCGGAGGTAGATTGAGCTCAAATTACGGTAAAAGAAAAGATCCCTTTTCTGAAAAACAAACTTTTCATGGAGGAATCGATCTGGCCGCCAAAAAAGGAACCGCTGTTTATGCCTCTGCCGAAGGAAAAGTTTTACTCGCCCAAAAAAAAGGTGGATACGGAAAACTGATAATCTTATCGCATAAACTCGGTTATGAATCCAGATACGGTCATTTAAGTAAAATCCTGGTAAAACCCGGTGAAAAAATCAGGAGGGGTCAAAAAATTGGAGAAGTAGGTTCGACAGGCAAATCTACAGGTCCTCACTTACATTTTGAAGTACGGCGGAATAAAAAGAGAGAAAAACCCGTTTTTAAAAAACATTTTTAGTAGTAATCTACCGGCGAATCGACTACTATATCTATTTTTTTCCGAGCAGAAAATAGGTATGCATGGGACCCTTCCCCTTAACTTCAATAACTCCCCTATCTTCAAAATGAAAAGAGTCCTTTAATCGTAAAAAAGCAGCTTCGGAACAATGAACCCTACCAGGCATTCCGTGAGATTCCATTCTTGAAGCCGTATTCACAGTATCTCCCCAGAGATCATAGACGAATTTATTCTTTCCAATAACTCCAGCTACAACAGACCCGGCATGAATACCTACTCTCAAATTAACATCTAACTGTAATTCCTGTTTTAAAGATACAAATTCCTCTATCATTTCAAGAGCTGCATTTGCCATTCGAGCGGCACACTCAGCACCCGGTTCCGGAATTCCTCCGGCCATCATATAGCAATCACCTATTGTTTTAATTTTTTCCAGTTGATAGTGATTGGCAATTCCATCAAAACGAGTAAAAATTTCGTTCAATATTTTCACTAACTCATCCGGAGAAGCAATTTTGGAGGACATAACGGTAAACCCGGCAATATCAGCAAATAAAACGATTGCATCTGAAAAATGATCTGCAATCACCCCCTCACCTGATTTCAACCTTTTGGCAATCTTCTCCGGTAATATGTTTAAGAGGAGTCTTTCAGATTTTTCCTGCTCTTTTCCCAGGTTCTCATTCAATTCGTTAATTTTTTCAAGGTTAGTCTTGAGCTGGGCATTCTTCCTTTTAATATCCCTATAGGCGTTTGCATTATCTATAGCAATACCTATATAAGAACTCATAGAATGAAGTATATCCAGATCAGTTTCTCTAATTCTGCACTTTTGATAAGTGAGTAAAGCAAGTACTCCAATAAATCGTTTTTCAACTTTTAATGGAAAATAAGCCTGAGAAACAGTTTTTTCACCCCATTGAGAGATTAAACCATCAACATATTGAGGATATTCGGCATCAACATTTCTTATGATTACTTCTCCTTCTTTATGGAAACACATTGCAGAAAGATTATCCTCATCCAGGGAGTCCTTTACCAGAGAAGGAAGAAACTCATTATCCTTAATGCAGATCCTGTACTTCACTATATTTTTGTCGGGCTCAAACATACCGATAGCCAGAATGTCTACTGACATAATAGTTTTGATGTAATTATAAACAGAAAAAATAATTTCCCTGGTTTCAAGAGTAGAAGTTATGGATTGACCTATTTGACTGAGAGCCTTTAAATTTTTAAAGGCAGCTTCCAGTTCGTCATTAGTCGTTTTAAGTTCTTCTTTGGTTCTGACAAGGTGTCTTTGAGTAGAATCACCTATTTTGAGCAGTTTATTGGAGAGCCGGAGCAGAGATTCATAGGCTTTTCCCATACCGACATACTCTCGCTGCAAGTCTTCAAAAGATAAATTTCCATTTTCGATATTATCTTTGAATCGTTTTAAATTACTATACTCTTCCTCAAATACCGAAGGTATTGGTTTCTTTTCATTCATGAAAAGAAGTCCGTATTAATCTTCCGAATAAGCAACCAATTCGAAAGGAAGCTCCAGATCATCAGCAAATTCTTCTCCGCTTTCCTGCATATCATCGTCATCTTCCTGATAAAGCCATTTGACTTTGACTTCACCATCACCATCATTATGATATTCTTCTAACTCATCCAGAATATCCATAATACACTTTGAAGAACTTGTATTAAAATAATTTAATTTAAATTTAAATTCAAGGTTTTTACCTGTTTGAGTAAATTCCTTTAACCATTTGAATACAGGCTCATAGAATTCCATCGCATTTTCCGGATAAGATTCACCGCTAATACTAGCTGTGCCGGTTTCAGGATCCAAAACTATTTCAGGGGATGTTTTTGTTTGTTGTATATGAATCTTTTCCATAATTTATTTTTCCTTTTCAAAACATACGGAAAGGGTAAAAAAAGAATATTCCTCATCTATCGGATCAAGTTTGAAACCCAAAGGTCTGTCTGACTTTCTTGCCATATCAATAAAGCCCAGACCTGCACCTTTGCTATCTTCCGGTCGACTTCCCTTGATCTTTTCTTTGTATAATTTTCTAAGCTCATCTTTATCTAAGGAGTTAATGAACTTACACTTTTCAATAAGCTCATTCGCTTTTTGGGTATGAACCAGGTTTCCCGAATGAAATCGAAATACATCCTCTTCTTCATTCAGGATGATTATGCCTACTCCATTTTCCCGTCCGGTTTCATCATGTATTTTTTCAGCCGAATAATGAAGAATATTCTGAGCTAACTCTATAAAAACTGCAAACATTCTCCTCATATTGCTCTCATTGCTCCATGATGATTTTATCATAGAACCTAATTCCCCAAGAATTTCCTGAGACATTCTGCCTTTAAAATAAAAGATAGACCTATAACTCTGGATTTCCTGGTACTGTTGGTATAATTGATCGGCAATAGGCATATTCTGTATCCTTTGTATTATAAGCTTAAATAATGTAAATAAAAATATAGCTAATCATAAGATGATTCCTAAAACTGTAATATCATCCCTTTGGGCTTCCCTGATTTCTTTACCCTCTTCATCCACAGCAATCGTGTATTTATTTAAGAACTGTTCCAGTTTGTCCCTCTGCGCGATTCCATCAAGAGAGGAATACTCCTCAAAAAGACTTACTAGTAATCGACTTCCTACTTTTTTTCGATTACAATCAGGTTGATCACCAAATCCATCTGTAGTTAAATATAAAACCAGTCTTTCATTATCCGGGATTTTTATTTCATAGTTGGAAAAGGTTTTTGCATCACCTTTTTGCTTTCCACCAATTGAGTCTCTGTCTCCCTTAATGGTTTCAATTTCAGAATCTCCTTTTTTCACATATAAAGGCCGCTTGGCTCCAGAAAATACTATTGTTTTTTCTATGTCACTTATTCGAACCAGGCACATATCCATTCCATCCCTGGTAGCATCATCCCTATCCTGTTTTAATGCGAGACGTACATTTTCATTTAAACTTTCAAGGATTTGAGCCGGATCATAGATCTTTTTTTCATTTACAATCTGGTTTAAGAATGCAGTCCCTATCATAGACATGAATGCACCGGGAACTCCGTGTCCTGTACAATCAACAGCAGCAAAAAATTTATAATTATCGTGTTGAGTAAACCAGAAAAAATCCCCAGAAACAATATCCTTCGGTTTAAATAAAACAAAAAAATCTCTTATTACGTTTTTAATGGCTGTTTTGGATGGTAGAATCGCACTCTGAATTGTTTTTGCGTAATTTATACTATCTGTTATATGTCTATTTTTTTCTTCTAACTCTTCATTTGCCAGAGCTAATTGTTCTGTTCTCTCCTGAACTTTTTGTTCAAGGTTTTCATATAGGTTTGCATTATCGATAGAAATAGCCGCCTGAGAACCCAGTATGTCTACAACTTTCATCCTGTCCGGAGTAAAAGCCCCTTCAGACAAATTGTTTTCCAGATAAAAAATTCCTTTCAGTTCTCCCTGTTTTATTATGGGATAACAAAGTATGGATTTACATTTGTTGCTAATAATATATTCATCTTTGCTAAATTTTTCATCGTCCTCAACATTAGAAATCAATATTGATTCTTTTGTCCTTTCTACAAAATATATTATGGATTTTGGAATATGTTGATAATCTGATAGTTGGATCGAATTAAAACTTTTCAGATTACCTTTATTTGCAGTATCATATTCTCCTTCCACACTCAGAGCTTTTCCTTTCTTTAATACTAACAAGCCCCTTTGTGCTCCGGCATTTTCTGTGACATACTCCATTATTTTTCTTATTAAATTCTCTAATTTAACTTCTCCTAAAATAGCACTGGAACTTTTGATTACAGTTTGTAAATCTAAGGTTTGACCGGTTTGTAAAGTCGTCATTGATGATGCAGTTCCCATAGTAGTTCCGGTTTTCTTTTCAATCATGGAACTATATATAGGAAATTCAGCGACAAGTTTTTTAAGTTTCCTATGCGCTCCCCATTCATCATATTTCTTTAATGCTTCAAGTACATAATAATTTCCTAACTGCCTGCGATTATTACTTATTAAAAGCTCTGATGCCTCTTCGTATGCCATGGCCTCAAGGTGTATATATTTATTAATATTAGCTTCACGAATGGCCTCATCAAAGGCTGCATGAGATTCGTATAGCTTTCCTTTTTCTCTTTTTATACAAGCATCTAAAATTAAACGCTTATGCTCAAAGTTTTCTTTACAATTTTCAGCCCAGATTTTCAATTTATTTAAGGTTCCATTAATAATGTTCCAGGTTTCTTTTTTTTCTTTCCCTTTTAAAATTTTAATCTTCCTTAAAAGAATCAGAGCTTTAAAAAAGGCATGGGTCGAAATAATAGAAGTTAGAGCAGGCATATAACCCAGATAAGCTTCAGCAGCTAAAATTGATTTCTCAGCTTGTTCATACATACCCAAAATATAAAAAACTTCCGCTTTTAAAGTCTCAATTAAACAGATACTCCAGAAATCATTCGATTTTAATCGACTTTCATTATATTCTGAATTTGTTATATTATGAAACTTTACATTTTCAATTTCATTTTCAGAATCGATAAGACATTGTGCAGCAAGCCCCGTTGCCATTAAAGAATTAGTAGATAGGTCTTCTTTGTTTTTCTCTGTAAATTGAAGATAATCTAAAATTTTAGACTGTATATCTTTTAATTTTTTACCCTGATAAAAATGATTCAATGGAATATTTAATAGTATATACGAAGCATAAATAAAGTTACCGGAGTTTAACCCAGCTTCATATCCATCCAAATTGATTCGATTTGCGCCATCCATATGCTTAACCCAGGGATAAACAAAATTTGCATAAACCTGGCAGGAACTTGTCTTTTGAAAGAAAGAATGCATATCCCATTTCTTACTTAAACGAAAACCCAGGCTTCCGAATTTATATGCCTGTAAATATTTTTCTGATGCAGCTAAGGTTAAACTATATTCTACGTATCCAAGAGATGAAAAAGGATGATTACCGGCCTCATGGGATAACTCAATTCTCTTCATAGCAATAAGGGTATATAAATCACTTTTTCCCGCAAGATAAGAAGCCGGAGATATATTATTTAAAATTTTTATTGCTACAATTTTTTCTGCATCTTTCATATCAGGGATATTATATAGTATTTCAAAATCTTCTTCTGTGTTATACTTTTCAAACTTTTCTCGTAAGATATTTATTTGTTTATTTATATTATCAAGTTCGATCTTTAGCCCGATATAATGCAAGGCTTGAATACCCGCTTCTATAGCTTCATGATACTTAAAGGTTACAAGATATTGTGGTATCATTAAAGAATAAATATCTGCTTTATCTAATGGTTTTTGTATTTTTTGAATTACTGTTTTTATGATTTTTTCAGAAACTTCAAAATGACCATTCAAGTATTCTAACTCAGCCAAAAGCTTATGTAATTCAAGAGTTCTTTCATAATCCGTTTCCCAATAGGAATCATTAAAAAACTCCATAGCATAATGAAGATAATTTAATGCTGAATGATATGCAGTCGCATCTTTAGCTTTACTTGCAGCTTTGATACTAAAGAAAATAAACTGTTCTTTTTCTTTTTCTTCAACTATAAACTCTCGACCTTCTATATAATGATTGAGTATGTCAAAAACTTTTTCGATACGAGTTTTTTCATCCAAATTATGAGTCAAAAAGCGGCCTATTTCAAGCTGCAATTTGGCTCTCTTTTGTTTATCGAGAGTCTCATAGCTGGCTTGCTGTACTCTATCATGTTGAAACTTATAAAAACTTCTGGCACAGGCCTCATTGATTTTTTCCTGCTTTCCTTTAAGACGCTCTAATAATTCTAATAATCTATAACTATCCTTAAAAGATAAAATAAATTCTTCTTTTATCAATTCAATTAAATAAGTAACCAATTCTTTATATTCATACTTTGATATAGAACGAAGTGTATAAAGATCAAACTCATCACCTATGCAGGAGGCATATTGTAATATCTTTTGAATATTCGGATCAAGTTCTTTTATTCGATTTAATAATAGTTCTACAACATTGTCAGATATTTTAATATCTTTTAATTTAGCTGTATCCCATTTCCAAAAAGACGATTCATAATCAAATTCAAGTATCCTTTCCCTTGCCAATCGCTTTAGAAGTTCCACAACAAAATATGGATTTCCACCCGTTTTATTTATAACTACATCAGTTATGGTCTGAAGTGAACTATCATCTCTATTTAAAGAGTCTTTTAGCAAACTTCTTATACTAACTTCATCTAAAGGTTGAAGCATAATCTCACCCGGTGTAAAACCACTTGATTTTATTTCATCTATCAACATGGAAAATGGATGATTGGGATCGACTTCATTGTTTCTATATGCTAATATTATAAAAACGTATTTTACTCCATCACCTTCAAGCAATTTCTTTATAAGGTTTAGTGAAGCTCCGTCTGCCCATTGAAGATCATCCAAGAAAATTGCCAGGGGATGATCCTTATTTGCAAAAACTTTTATAAAATTTAAGAGAACCATGTTAAATCGGTTTGCATTCTCTTGAGGACCTAATTCCGCTACTTCTGGTTGCTCTCCAATTACATAAGTAAGTTCAGGAATCACATCTGTGATAACTCGCCCATTATTTCCGACTGCCTTTAAAATTTCTCTTTTCCATATAGTAATTTGTTCAGGAGTCTCGGTTAGTATTAACCGTATTAATCTATTAAAAGATTGAATAATAGCACTAAATGGTAAATTCTTATTATACTGCTCAAACTTTCCTGAAGAAAAGTATCCTTTAGCACGAGTAATTGGCTTATTAACTTCATTCACCAGGGCTGACTTCCCAATACCGGAGTATCCTCCTATTAGCATAAGCTCAGTATATTTCCCTAATTTAGCATTTTCAAATCTTTCTATAAGTTCTTCCACTTCTTTCACTCTACCATATAATTTCTGTGGAATTTTAAACTCATCTGTTATATCTTTCTTGCCTAAATCAAATTTTTTTATTTCTTTATTCTTACTATATTCCTCTTTACATATTTCTAAATCATACTTGAGTCCGCGGGCTGTTTGATAACGCTTCTCGGCTGTTTTTTCCATTAACTTCATTATAATATCTGAAATTGCTTCCGGTATTTTTGAATTTTGTTTACTGGGAGGTACCGGAATTGTAGCCAGGTGAAAATGTATCATCTCTAAAAGATCATCACTTTCATAAGGAACTTCACCGGTTAGCATTTCATAAAAAGTAACACCTAAAGAATAAAAATCAGATCTATAATCAATACTACGATTCATTCGTCCTGTTTGTTCAGGAGATATGTAGTGTATGCTGCCTTCTAAAACATTAGGTGCAGTAAGATTAGCATCTTCCCGATTCAATCTTGTGGATATTCCAAAATCAATTATCCTTACCTCATCCCTCTCTTGATTATAAATAATATTACTGGTTTTTATATCCTTATGTATTATTTTCTTCTTATGTATTTCTTCCAGTATGTCAGTTAAACGAATTGCCACCTCAAGAAAATGTCCAATCTCCATTGGTTTCCCATTTAAAAACTGTTTTAAGGAAACTCCCTGTATATCTTCCAAAACCAGTGCATAACCATGTTCATGTTCGATAAAATCTTCTGCATTCAGGATTTTTTCTGAACTTATAATTTTTAATATGTTATATTCATTCTTTAAGTTGGAAATAATCGGATTATAATCGTCTTTAATCGGAGCATTTTTTATAATGACTCGAGTCTTATCTTTCTCACTCTCTCCTCTATAAATTTCCACCGAGGTTCCCAGTTCTAATTTTTCAAGAATTTTGAAATTGTTTAGTTCCAACATAAATTTTGATGTTCCTTGAATATATAGTTCAATGAATTTTTCAGATATTTACAATATCTTCTTGCCTTATAAAATACAATTAAAATTTTTCAAATCAGTCTTTAATCATTTCTGCAAACTTCTTAATTTCAATCGCCGGCTGATAATAAAACCCCTGTAAAGAGTCGGCTTTAAGGTATTGTATGAAGTCAACCTGTTCTTCATTCTCAATTCCTTCTACATGCACATTCATCCCAAGACTTTTTGCCATAGTAATTATGGAAGTGGTAATCGCAGCATCCTGATAATTTTCCATTACTTCTTTAATAAAACTTCTTCCAATATTAATGATATGTATTGGATAATTTTTTATCTGACTGAGCGATGAATACCCGGAACCATAATCATCAATAGCAATACGGATCCCCATTCCACAAACTCTATTTAATATTAAACTAGATTCTTCCGGAATATCCATAATCGTGTTCTCTTTAATTTCAATTATCAGATTACTACTCTTAAACTTACTTTCCTCTAAAGCTTCAAATATAAGCTCGGGAAATCCTTCCTGATAAAATTGTTTTCTACTAATATTTATAGCCAATATTAAATCTTCTTTGCCACATTCATCGATCAGTGCTTGGAATTCTTTCATGACTTGAAAAATTAAATCGTTCCCTATTGTTAAAAGTATACCTGCATTTTCAGCAACATCGATAAATTCAGAAGGGTAAATAATCAAATTATCATTCTTCTTCCAGCGCAAAAGCGCTTCTGCACCGATAATAGTAACCTTATCAAAGGCACTTATTCTCGGCTGGTAATAGATAACAAATTCTTTGTTTTGGTAAGCTCGATAAATTTCAGTTTCATACTTTAATAATGTTGCATTTATATTTTCCATAGTATTTGTATAAATCTTATAAGTATTCCTACCGGAAGCTTTAGCATTATACATAGCAATATCAGCATTTTTTATAATTTCATCCAGATTTTTTAAATCCGCATTATCAAAGTAATTAATCCCTATACTTGTTCCGATAAAAAGTTCATGTTCATTTAATAAAAAAGGCTTTCGAAATACTTCAATTATCTTATTAGCATAATCAAGCTCTATGTGTTCCTTTTTAAGTTCAAAAAGAACAATTATAAACTCATCTCCTCCTAAACGAAATACTTTTGTTCCAGGAAAATTACTAAAAATTGCCAATAAACGTTTTGCTACAGACTGAATTAATAAATCACCCGTTATATGTCCTAAAGAATCATTGATTGTTTTAAAGCGATCCAGATCAATTAGCATCATAACATTTTTCGAATGCAAATTTTTATATTCTTTATACCTCTGACTCATAAAGAAGTATAAATTTCTTCTGTTTGCTAAGCCTGTTAAAGAATCATGATTGGCTATATATTCAATTTCTTTTTCAGCTTTCTTCCTATAGGTAATTTCAGTACCATACATCAGGAGTTTAATAACATCATTACTTTCATTGAGAATCGGACTAATTTTACGAATAAAATATTGTGATTCATTTTTACCGGGGAACAATATTTCTTCTTCAAACTCTAAGTTCTCTTTATTTAAAAGTGCTTCTTTTAAATATACCTCTCTTTGTAATGCTATACTTGTATCAATTTCAATTTTTTTACAATATTCTAAATTAGATTTACCTATTAATTCTTGTCTTAAAAATTTATCACGAATCTCTCCAGGGTTTATGTAATCATATTCAAACTGTTTATTAAAAACTACAATTCCACTTGTTATATTTTCTAGTAATTCCTGATAAAATTTCTTTTCTTTCAGTAACCTTTCCTCACAGGAATACAAATTTTCTTTTTCTGTAAAATCAGGTATAATACTCTTTCGTTCGGAAGAATAGGTAGTTTCTTTTTTATCAATATCAATTTTATCTTCATTATAGAAATTGATAGTACATAAACCACTTGAAGGAAAGAAAGAAATATAGGATAGAAGCCGTACTTCAGATTTATTCTTTAAAATATGACGGGTATAAAAATCTGTATTTTCTCTTTTTTGAATATAATCTTTAAATTGAAAAAATGTAGAATCAGAAAAAATATACTTTAATTGTCCATCTAAAAGTTCTTCAATTATATAGCCGGAAAATTCTTGATAAATTAGATCAATTTCTTTTAAATGGCCTTCAATGCTTAAAAGCCAGGATCCTCTATACAGGGTATTATTTTGAATGCTTTTGATAATACTCGAGTTCATTTGCAATATTTAAAATCTCTATCCTCAAGTAACTTTCAAAACTTCTTTAATTATTTCTGCCGGATCATCTATCGCTTTATTTTTTAAAATTTTATTTATTTCACTCCTGGCTGTTTTTTCGTCGAAACCTAATTTCATTAGAGCAAGTACTGTAAGCTCATGACCGGGTTCTTCATCCGGATTTTCATTTTCATAAGAAAAGAAATCCTGAAACTTTTTTATGTTCTGCTTTAATTCAAACATTATTTTTTCAGAGGTTTTCCCTTTAATCTTAGGAATCTTTTCAAGTAAAGCCCTATTTTCCTCTTTAATCACCCTGAGTAAATCATCTATTCCAAGATAGGACATGACTCTTAATGCAGTAGTTTCCCCTATTCCATTTAAGGATTTCATGAATTGAAAAAGTGCTCGTTCTCTATCCTCAACGAACCCGTATAGTTTTTGCCCTCTCTCCGTAATAGAATGAAAAATGTGTAAAGAAACTTTTTTTTCATCTTTCAATTTTTCATATGTTCGGTAGGGAATATAAACTTCATATACAACTCCATTTACATTTACTAATATACTACCAACATCGATACTCTCTACCAGGCCATGGAGTTTACGAATCAAAATGTTTCCCCTTCCCCATTAAAAAATCGATTTACCCGATAGGTACTACAAAAATCCTCAGAGGGACATAAATTCATTCCTGTATCATATACATTTTTCAAAGAACGGGCTTGTGATAAATGAATGTTTAACTTAGAAGCTAAATTTAAAGCGTGGTTCAAATCCTTATTCATATTTTCTAAAGAAAAATGTGGAGAGTAATCTCCTTTAAAAATATGATTTAATTTGAATTCTGCCATTCCGGAAGCTGCCGCCGAATTCATTATTACCTCATAAAAAATTTGCTTATCTATCCCGTTTTTCTCAGCTAAAATTAAACCTTCAATATAAGCCTGCAACATTTCCGCCTGAAGCAAATTAAGAGCTATCTTCGTTTTTTGACCGGAGCCTGTTTCTCCACAATAAACAACTTTTTTGGCAATAGCTTCAAAAATACTTCGATATGGCTCAATTGAGCTTTCTGAAGCACCCAACATCAATAATAATTTACCATCCCTGGCTGCATTTTTACTACCCGTCATAGGACTATCAATAAAAAGCTTATCTAATTTCTGAGCAGCAAGATTCATTTCCCGGGTTAATTCCGGGGATGTAGTTCCAAAATCGATAATGCAGGAACCAGTTTTTTCCAGGATACCTTCCAGAAAAAAAGCTTTTCTCACAACATCATCTGTCGTAAGGCAAATAAGAGTAACATCAGCATCGGTACAGGCTTCTGCTATAGTATTACAGATTACAGTATTGGCATCGGCCAGGTCTGTAATTTTTCCAGAATTGCGAGTATAAAGGCGCAATTCATATCCTAAATTTTTGAGGTTTAAAGATATTCCGTACCCCATAATACCAACACCTATCAGAGCCAAACGCAGTTTACTCATAAGCAGAATCATGGAAGGCAGGCGAAATAATTACAAGGAGAAAATTATTTACATCTTAGTTTTTATGAAAGGTAGAATTTGAAAGATAGGAGGTAAGCAGGCGATTTATCTGTCGATACTGCTCTTTTTCTGAAAGAAATACCACCTTTTCCGCAATTTTTTTAGATTCCTCTAAACTAATATTTCGAATGGCATTTCTTACAGATTTTAAAAAAGGAGGAGAGACCGAAAATTCCCGAAAACCAAGGCCCAATAACAAAGGAATGAAAGCAGAATTAGAAGCGATCTCTCCACAAATTCCTATCGGTATTTTAAATCCATTGGCAACATCAAGGATTCTTTTCAGAATTCTCAAAAAAGCTATATGTAAATTATTATAAATATCACCTAAATTCGGATTATTCCTGTCTACAGCTACTGTATACTGTAAAAGATCATTGGTTCCAACAGAAAAAAAATCTGCATCTTTTAAAAAAATATCTACAGAAAAAGCTGCTGCCGGAGTTTCTAACATTATACCGACTCTCACAGGTTTATAGACGAGGCCCCTGGATCTTAATTCATTTTTACAATCCTCAATTATTTTTTTTGTAACTTTGACCTCAGATGGATGGGAAACCATAGGAAGCATAATGGAGACATCTCCATAAGCAGCAGCCCTGAGGATAGCTCGAAGCTGCTTCTTAAACCACTTTTCATTTCTCAGACAATAACGAATTCCGCGATTTCCTAAAAATGGATTTTCCTCCCTTTCTCCCATTCCTAATTTATCAGCCCCCGGATCAAAAGTTCGAATAATTACCGGTTTCTTTTTCATTCCCTCTGCTAATTTTCTATAAATTTGAAACTGCTCTTCTTCTCCCGGAGTATGCCCTATGAAGCGAAATAGCATAGATTCACTTCTGTATAAACCAACCCCATCGGCATTTAGATTTAAACCGGTAGCACAGTCTTCTACTTCATTATCAACATTTATTTTTAACAATATTCGCTGACCGCAGGAAGTGAGAGTTTCCCTATCATCCGTAAGACTATCTTTCTTAATGGTCTGATAATTAATCAGGG
The DNA here is from genome assembly GCA_024233835.1 of Leptospiraceae bacterium. Lineage (NCBI taxonomy): Bacteria > Pseudomonadati > Spirochaetota > Leptospiria > Leptospirales > Leptospiraceae > Leptospiraceae bacterium. Next base: position 75,921 of record JACKPC010000002.1, read on the forward strand.
ATTGAATTTTCTCTTTAGAGGGCTTCCGTATAACTTCCCCTTTTTCCGCATCAAGAAAAATCTCTTCTTCATCCTCAAGATCTTCTAAAAGACGATTAACACCGACAATAGCAGGAATCTGATAACTTCTGGCCAATATAGCGAGATGTCCTGTAGTTCCTCCTTTTTCGGTTATTAGACCGATTACCTTTTCTTTATTAATATGGATGAGTTGTATAGGGCTCAATTCCGTTGCAACTACAATCACTTCATCTTTCAAGGAAGACAGAGCCATAGAATCGTCTTTTTTACTGATTAACTTATCCTCAATAATTTTTCCAATTTCTCGAATGTCCTGAACCCGATCCCGCAGATACTGATTTTCAATTTCTGACATTTTATCACAGATTGACTGAATCACATGATAAAGAGCCAGAGGAGCGTTTTCATTATTTTTCTTAATCCTTTCATTAACACCATTTATCAATGTAGGATCCTGTAGCATCATAGCCTGGGCTGTAATAATTTCTAAAATATCTTTATCTAAGAATTTACTGAATTTATTTATAGCATAGTCGAGGCTCTTCTTTGCTTTCTTTACAGCAAAATCAAATTTCTGTAACTCAATGGGAATTTCTTTTTCTGTAATATGAGAATGAAGAATCAGGTGATTACCGGAAGTAATTTTCAATGCTTTTCCATATGACTTTCCGGGCGAGGCTGCAAGTCCTTTATAAACTCTACGAGAATTCTTCATTTCATCTTTTTATAAGGTAATATAGGAAATAAGCCGTTTTAGGATTTTTACGTAAAGCGAATTTTTATTTTTTAAACAAGAAAACAGGCAAGCTATTAACGATTCGCCTGTTTTACTTTGGAAAAATCTTAGAGATTTATTATGATCAAGCTATATAAGCATTTTCTTTATAGGATGTGAAGGTTTGAAGTTTTTTTTTGTCATCATAAACTCTGCGACTTCTATACTTGGTGATTTCATTGCCGGTTATACGGCTCATAAGTAACTTACCCATAGAAACATCCAGAGCATGTCCGGCTTTCGAAGCAATTATATGACCGATTATCGGTCTTCCTGTGATAGATAAGTCCCCCACTAAATCAAGAATTTTGTGACGAACACATTCATTATCAAACCGCAAACTCTCATTTAAATAACTGTCTTCTGTCAGAACAATTGCATTGTCCAATGAACCACCCAGAGCAAGACCCCTGGATTGTAAAGCCTCAACGTCCTTCAGAAATCCGAAAGTTCTTGCAGGTAAAATTTGATTTATCAGAATATCTCGGTTAATTTTAGTTGTATAGCTCTGTCCCTTTAGTAATGGGTGCTTAAAATCAATATTATAGGTTACTTTTAATTCATTATCAGGAAGTATAATAATATACTTGTCCCCATCAACTACCCAGATGGGATTATGAACTTTTATAGGTTCAAGTTCCTCAGTAAATTCAATTAATTTAATAGTTTTTAAAGCCTCAATAAAAGGAATTGATGATCCATCCATAATAGGAATTTCAATTGAATCAATTTCCATAATCAAGTCGGTTATTCCAAGAGTGTGCAGGGCAGCCAGTAGGTGTTCAACAGTCTGTATGATGGTTTGACCATCACCGAGGGTTACCGCATTCGCAGTATCTACGACATAATCAAGAGCAACTGGAATTCTGGATCTGGACCTTGTTCCCATAGTATAAAATATTAAACCGGTGCCAGACTCAGCAGGAATTAACCTCAAACTTACCTTTTTTCCAGAGTGTAGACCAATCCCCTCCAGTAGGATTTCTTCTGAGATAGTTTTCCTGTATGTTTTTTCAGTCATTTGATGTACCTCTTTTCTCTCTTAGTCTTGCAAAGGGCGTACCTTTTTATTGCTGTACATTTAAAAATCCGAAACACTGCAGTATAAACGCTCGAAAGGCCACTTAGAAGAAAATTTGCTTTTTTAAATCCCTGTGTATAGGAAATATAGGCTGTATCATTTTTACAACAGTGTAGCAGGATTGCAACAGTGGAAATGAAATCGTAATGCAGCAACTTTCTACAGTTTTTAATTATCCCGTGATCGCTTTATTAATTTTAATAATTTTTTTGCTTTTTCGTTGTTTTCATCCAGTTCAAGTACCTTATTTGAGTATTCAAAAGCATCTTCAATTTTTCCATTCAAACGGTACAAGTCAGATAAATTAACAAGATTTCGAACGGAATCAGGTTTTAAGTTATAGGCTTTCTCTCCGGCTTTCAAAGATTCCAGATAATATCCCATTTTCTTATAAGATAAAGATAGATAGTACCACATCTCTTCGGTATCTGGATCTTTCTTTATATAATCATTTAAAACCTTGATAGCGGTTTCAAAATCTTTCCCTTTAAAACTTAAAAGTCCGTAGATTTTACTCAGTTTCTGACTCCCTTCCTCTGAGGTATAGACCCGAGATAATACATCCAGAGCTCTATCTATATTTCCTTCTTTATATAGCATACGAGTCTCATTATAAACATTTCTGAGTAAAATACTCTTCTCCTGTTTTTCGGTTTCCTGTTCGATTGCATTTTCTTGAAACCCTATCCGAAGAAGAGAAAGATCATCGGTTAAATTTCCCTTGGTTTTTAATACTTTTACCATTTCTTCCAGGTCAGCTTTTCCTTTTTCTACCACATCTAAAATAAGCTTTTCGTCTGTATTTATATTTCGAATCCCATTCTGTTCTCCGAGATCAAGATCGTCACGCCCGTCTGAACCGAGGATAATTACATCTCCCTTTTCCAATTTAAAACTTTGAACTTTGAAAGGAAACTCGGAATCAAGGCCCAGTTTTCGCAACATCAGCTCTTCTTCAATAAAAGCTGCCATACCATCTCGATACAGAATGGTAAATGGGTGTTCCGCATTAAAATAATACATCCATCCTGTTTTATCATTTATTAAAGCCATGGTAGCAGAAATAGCCATAGTCCCACTAAAGGATTTAAACACAGAATTGATTTCTGTATATGTCTTTGTTAACCATTCTTCCGGACTCATCTCCAGAATCTTTCGATTGGAGGCAGAACGAGCCATAATCGAGTTAACAACCACACCCATAACCAGAGAACCACCGGCTCCCTGCATGGATTTTCCCATAGCATCCGCATTTACAGCCATTGTATACTGTTCAAAATTATCCGGTGAACCAAAGCGCAAATTCCCGGTAACACAAATGTCCCCACCTAACTCGGACTTTCTATTTCTAAATTCAAACTTCTTCTTCTGTTCTATATAAAAAAGGGTAACTACATCCCTGGACTTATTAGCATTAAAATACAAGGGTTTTGCTAACAAAGAAGTTAAAAAATAATCTCCATCCTGCTGGGTTTTTAGCTTTTGAACTTCCTCCATTTTTTCCTGAACTTCTTTGGTTCTGTCCTTTACTTTTTCTTCCAGATTCTCTGCGTAATCTTCCAGTTGAACTCTGGCGTGTAAAATAGAACTAACCATAGAATTAAAAGAACCGGCGAGAAAACCAATTTCATCATGTACTTTTATAGGAACCTTAATGCTCAAATCCCCTTTATTTACCTTTTCAACTCCATTTAGCAGGTTATTCAATGGTTTCACCAGGCTCCCATGAAAGAAAAGGGGAACTAAAAATAGGATAATAAATAGAGCAGAAAAAAGAATAACTTTTTGCATTTTCGAAGAAGGGTGAATGTATTCCCTATAGGCAATATAAGAGAATCCAACTTCTTTTACTGATTTTGTCTCGGGATAATATTTGATATATGCAACATAGTGCTTGCTATCTGCCAGATTTTTTCGATAGTGTCGGCTTAAGGCCGATTTAAAGTGTCTGAAATAGCGTAAAACTTCTTTTTTAAGGGTATAACCATCTATTGTTTTTCCATCCCATTTACAATCCTTCAGGTGAGTAAAAATCTTGGATGAAAAATGCTTTTCCTTATCATTCTTTCTTAAATAGTTTTGGAAATTATCACAAAAATTATCTTCCGGAATTTTACTAATTTTATTCGTATGAACAAAGGTGGTAATATTTACCTTTTCAATAAAAGATTTTAGTTCTTTTTTTAACTCAAATCCATCTAAA